>JAPLRF010000068.1 GCA_026399315.1 Gammaproteobacteria bacterium
GATCCTGGGTATACATCAAGCTAAAGCGATCACCCCCTTTGAAAAGGCGTTGTTTCCGCAGCGAAGGGTTACCCCCTTTGAAAAAGGGGGTCGGGAGAGTCGGACGATAGTCCGGCTCGAACCGGGGGGATTTAATAAAAATAGATTTACTTGAAAAACACGAGGTTAATTCTTAAAGCAGTTTTTTTATACTATCGCTCTTTTGAAAAACAAGGAGATCGATAATGCTGCCTTACAGCCCACGTACAAAAAAATTTTCTCAGCAATTGCGTAATGATATGACGGATGCGGAAAAGTTATTATGGCGATATATCCGATACAAACAATTGCATGATATTCAATTTTATCGACAGAAACCGATAGGGGATTATATTGTTGATTTTTATGCGCCCGCGGTAAAGCTGGTGATTGAAATTGATGGCGGGCAGCATTTTCTTGATGAGGGATTGCGGAAGGATCGCATAAGAGATGCTTATTTATCGTCGTTGAAGTTAACGGTATTGCGGTTTGATAATTGGCAGGTTTTACGGTCTGTTGGGGATGTGTTGAATGAGATTTATCGGCAGATTGCGTTGCGTGCTGTTAAGAGATAAATCCCCCCGGTTCGAGCCGGACTACCGTCCGACTCTCCCGACCCCCTTTTTCAAAGGGGGTAACCCTTCGCAACGTGAACAACTTTTTTCAAAGGGGGCAACCCTTCGCAAAAAAAATAATCGCCGAACAACATTTATCGTACGCGCTATGTTTTTGGCGTAGGTTGTTGCTCAACCTGTAATTCACACTCACGCTCACGAAGCACTTTCACCGTATCCTCTGTCTGCGACAATAAATATGTCGCTTTTCCTTTGATTTCATCCGATGAAATAAACCGTGAATCTAACAGTTCTGGTAATAACTGCGAAAATACAGGATTAGCCATGATGGTCTTATGGAGCGTGCTCTTAATATCCAACGAAAACAGCACCAATGCAAATTCCCTTTGGCCTTCAGGCATATTAATATTCAACTTTTTAACCGTATCCAACAAATTAGCGGCTTGTCTGATGTTAGGAGACAGCGTTTCTTTTTTAAGATCGCTACTTTTTTGTCTTTCTAAATACGCGTTTATTATCTCAATAATAATTTTTTTGTTTTCCACCCATTGCACTGCCTGCGGCTCAGTCGGAAAGAACATAGAATTTAATTTTCCAGTTTCAATATTTAATTTTCTAGTGTCAATTAAGACATGCGACATCGCAGCACACGACTCCCAAATTTTAAAATGCGCCTGCAAAATCGCCGCCTGCATCACATGAAGCCCCGCATGCGTTAAAATTCGAGCGCGTAAATTTTGAGAGCCCGATGTACTTTTATGTGGGCTATGCAACACCACGGCGCAAATTAATTGCGCTAATTGTTTTTCACCTTCTGGTTTTAATAAATCAATTTCATTTAAAGCTTTTGATAAAATTTTTGCCCTGCGCGTGCCTTCGTCATTTGTGTTAGCACCCTTTTCTTTAAGGTAAAATTCTATTGCGTCATGAATACCACTTAAAGCGCTTTTGGCCCAATCACTCACCAGCCCTGAAATAGGGTTGGCTTGTGGTGATGCTTGAGAAAACGTTGCATTAGGATTTCTTGCTATACTGATAGCACCTATTTCTGTTTGTAATCTGCAAACATCAGAATGTTCAATAGGAATACTATTGCGTGAAAAACTATCTTTAACATCCCAATAAAAAAGCCGGTCAATTCTTGTCTTTAAGGTTTCATCATTATCGACAGTAAAATAGGGCCGTATGATTTCTTTTTTAAAAATCTCGAGAGCGTTTTTAAAAGCCACGCGTTCACCTTCACCTCTGCTGCTGTATATTTTATCTCGCAATGTATCACAATGCATATTGAGTTCACCTATTGAAAAAGGCAAGACTGTATTCAAACTTCTCGAAATATATTGATATTCCAAGGCCGCTCTTGTCAGCATCATCATTTTGAGAATTCTGATAGACGCTTCCGGCTCGTTTTTTAATTCGGTTAATGTTTTATAAAACCCATCAGCACTACTTTTCTGGGATTCATTACCCGCTGTTTGCAAAACATATTGTGCTGCGATAACCAAACCATCTAGTTCACGTCCAGTAAAAGCAACGGTCACATTCAAACTGTTTACAGATAACCCCACATCAAATGATTCAAACAAATTATGCAACCCTTTTTTATTAAGCTTTAGGAAATCACATAGCACATTCGTAAGATAGGGGCAGTCTTTTAGTGCATTAGCTGCTTTTATCAACGCAATCAATTTACACTTTTCACGGTATGGCATTACACCATCAACGTTTATTGCTTCAAGCCTTTTAATCAGATTAGAAAGCATTTTTAGGGGCAAAGACGACTCAGTGATAGCATTCATCTCTACGCCCGCAATCGATCCATCAGCAAGGCCGGAACCATAATAGCCATTTAGTGCAGCCAAAGCGCCTTTTTTTAAAGCTGCCCAATCAGTAACAAGCGTTTTTTGATTTAATTCAAAAAACATCTTACGCGCTGCTGCATTTGAAATGCCGCTCTTAATTCCATTATCACTTCTTGCTTCAACACCAAAATCATATTGTAGTTTTTTTAATTGATGTATTGTAATTCCCGCTTGCTCTAACAAACAAGAAGACAAACGCCTTGCGTTGGAATGAAAAACAATGGCAGACATCATGGTGATAAATTCTTTTTTACCTGCGGTTGTTTTCATATCAATTTTATTAATGGCCGCTAAAAAATTAAATCCCAATGGCAATCCTTCTTCTTCAATTACCCAAAAGTTTGCAACTGGATCTGCTAAAATCGCACTTAAATTTTCTTTTATCGTTTCAAATTCTCCCCAACTCTGCCAATCAGGAATATCTTTGGAATACGCAACACCGTCATTAAAAATATAATCCGCTTCTTCCTTATTTAGGTTAAGCGGGATTCCATTTATTGCTACAACATAATCCTTCACTTCATAATAAGTACGAAATCGCAATTCAATGCTAGCTAAAATATCTTCTTTGATTCCTGTTTCAGCATAACTTAAAAACAAGCCCGTTATCTTTGTTAATTCATAAAAGCTTTCGGTTAAATCTATGTCATTATCATCGAGATTTGCGCGAATTTCTCTTAAGGCAGCAATGAAATTGGCAATGCGTGTTTTGATTTTTGCATCTTGCTGTGACGGTGCACGTTGGAAATAGCGTTGCGCAACCGCAATGATCGTTTCTTGTAATTCGATGAAAGTTTCTTTTTTCTTTAAAGCATCCTGGAACGATTCTCTCATTTTTATTTCTTTAAAAGATTCTTCAACTTCACCTTTCTTCCATTCAGATGTCGCGAAAAAATTATCCTGGATCGTTTTTAATTTCTCTCCTTGCAATCCGATCGCTTGATTTATATTTTCCTGGAGCGTTGGTGCGTCTGGTCGTAGGGCGCAGTCAGTAATAATTTTTCGAAATAATTTTTTTTCTGCGAGCGTTAGTGTATCCCATGATTTTAATTCATCGCCTGTTTGCGCGAGGGCTACCGCCGCTCGCTTCTGATGGGTTCCGCGTGTGGGATCAGGTTCTTGTGTATCGCGCATACTTTCAGAGGCTGCCGCTTGCTTTCGAAAAATTTGATCTAATAAATAACGAATTCCGGCCACTCTGTATTTTCCGTCTTCTCCACCCATATTATTTATTTGATAGGCATCAAGCGCGGTATAAATATTTTTAACAAATCGATTAATTTCAGGCAGATCCTTAAAACCCAGTTTTTGAAATTCATCATTTGATGTAGGCTGATTTTCTTGCGCTAAAGGATCTTGATCATCCTCAGATTTAACTGTCTGACATTTAATGCCATCAGTCATTGTCAATAGCTGAGTTTGCTGAGACTCTCTTTCTTCAATGGCAGCGGTATCATGCCCCAAAACCCGCTCCGGCAATTTTATTTTTAAAACATTTTCCAATTCAAATTGACTCATGCCCGTGTGAATTAATATTCTATCGAGCAAATGTTGCGAGGCGAACATTCTTTTTGCAGCGCCATGCTGCAAAAGATAACGTGCGATAGAAAATAGTTTTTCTTGTAAATTGGCTAAATCAGTATTCTGAAGCATCCGTAGCATTTGATACGCTACTTGCGATCGACGCTTCCCTTCAGCTCCTGCAATATCAGCGCTCATGTAATAATTCAGTGCTTTTTCTATGGAATTTTTAAATTCTTGTAATTGTTCTAAATTCCACGGCGTTGCTCCACTCGCTGACGCTCGGGGCTCTGAGGCTCGATTCGTTGTTGTTGGAATAGCTTGGGTGTCAACTGGCGACGAATGAAAAACACTGAATTCAGTTTTGATTTGCTCTATATCACTCGCATTTACAACACGAGCGTCCCAGGCATCTTTTTTCAACGTTTTCATATCAGCCAAACAACACGCCAATATTTCGCCTTTCAAATCCTCATTAAGTTCGCAGACTGCACAGGCCAAGCGCCTCAAGTAAACTTCACTTAAATTTTCCACATTCAATTTTTCAATTAAAATAACTGCGATTCGACGTGCTTCTGATTTTGGACAGCTTTTAAGTATTGCGTTGGCTGCTTTTAATAATTTATCTTTAAAAAAAGAAACATCGCGATTAAGTGTTATATCCACCTCTTCTAATTTTTTTAACCCAGCTCGCAGGTTAAGCTTACCGCTATCTTTACTTTGCAAATTTGTTAGGCTTTCTTCATCTAAACCATGCGGCGCGATATCTGCAATATAATCCAGAATAGCCGTCTTTAATAATTTAGAGCTCGACCCAAAAACGATAACTTTAATCCAATAAATTAAATCATTTTTAGTCGATCTCTTATCATTTAACTTTGATAAAAAACACTCCGCTCTGAATTTTCCCTTCTCGCCCCCTAAACCGGCATTGCGATAAGCTTCTGTGGCTTTAATCACGCGCAGGCGTAAATCATTATAATCATTCACGATGGTTAAATTTTGCAATTCTTTTGCTTTTTTAATCACAGCGATGTTTGAAAAACCCATTACGGTAAAGCGAAGCGCCTTAAACGCTTCATGATCATATCCTGTTTCATGCGCTATTTTTCCTGCTAATTTATTTGATGCAGGGATGAATTCAAACATCGCTGCAAAGGCCAATATCATCCATTTTTGCTGCGCTTTTTTATTTGTTATTGAATTACTTGATAACTGTTCATCAATTTTATTCAACTCGTCCAATAAATGCTGCGCGCGCGCTGTGCCAAGCTCGTCATGTTTTTCTTCGTTTAAATATTCGGCTGCTGCGGCTTTCAGACCTACTTTAAATTTTTCCCAATTGACAGTTGGAAGCAGAGATCGAAACGGCATGTCAAAAATTGCTTTGGCGTGGTCTTCTTTTAATCCATAGCTACTAAATTTACAATGAAAATATTTATTATAATAGCCTTCTTGAAATCCAATCGTCGCCAATACTTCATTTTTGAAATGTTTAGCGCCGGAATGTTGCACAAGCAAGAAAATAAGTTCATTTAATGCTTCTTTTGAATCGAGGTCATTTGTCCCGTCACATCTCAAACACGTAAGCGCACGCTTGAAATTCTGCACTCTATTTTTGCCATCATCGGAATTTTTTCGCATTAAATAATTTGTTGCCGCTGCTATTAATTCAGCTTTTATTTTTGACAATGGTTTTTTTTCATATGCTGCGTGGAAAAATTCTTGCGATGAATTTGTATTTGATTCTAACTTATGCTTCGCCCTTAGTTCATACGAAGAATTATCCCATGTGCGTGGCGCTGTAATACGATGCGATATATGCAACGCTTCTAATTTTTTTTTGTCTAAGCCTGTTTTCTCTATTAACAGACCGCCCAATTTTTTTTGAAAAACAGGGTAAACCACTACTGCAGACAACCATAAAATCAATTCGCGTCGTTGATGTGTTTCTAATATCCCCGGGGTAATTGAATTGCTAATAGCCGTCAGCGTTTCGAGTGCTTCCAATAATCGCGCCGCGCGGAATTTCCCTTCCATGCCGCCCTCAATGGTTTGTTGATATTCTATTACTGCTGCGATGGCGTTATTTTTAAGATCCACCCAGCTTGTAACACTGATTGCTGTGCTAATGTTTTGAGACACACTATTGGCGCCGCGTGTTGGTGACATTGTTTCATCTGCTGAATTCCAATCTGCTAGGTCATATTTTTTTTCTTCTACCGCATAAAAATCATTGATGAGATTGTCGTTTGTCAACCACGTTGCCAAGGCTGCATAATCATGAAATTCTGAAAATTTCAGTGCAGCGGATAGCAATAAAAGCAGCTGTTCTTTTTTAAAGGTCAACTCTGGTTCTGAAATTGCTGCATTTTTAGAATCGTTTTCCGTGAAAAAACTGCCTAATTGCTCAAGCTCAAAAGCCAGGTTAAGCGCAAAACGTTTTAGCTTTTCGCTTGAAGCAGTGTCAGCTGCGATAAGCTTAGCTGCTTGTAAAATACAAAGTCGCTGTGCTTCGAATTGAATGGGCGTGTTGTTTAATATCGGTGCTGCGGCAGAGTAGGATAATATTGAAGAGCGTAAACCATTAGACATTTTTTCTATTCGTTGTTTAGTGTCGTCTTTTGAAGCAGTCTTGTCTGAAAATATGCTTGAATATGGTTGACTATCAACTGTATTAGATTGTGCATTATAGGCTGCTAATATTGCTTCCATTAGCGGATTCAATGATCTTCTGTCCTGGTCTGTAGTGTTTGTCGTGCCATCACGCATTGCCGGCAATTGATCACAGGTGAATATCTCAGGGAGAAGATTGGCGCCAGCTATTTTATTCCACTCATCATCTTTGTTTGGGTCGAACAAGGTCAACATGATGATGGCTAATTGTTTATGTTGTTTTTTAGCATTATCAGAGCTGATATCTAGAGCTAAAGCATTATTTATTACCTCTAATTTCACCAAAACATTGGCAAGAATTCGATTGTTTTTCAGGACGTCAGTAATGGTTTTTCCATCAGGAATTACTGAAGTTGCACGCATTTTTTTCTCAATTAAGGCTTTAAGCTCAGCAGCAAGAAGCTTCCAGTTGATACTATCAAGATCTGTTTTGTATGGCATCATTCACCTCATTGACGATTTTTGCATAGGTTTCGCATTTTCCAATCATTATAGGCTAGATTTCTTAAGTTTTTCTTAAAGATGGGGTTTATCGTTTGCCCGCGCCAGGGCTACCGCCGCTCGCTTCAGATGGTTCGTCGCGGCATATCATTTTTATATAGCTTGCCACTCCCTCATTCACTGCTTATACTCTCGCTGTCCAAACCACAGAGCGGAGCCAGTCCATGACACACCCTGATCGTTTGTTTAACCGCCTTCAGCCCTGGCTAGTTGTCTTTTCCGCTTCTCTCTTTTTCTTTTTTGAATTCTTACAAGTCAATGTTTTCAATGCCTTAGACTCATCGCTCTACATTGCCTACCACTTGACCAATGCAACGCAATTGGGCCAATTATCCGCTTGTTATATGTATGCCATCGTCTTATTCCTATTCCCAGCCGGCATGATTTTAGACCGTTTTTCAACCCGCAAGATCATTGCCATTGCCATGTTTTTATGTGTGACCTGCGCATTCTTATTTTCACTCACAACGGCTTTGTGGCAAGCTGAAATATGCCGATTGATCACGGGTGCGGGCGGCGCGTTTTGTTTGTTGAGCTGCGTGCGATTGGCATCACGTTGGTTTCCAGCAAAACACATGGCCTTGATTGTTGGGTTGATTGTGACCTTCGCCATGCTGGGTGCTATGGTCGCCCAAACGCCTTTCACACGACTGACAGAAGCTTTCGGCTGGCGCAATACATTGCGTATTGATGCAGCGGCTGGGTTTGCTATGTTGTTTGTTATTGTTTTGTTTGTACGGGATTTCCCAAAAGACAAAGAAGCCTTTTTTGCCAACCAACATATTTCTTTGGAAAAGCTGGGGTTTTGGCACGCGATCACACAAACCGTTTCAAATACACAAAATTGGTTGGCAGGTGCTTATACGTCTTTAATTAATATTCCCGTTTTTTTATTGGGTTCAACATGGGGCGGCTGGTATCTCACACAAACGCAACATTTAACTGATATCAATGCGTCTTATGTTACCTCAATGCTTTTTATCGGCTTAGTGATTGGCTCGCCCGTGATTGGTTGGATTTCAGACTTTATTAGTTATCGCAAAATGCCCATGATTGTGGGCGCGATTGCATCCATTGCTGTGATTTTTGCGATTATGTATATTCCGAATTTATCATTCGACGCGTTATTATTTTTATTTTTTGCATTGGGTTTTGTGATCAGCGCACAAATTTTAGGGTATCCATTAATTGCTGAGAGCAATCCCAATATGTTAACAGGCACGGCGGAAGGGTTGGCGTCGGTATTGATTATGGCAGGTGGATTTTTAATTCCCGTTTTTCCAGCATTATTAAACAGAGGATGGAACCACACAATGGTGAATGGCATTCCTCAATATTCACTGCACAATTATCATTTTGCATTTTTAATCATGCCTGTTGCTTTCGCAATTGCATTAATTGCAGCACTTTGTGTGCGTGAAACAAAATGCGTGGCTTATGAAGAATCTCAGGGAACAATTTAAAATAAGGATCAGGCAATGGCGCACGCATTTCATCACAACGCTTCTGAAATAAACACACCTGACGCGCCAAAAAAAGCAACTTGCCGATCATGGATTGTTGTTCTCGTCGCTTCCTTATTTTTCTTTTATGAATTTATTCAGATGAATGTGTTTAATTCAATTTCATCTTCATTGATGCACTCATTTCATATTGATGCTGCGAGACTTGGCGACTTATCCTCATTTTATTTTATCGCAAATGTTGTATTTTTATTTATTGCGGGCATGTTGCTTGATCGCTGTTCTACACGCCGCGTGATTTTAACGGCATTGGCAGTTTGCATTTTGGGAACGGCTTTGTTTTCTTTTTCCACTTCATTTGCCTGGGCTTGTTTCTTTCGTTTTTTAACAGGTATTGGCAGTGCGTTTTGTTTTTTAAGTGTCATTCGATTGGCATCACGTTGGTTTCCAGCGAACAGGATGGCGTTAATTACAGGCTTAGTGGTGACGATGGCGATGCTAGGGGGCTGGGTTTCACAAACACCCATGGCGTTATTGGCGCATGCGGTTGATTGGCGTGTCGCTTTAAAAATTGATGCGGCAGCAGGTGTTTTTTTCTTTTTATTGATTTTTGCAGTGGTGAAAGATTACCCTGCGGAACATGCAGAAGCACATCACGCAGAACAAACATTAATTCAAGAAATTGGTTTTTTCACCAGTTTGCGCATGGCTTTTTTTAGATTACAAAATTGGTTTGGCGGGCTTTATGTTTGCTTGATGAATTTACCTGTTGGTTTACTGGGTGGATTGTGGGGCGTGCTATATTTAACGCATACGTATTCTATTTCAAAAATACAAGCTTCTGAAATTTCATCGATGCTGTTTATTGGCACACTAGTGGGTGCGCCGATTGTAGGATGGATTTCAGATAAAATTCAAATGCGGCGTCCGCCGATGTTAGTCGGTGCGGTTATTTCATTGGGATTAATGCTAAGCATTATTTATGTCCCTAATTTATCATACTGGGTTTTATTCACTTTATTTTTCTTAATGGGTATTTGCACCAGCACGCAAATTATTGGTTACCCGCTTGTCGCAGAAAATTCAAAACGTGTTATTACAGCGATGTCGGTGAGTGTTGTGAATATTTCCGTTCAGGGCGGCAGTGCGCTATTTCAGCCTTTTTTTGGGTATTTATTAGATAAACATATGATGATGCGCGCAGATCAAATCAGCACGCATTTTTTGTCGAGTGATTTTAAATGGGCGATGATGATTTTCCCTGTAGGATTTATTCTTGCTATTTTAATTGTGTTTGTATTACCTGAAACACGGTGTCGACAGATTCAGAAGTAAGCTGATAATTTGTTGCTGCGTTTGCGCGAGGGCTACCGCCGCTCGCTTCTGATGGTTCGATGCGAAATGCGAATTTTCGCAAGGATTTAGTTGCTGAATAGCTGGTTCGATGGCGGCTGCAACCACAACGAACCATCAGAAGCGAGCGGCGGTAGCCCTCGCGCGAATTAGCAACAGAATTCATTTTGTGAAGTATGCCTCATACAGCTTCTCATCAAAGCGATCATAAAACTCTTTATCATAATAAAGCACAGATGAATTTTCTTGCCCTCTTACAACATAATACAATCTTTGAAATACCCCTTCCGGCTGCCAAATATTTTTAGTACTGCCTGAACGCGCCCAAAAATGTTCACGCCCATACAATTCAGAATGAAATTTTTTTAAATCTTTGGTTCCATAACATTTAATTTTTCCCATTGTTTTTTGAGATGATAATTCTGATTGCAGCACAATATGAACGTGATTAATAAGAACATTAACTGCCATTAAATTCCAGTTATTATATTTACACGTTTCAACAATTGACTTTAAGACTGTATTTCTTTGAGGAATTGTTAAAATTAATTCTTCGTCGGAAGCGGCAAGTTTCATAGCTTGTTCAAGTCGGGGGTTGGGGCTTATTTTTGGCGCACCGAATATATTATGCTTTAAATCAACACTGAAGCGATCGTCGCCGTGTCGCCATGTATTGTAGGTTCGGTATGTTAGGAAATAAGCCCAGGGCAGTTTGTCGTTTTTCATTGGCTGTGCTCCTTGATGGGGAGAAGGAGAATAGCAGGTGTATTACTTATCGCAATACCGTGTTTTTATATATGCGCGAGGGCTGCCGCCGCTCGCTTCTGACTCACGCTGCCACATACGCACTTACTACGCTGCGCTGCGTGCGTGCTTCTGATGGTTTGTCGCTGGTATCACGAGCAGGCTACCGAGCGCGCTGCTGAACTATCTACCATCGGCGCATTCTGTAATATGGTTTTTTCTTTGATTTTTTTTAATTCTGTAGCCGCTGCCTTGTTTAATAAATTAAATTTATTATTTGTTTCATATCCCAGTGTTGCCCAACCCCAATGCGCTGCCTCCTGAGAAGACAGTGCGCTCGACAAATTCGCAAATATGAGTGGTACGTCTAGCAATGATGTAGCACAATCAACAGCAACACAAAATCCTGTTAGCGCTTCCTGTAAGTCATAGGCGTACCGGTAATTCAACGCATCATATTGATTTAACATTTCCTTCAAAATAGGCGCATTTTCCGCATACAAAGCAAATGCTTCGTTCGTTGAAATATTATTACCATCAATAGCAACGCCTTTTATTAAAACAGCATTCACGACTTTTGCTGCTATTTTAGCTGCATTGGCTGCCCTTACTCTGTCCCGCACATAATTAAAAATAGGGCTTAAACAATTTTCGACAGATTTTTTAATGTCTCGTCGTATTTCATCGGTCATCATCGCCGTTTCTAATTGCGCTGCTGCTTGGCGTTTTTTCCAATTTTCTTTTGCTTGCTTCATATTTTCAACTGCCTTTATTTTACAAGGCGATGCGCTACCCAGGCGGAGTGAATCTTGCACGCGTAATGGCATGCCCTGTACGCAAGTTTCTATTTCTTCAAAAAAATTTTCAATGCTACATCCGCCTTTTTTCAGCACTTCTTTTTTGTCTGAAATTGTTGCTTGAATGGATTGAAACAGAGCTGGATAGTCAGTTGCAAAGTTATTCAGGCAATTGTCTACCTGCGCAATCGCCCATTCCTCATTCGGCTGCGCACTTGAGCGCGCCATCATACTGGAAACGACAGTATCAGAGAAAAAACGCGGCGAGACTTTCGGCGATAATATTGCTGGCGTTACTACTTCACATATTGTGCTTACTTTCTCCGCTTCAGCAGCAGCCGTCTTTGCCAATCTATCGTCGTCATCTATTTTTTTGATTAATTGCGGTAATAGTTTTCTTTGCTTTTCAAATTCCTTTTTTGACTCTTCAGCAGCGCTAGCGTAAGTGCCATGTCGTGAAATAAACCAACCTTTATGAGGGTAAATTTCTTTTTTTGCCGCATCGCCTACATCTGAAATGTCGGTGAAAATAAGATTAACCATATTAATAATTTCATCTTCTGGGCAAGTGTCTATTACCTTGTACATTTCATCGCGCAAGCCTTGAAGCTGATAACAACAGACATATTTAAAAGCATTCTTATCAAAAACAGCCGCATTCTTTAAATAGTCATCCGTTTTCTTTTCAAATGCTACACCTTCTTTTGCGCTAATCGCTTCATATTTCGCGCGCACATTTAAATCTACAGCCATAGTATAGCCATAGCGAAAAACGGGCATAAATATCGCCTGTATCGCATCCTTCAGCGCTTGTCTTTTTTTAAGTAAAACAGCCGTTGTAGCAGGATGAGCTGTATTTAATTTATTTTTTAGAGCGTAAGCTTCTATTAATTTTTCACATAACTCTGCCCGCATTAGCGCACTGCCTTCCCCTTTTTTTGGTTTCCCAGGGAATGCAATCACAGCAGATGTTTGCTCTAGCCAAGCGGCTTTAACTACTTTTAAAGCAGTAAACATATCATTTAGATATTTACCAAAATCATCATAAGCATGATTTTTTGTTATTTCTTCAATTGACACCTCCAGCAATTCTTTAAAATAAGAGAGCTGCTCGTCTAATTTTTCTGGCGGGCAATCTTTTAATGCCTGAAATGCAATCTGGATAGCATAAGCACGCTGATATTTGAAAAAACTGACATTAACTGGCGCTATTTCATCTTTTGAAACATCGGGCGGCGTACACAATTTTTCAAAACAAAATTCCTTATGCAAACCTTCTTTCGGGTATATCTTTGCAGCAATGCTACCAGCAGCTAATATTCTAGGATAACTTCTTGTTATATCTTTCTCGCTATAGTAATTTAAATCCCCAACGATATTCCCTTCTTGATTGAGCGTGTGTTCTACTGCCTTATTGCGAAGAATAAGTCTCCATTTTGGATCAACCTCTTTTATTAATTTTTCAGCAGCATATATTTTATTATATGCAGCACAAAATATTTGATCGCATTTTTCTTGTGTGAAATCCTCAAGTTCGTGCGGCTCCTTTATTTTTATAAGCGGATTTTTTGTTTTGACCGCGGCACCTTCTCTTTCCTTTACCTCGTCAATCGTCGTTAATAAAAGTGAATTTAAGCATTCCGCCAACAATCCATAGGGCGAAGTGGACTCAACAATGCCTTTCAATCTATGAAGCAAATCAACCAGTTTTATTTTTTCATCGACCCAAGCAAGCTTATCTTTATTTGCAACGCAAATTTTTAAGGCTTCTAAACACGCCGGGCTTATTTTCTTTGCCGTTAAAATGGGGTTGATTATTTTTGATAATCTACGTGTAAAAGCAAGCGCACCTGATAAAATATTTTTTTCTTTTTCTGCAAGCACCGCCACATTTAACTTTGCATTTTCAAAATCTTTTTTTAATGCTGAACTGTTAAATTGCTGAAGCAGCATAAATTTAGAGTCTGTCCTTTCCTCGACTTCTAATAAATCACTTAAAAATGTGTTAATTTTCGGTATTAATGAAGTTGCATCAAATAGCGCCTGCCCATTTAAAAGGGCATCAAGTTCCTTCTTAACTTCTAAAAATCTGCCTTCCTTCAACAAAGCCATTATAAAGCTTACCCTTTGAAGTGCGAAATTCTGACGCATCTCGAGCACATGCTCAGACTCTCGCAAGGGAGGGCATGCTGTATTTTTTACTGGCGTCACAATTTTCTTTCTCAGTTCGATTCTATCCAGAACAGCTTGATCTATAATACCGACATCGACCAAATCAATAAACGATGCTTCATGATATATTTCAGCGCACACAGGTAATTCGGCTTTTTTTCCCCACACCGCTTTCATAATAGCCACTTCCTGTTTGGCTTCGTCACCCTTTCCAGCTTTAATTAATTCGACGATATACAACTGTCTTTCAATGATGACAATATCTTCACCCGCATTCAGTTTCCTTGCTGCAATTTTTACAGCCACATTCTTAACAATAATGGGATCCACACAAATGGGATTTTTGGCTTTTGATAAATCCGCTAATCGCATGTTAGCCCACACGTGCTGACAATCATTTATTTTGTTTTTAATGACACCAGAAACAATAAATAAAGGCTCAAATAATTTATACTTTTCATTATTATGAGTATAAGAAGCATTTTTCAAACAGTTTGGATAAATACTATCTCGCAGCAGTATTTGATATCGTTCAACCGCACTTTCTCCAATGATGGTTTGAATTAATAAATATGCTGAAACAGCTGCGTCGTCGACAACTGGATTTTCAAGAAGCAAGGCAGCGTTGAGCACGTCTCTTGCTCGGATTACATAATCAGAAGATTCATTAATTATAATTAGGAATTGATAGGCGGCAATTATTCCACTTTTATTCTTGAGCTCAAAATTTGAAAGTGCTTGATCCATTGTTTTTTTTGCACTTAAGCAATAAAATCCTGACAATTCAACATCACTTTCACTAATTACTTTAAATGCAGAAGTTGTTTTTTCATTATTTTCAGGGTTAAATTGCCTCAACGCAGAATCTAGTGTTACTTTAGCTTCGTTTATCGCTACATCTAATGCTTTTCTTTGCGCATCCGCTTTTTCTAATTCCAAATCAGGACTTCGCGTAAATGCATTTTGGTGATTTTCAGTCGTTTTGCGAGGTAAACTTCCCAATACAACAACGTCGATATTCCGTGGCGATTCTCTTTCGCTATCGCTATTACTACTTTCAGAAGACTTCCTTTCTGCAGTAATCGCTTGGGTAACAACCGTTTCTGCTGTTGCATTACTTTCTGTATCCGTATTTTTAAATTTTGCTTGCATCACAACAGGGATAGTACTTAATGCATCAAAAAGCGCATCTTTTGTTCGATGACTTTGTATTTTCTTACTTAACCAATTTGATGATTCATATTTTTGAATATGACGAAGGACTTCAAATAATTTTTGGCCTGAATTGCTTTGTCCGGCATATTTTTTCTCGAGCCTGGCGATAAAATCATCTTTACCCTGCGCATTAGAATACGTCAGCATTTTTCCATAAAGCTCGGCTACTGTCGTAACGGTTTTATCAAAAATAAGCGGCATATCATTCGGCCAATTAATTTTTACATCACAACCCCGGAAATCTGTTTTAGGATTGATTTTAATACCCGACATAAAATGCGCGTTACGCAATTTTCCACCCGCCAAAATCAAATTTGAAAAATCAACAATGCCGTTAAACGTGGTATTTTGCAAATCGAGCTGCGCTATTCTTTTTGGATGTGTTGCGGACAAATTAACATCGCCTGAAATCACACAGCCACGAAAATTTCGAACATTATTTGCTTTTAAAATTCGCTCGAACTGGTGTGCTTCTAAATTTGTCTCTTTCAATAATTCCTGAGACTGTATTTTTTGTAAATTTGCTTTTGATTCATGCAAAACGTACGATAGCTTTTCTGGAAAAGTGACGTGCGGTGCGAATGAGCTGTTTTTCATGCAATTATCATCACCAAAAAAATCAGCGCATTGATTTAAAATAAAAAGCGGTAATTCAATCCCTTTTTTAAAATCACAATCATTCCATTTGATCGAATTTAATTCATCGATCAGTTTAATTTGCTTGTCAATATAAGCGACATCTTTTCCAAAATGACTGAGCTTAAGGAGATCGGTTATCGCAGCATTTTTAAAATTTAGATTTTTGCGAAGCATGCCATTTTTTTCTGACACAAACAAAAAGGTATTTAGCGCTGCTGAATTTAGACCGATGGCGCTTTTATCGCTCAAATCAATATTTTTTGCACCAGTGAGAATGTCAAACAACTCAGCTTCTTTACTGTCATCTGAATAATCACTGCAAGATAAAGTGATGAGAGAGTCGTTATCTGCGATTTCAATCTTATTATTATGAATAATATTTTCAATGCTGCACCTGTAATCAAACTCAGCACCATTCAAGACTTTCAATTTTGCGCAATCGTTACTGTATTCAAATCGAAATTGAACATCAGAAAATTTCCGAACGCCCAAAGCGTATAAATTTTCAGCTTCCGAAAAATATAACAAACCACCCTGAATTTCAACTCCTTCCAAGCTGCCGCCTTCTGGAAAAATAAAATCACGCGGAAATAATGCTGCGGATAATGTCGCCGATATTTTCACGCCATTTTTTTTACTTGCGCCTAAAAACAAATTCCGCAATATTTTTTTATCGTCATCACAAATGTTGTGAGCATGTATTTGTGAAAAATCTATATTGTCTAAATCATATTTCAGCTTTGAATTTATTGGCGCTGTTTGAATACCGCTTAGGTTTGTAATAATGCAATTTTGAAATACAGTACCGCCATTAATAGCGGCGATTAATTCACCTGTAGATTTTGCCGGTATGCTTTTTTCTGAGAAATTGGAAAGCGATGAGAACAGTTTTGTCGTTATCTCTTTTAATGCTGAAGCATTATCCGAATTTTTTTCTAGGCTTACTGTTTCATCGAATAACTTATTATTT
Organism: Gammaproteobacteria bacterium; assembly: GCA_026399315.1. Classification (GTDB taxonomy): domain Bacteria; phylum Pseudomonadota; class Gammaproteobacteria; order Coxiellales; family Coxiellaceae; genus 2-02-FULL-42-43. The sequence goes on from JAPLRF010000068.1 coordinate 16,507, forward strand.
TCACCATCGGACAAAATGATCGGTAGCCCGCCGGTTTTTTCAGCACACGCTTGAATATTACTAATACTACACTCGCTAAATTTTGCCTCATTGAGCGTAACTAGCCGTGCGCGCTGCATTTTTGTCAGCGTTAATTCAATGGATACCGCTTCAAATTCACGCACGCCCAAATCGTAGAGTATTTTTAACTGCCCATGAAATGGCTTTTCGGGTTGATCGTCGATAAATACCTCGCCGAAGGTTAATTTCCCGCCAACAATTTCATTCCTTTCAAGGCGCGGTCTATTTTCCTGTGGTATTTCAGCTAGAATTTTATTTATTTCTTCACTGTTAACGTTGACGCCATCTTCCCTCGCCATTTTCTTCCTATCGTTTCTTATTTGACTTTCAGTTGCGACCTCATGATGCACTTCGTGCTTCGTCGCAGATTCCTTTATCGTGACGGAAACAAAATTGTTTACATGTATTTTTTCTAGGGCGTCATATTCTTCGTGCGTCAAAACAGCATTTTCAATTTTATATCCAATTAGTTCCTTGTTTTTTCCTTTTTTTTCTTCAAGACTAACAACATCTCCTGCCTCTAACGCCAATGTTTTAAACCCAGCTTGCTTTCGCTGAGCCGATGTTAATTTTTTATTTGAGTCAATGGTCATTTTTTCAAAATCACTTACGCCATATCCCCGTAATTTTTGAAATTCATTCGAGGTTACACTGTTACTTCTTTCACAGCCCAGTACATTGAATATATTTACTTGCGTTATCGTTGCTCCGCGCCCCTCTCTTTCATTGACAAGGTCAATTAATTGCTTAGGGGAGATCGTTATTTTTTTTACATTCCTGTTTACTGCGGACTGATTGCAAAGGCGGTTAAAAAAATCAGGGGAAATGTCAACCGCCGTCAAGTCGATTTCTTCTAGGGAAATCACATTATGTAAATAGGCATTAGAACCATCAATTTTGCCCTCCAACTTTACTTTTCTAAATGCCATAGCATGCAATGTTATTAATTCAGAAAATGCCGTGGTCGTTATACTGCCTTCAACTATTGCATCGCTTAAAATAATGCGCTTTTTATTATATTCTCGAAACTCTTTTTCAGTTAACGTATCCGCCATAGAAACAAAGTGATCTTGATCAGTTTGAATATTTAATTTTTTATATTGGGCTTTTGTTAATTTCACGTAACCGCATAATCTAAAATTTTCAAACTTTCCAACAAACTGAGCGTCTTTTATTTTGTCGCCATAACCATCACTGACCAATTGTGCAATAACGCTTTGATTAAGCTGTAATTCTGAAAAATTGAGGTCGTCTTTTTCGTCAAGGGTTAAATCGTTAAACTTTTTCAGGGTAATGTCTTTCAAGCTAAGCGGTATTTTTTTCGCCTTAGCTTCTTTTATTCTGGCATGCGGTGTTTCGATTGCCGAAGGAGGCGCACTTGATTGCGCAGCATCTGCCCTTGAAAGCGGTCTTCTTGTTTTTGGTGGCGTTTTTGGCGGCATATCCACACCTTTTTATTAAGTCAGTGGAAAAATGGCTTTGCTCGCGTCCGTGCTTCTAGATTCTAATAATTACCATATTCTACATTTCATTTCCACTGATATATAAGTCATTGTTTTTAAAGAAAGCTAAACACTTTCAAAAATTTCAACTACAATTACATTATGGCAAGGATGAATTGTTTCCATGACACGCAGTCAAAACCCGTTTTTCAAGGAGAACCTTATGCAAGTCCCAGTTCAAATCACGTTTCGAGGACTCACTCATTCAGATGCGGTTAAAACGCATATTGACGAAAGAATCGACAAGCTTCAACAATATTGCGATAGCATTATCGCCTGTCATGTCGTTGTTGAGTATGAAAATAAAAATCAAAACCGCGGTAATTTACATAACACACGCTTAACGCTTACCATTCCCGGAAAAGAATTGGTCAGCACGCACAATGACGATGAAGATATGTACGTATCAATTCGCACGGCGTTTGACGACATGACAAGGCAGCTTGAAAGCCATGTTGAGTTGTTACAAGAGCACGTTAAAAATAATCAAACACTGTTGTCTGGCAAGGTGATCCGATTATTTGACGATTTTGGGTTTATCGAAGGCAATGACGGCAATGAATTTTATTTTAACGCAAAGCACGTCGCACATCCCGTGTTTGATAAATTAACCGTCGGTGCATCCGTGCATTTTATTGAAAGCACAGGGACCAGCGGCCCAGAAGCCCGTCACGTGAAAATTACCGGTTAATCATATTGTTGCTTGCGGCCGCTTTCTCAGTGGCCGCATTTTTTCATTAAAGTGACATTAAATTATATTAAATAAGCAAATCATGTTTTTTACTTTTAGTCTGTAGGCTACAATATGCATACTTATGCGAAAAACACCCGTTACGTACAAATCAGAAGAGACATTCATCGGCTACACTGCAGCAGGTAATTTTGTTAGCACTGTTACAGCCGACGAATTGGCAATCGCGACTGAAAAACTTAAAGACACACCCTCCGGAACGAAATTACGTTGCTACGACTACGACGACGAAAATCCACCTCACTATTTCTATCCTGAAAAACCAGCAGAAAAATTCTCTCTCTCTCACACATTTATTATTATAAAAAACGCGGTCTATGCTATTTCAAACGAACATCATGGGCGCATTCCTTTTTCTGCGCACACTGAAAATATAACGCCGGCAGAATGGCGCTTTGCTGAGCATTATTTTTTTGAAACAGACGCGTTGACGAGCGCAAAAAAACAAAAGCATCCTGAACATTCAAAATTAAGACACCGGCAAAAGGTTTGGGTTGACGACACCCTCAGGCATTCTTTTATTAAAATAGATTACGACCCCAGCATCAAAACAGGTTATGAAATTTATGCGATGTCTGGGCCTGGCTGGGGTGAATTTGCCGGCACCGCTAAAATAAAAGCAGCGACACAAAAGGTTGCACTTAAATCAGCTTATAAATGGTTTGTCATTCAAAACGATCCCGAACTATTTATAAATGAATATCACGCCGCTTTTGCTGCAAAGTTTTTACTTCAGGCTGCCTGGAAAAATAAAACCGCTCAGCCCATTTATATTTTTCCGTTATATCAAACTGATTTTCAATATTTCATGATGAGAAACATCGCTTGTTTAAATGAGCCAACGACACCTGACAATATAATTAGCATTATTGAAAAACAATATTTTTTTATTTTACTCAATACCGTCATCGAACTACAAATTATTCATCAGCGTAGAATTCTGCATCGCGACATAAAGCTTGAAAACATTCTGGTGAATGTCGATTTGGAAACGAACGACATTAAAAGCAAAATATGTGATTATGGATTTGCAACTTTCATGGATTCTAATGGTTTTAAAAACGACATGGGCTATGGTACAGAACGTTATATGGCGCCTGAAATTACAGGGAAGGACGCACAAGGCAATACAATCCCGCATTACGACTGCCATCACATTACTTTTTCTGCTGCAAGCGATATTTACGCGCTAGGGCAATGTTTTTCTTTTGTGAGAAGTAATTTAAAATCAATTCCTGCTAGGGAAATACTCAAATTACTTTTTACTGCAATGACACATCAAGACCCTCTAAAAAGAATATTGCTTTGCTATGTGCAAATTGCATTGGCTCATTTTTTATATCAGAAACATGGCGTTGTTGTAGGCGCCGTAAATTTTTCACCCCTAAAAACAAAACGGGGAAGCGAATTTATTTTTAAAATATTAGAAATTAAATCGGCATTAACCCCAGAGAAATTTTCAGACACGCAATGGCTAGAAATTATCACTACATTGGAAAATGATTTACTCTTATCTGACGCAAGAGAGAAAGCGGAAGTTTTATTTTCTTATTTTGAGAAAAAAACGCAAAATAGTTTTTTTTCGCTGGTCAAACTTGAATATGATTTTTTTATTTATGGTTTGCTGCGTGAGTTTAATATTGGCATTAATGTTGATTATGAAAAATTGCCATCCGACACAGGCGTAGAAAATAATTTAAAAACCTTGAAGAGAAATTTTGATGCGGGACAAAAAACTGCAGGCGATCTGGAAATGCAAAAAAACAGCTCGAGAATTTTCAATGCGCCCTTAATCACAAGAATAAGAGAGATTAAAAAACAAAATCAAATCGCTCGAGAAGAAATCATTAAAACAATTTCTGGCCTTATCCCCGAACAGTTGTCTTCGCCAACACATGGTGCTTAATTTTCTCCTCCAATACTTCACCCGTCATTTTTTCACGCGCAGAAAAGCGTTTATCCAAGGCATATAATTCAACAATGACAGGATGTTTTTTATTGCCGATTTGCATCGTATGATAGTTTTTTTGCCCCCAACTGTTAACCCCTTCATCTTGCTTGTTTATTTGACCCGCACTGCCATAAGGCAATTCTCTTGCTTCAATTGGCAGATTGTAAACGACCCAGTAATAATTTCTTTTTGAGGTGTCTGATGTGTTTTTGGCATCTTTGACAATAAGCGCCAATGAGCTGGCTTCGGGCGGCACGCCATGCCATTTTAAATGAGGAGAAGGTGCGTTTTGAACCTGAGCAATATGACTTTGTTTTTCTAGGAAGTGCGCTTTTAAGCGTAAATGATCCGATAAGCCCGATTCATTTCCAAGAAGATAAGCTATTACCGTTATCGTATCGAACATATTTACTCGTCCTGAGTTCCGAATCCATCTATAATCACTCGCTTGATTATACACCACACAAAACGAGGACACTATGACACAATCCGCTATCCACGCTGCCAAGATAATCGCTCAAAAGGCGCCCGGATTCAAACCTAAGTTTGCCATGACCTTAGGATCTGGTCTAGGTGACCTGGTCGATCTTTTAGAAGACGCGGTCAAAATTCCTTATACCGACTTACCCGATTTTCCACCTTGCACTGTTGCAGGCCACGCAGGCAATTTATATTTGGGGAAATTAAATGGTGTGCCAGTTGCTTTTTTACAGGGTCGTGCGCATTTTTACGAAGGCGTTTCACACCTCGTTGCAAAAACATACGTACGCACGATGAAGTTAATTGGCTGCGAATTCTTTTTTATCACGAATGCAGCGGGCTCAATGCGCGAAGATATTGCCCCCGGCGATTTAGTATTGATTACTGATTATATTAATTTCCAATTTCAAAATGTTTTAGTTGGGCATAATGATGATGATTTTGGTCCGCGATTTCTCGGCATGGAAGATGTTTACGATTTAAATTTACGGTCGCAATTATTAACAAGCGCAGAAAAATTAAATATCCCTTTAAAACAAGGTGTTTATTTTGCTGTGCTCGGACCTCAATTTGAAACACCCGCTGAAGTTCGTTCCTATAAAAATATGGGCGGTGATGTCGTTGCGATGTCTGCAATCAATGAAATTGTGACAGCACATCATTGCGGCATGAAAGTCACGATGATTTCAGCTGTCACAAACATGGGTTCCGGTATGAGCGACACAAAAATAAGTCACGAACTCACTTTGTCTGGTGCGAAAAAAGGTGCTGAGAAAATGAAGGCTTTACTGCTGGAGTTTGTAAAAAATCTATAGCGCAGAATGGTATCCACTCCAAATTAGAGGGGAACGGAAATAATATTGCACCGATTGAAAAGTAATCCCTGATAACTTCTTGCAACAGCAACAACATTAGAAAAGGGAGCCGAAGCTCCCCTTTTTTTGGCAATCCCTACCAACGCGTTCTGTCCCTAGAACCTTTTTTCCCTAAAGAAAATCGTCCAATTTGTTCATATTCATATCAAGGTTTGAACATCCTGTCCATTCCTTGAATCCATGAAAACTTAAATCCTTAATCAGCTAACAATCTACCAGTTTAAATACTTTTAACAAGCCCTTAAGGAATTGTTTTTTGCGCAAAGTTGGTATTTTTTACACAAACATGAAAAAATGTTTGAAAATCAAGTAGATTACGTCATTTTTTTTAACACTCCTCTCTACTGATAAGAAGGAGAACTGACATGAATGTAAGCAATGTCGCACAAGTTATCGGAAAAATAAATGAAAGGAATGGTAATTTTATCTGGTTGCGGTGTTTTTAAGGAGTCTGCTTTAGTAAAACGATATTGTTTGATTGACGTGTGCCATTCGCTCTCTATAAAATGATAATCTTTACGCGATTCACTCATTTTAGCATGATCATTACGCCAAGCATGTCCCCAGTTTTGACAGAACCTATATTTCATATTTTATGGTTTTTAGTCGTCTAGTTTTTTTGGGGGGGAGGGCATTATACTCTTGGACATATGTGCTGCAATGCCCGAAAATTTTTCAACCTTAAGGCATCCTGTGTTATCCAGTAAACCATTTTTAGCAAGTATTTCCTTTAAACGCTTGCCAGGCACTTTTCCTTTTAGCTTATCAAATGAGCATTTTTCACCTTTACTGTATTTATCCAAATAATCAATAATTTCTTTAGAGAAAGTGCCCGCTCCAAATAAATTCACACCCGTTCTTCCAAATTTTTGCTTGTCAGTATTGTATTCGCAAACAATTGATGCAGCTTGTTTTCTATCCACCACGGACTGACTAAGCAATTTATCTTGATTAAGCTTAAATAGAGAAAACTCGTTATAGGTATCTGCCGCTTTTTCTCTAGAAATACGTGCCTCACCATAACTGTATTTAGGCGCAGCTGATCTACCTAGATGTCGATGCATTGCCAATGCAACAGATAAATCACTTTTTTCATCTAAAGTAACAATTGCTCGGTCATCCAATGCAAGTGATTTGACCGCATTTTCTATTGCATTAGCTTTTGTTGTGTAGCCGCCTGCCAAAGTATGGCTTCTTAATTCAGCAATTTTTTCTCTCAAAAATACCATACCTGGAGAATTTGCCTTCTGATAAATTATTTTAAATTCATCACATAATGCCTTTATGTAGCGTACTTCTGTACCACAGCTCGCCAATTTTCGTCTCATTTCGAATAATGCACTATTAATGACTGCATCTGTTTCAGAAAAGCGACTTTCTTCTGTTTTCTTGATAAGTAAGGTATCAATTTTTAACAGCGCGTCATATTCAAAAGTAATATTTGTATTATTTAGAGCGGCAACGAGATGTTCACCACTGACCATGTTTCCTGGATCATCTAGAATCTGACTAATCAGACCGTTATTACAGAACTTATTTTCTATCACTCGCGTCAAAATTACTCCGTTTAAATATAGATGCGCAATGATAGAACGAAGATGTTCTTCTGTATTAGAAAATACAGCAAACTTATTAAGAAATGCAGACGTTTTTTTTATAGAAATTTCAGGATGAGCGGCAATTAAATCACGATAAAAATTCGGATCAATAATATCATCTCGTTCTAGTAAAGCTGAGGCAATCTCCTCTGTTAAGACGCCTGCTTTTTTAACAACAAGATCAATGACCGTTTCAGACAAGCTAGAATTTGTTACGAGCTTATACAAAAGATCGTTACGCTCGCTTCGTGAAATTAGTTGCTTATCCACAATGTCCAATAATGTTAGAACCTGAGCGTCTCTTAATTGAGAATGAGAAGCTATAACTGACAAGGTAGCTAACGACTGTTTTTCTGATGATAGAAATGCGTCTATATTTTCACTGCTGACTTTAGCGCTTGGTAAATTATTTGAAAGAACAGCAAAGCGAAGCATTAAATTATTTTGGCTTGCATTAACAACGTTACTTAAAAAACTTCCCGTTAATTCTGGATTAACAGACACAGCATACAATAAAAAATAATTTTTGCGATCATCAAAAGATAAATTATTTTTTTTCTGCAGTGTTGCGAGTAAAGACATACTAATTTTCGATAAACCAGGCAATAATAAATTATATTCATTTCGAACAGATAATGACTCAGATTTTTTATTAATTTCTGAGGTCATTTCTTTTAATTTCTTTAAACTATTTATGTGTTTTTCAAAATCCGAAGAATAGATGCCAAATTTTGTTTTTTCACTTTCACACTTAATTAAAAAATTAGGTTCGTTCCAGGATGTTATCAATGCATTAAATCGTCCCGCCGTTTCAAAAACTGAATCGACATCTTCTTCGCTAAAATGAGAAAAAATATCTTTTATTGCAATTTTTGTAATATCTGGATTCGCAGCCACCTGCTCCACAGCTTCTGAATAACACGAGTATAAATTTTTCATTAACTTCATTTGTGCTTCGCTGGTTTCACGATTCGGAAAAATATATTTTTCAAAAAACTGTATTTTTTCAACAGCACGCTCTTTCAGCCAACTATAATCAATATCATGTTGTAATATTTGATCAAATTCCCCATTAAAATATCGTGCTTGTGTTACAAGACGTTGGTACTGTGAATTTTTTGTAAAAGTTGGCGTTGGCTTACCAGCGAGCACTGTATGAAAAGTTGTTGAAATCCATGATTTACCTGTCGTATCAGAAGCAACATGCTCAAAAATCTCTCTACACTCCTGCTGAGTTAATAGCTGACAATACAGCTTCCCTTCTTTTTCTGTAAAATAAAGTGCATGAACAGGTTTGAGATACGCATCAAGTGCACTTTTTTGTTCCTTATAGCTTTTGGAAAAGTTGCTAGTCACATATAAATTTTCATCAAAAAATGTGGTTGAAAAAATAGTATTGAGTGATTTCTTTCCGATACGCAAATCAACCAAGGCTCTCATGACACTTCCGGAACTTAGATCAATTTTTAAATAGTCGTTGCAATTTTTTTCTCTTCTGGAGACGGTTTCTTCCACCATCTGCTGAATTTCAGCTTGCTTTTGCATCTGTTTTTCATTTTCTTGTTGCTTCATGCTTTCAGCTGCATCATCTAACTCCGTTGATGACACTTCCTGCACTTCTTCGCAAATGCCTTTATTTAAAACAATTAATTTGAGTTTGGATTTTATTAATTGAGCATCATCAGCATTTACATTGTATCCAGCTGCATGCAGCAAAGATTCCCATTGTGCCAACTTTCTATCAATAATTTCATTAAGCAAAGTATTCGTGTGCAGTGTTTTTGAAATACCACCAAAGCGGGGATAAATATCGGTTTCTTTTATCTCAATAAAAAAAGGTCTAAAATGGCGAAATAGCTTGCTTTTCAAAACAGCATCATGCGTATCAACTGCCAAAATTCTTTTGAGAAAATCGTTTCGAATTACATTGTGAATTTTGCTAGCTGCAGCATGAAAATTGTCAACTCTTAGTTGTTTCTTTTCATTCTCATACATCATGTCGATAAATTTGAAAATGCCACTAGGAGAAGCCTTAAATTCCATCTCCATCTTAGTTGGCATAACAATATCAAGTGTTTGATCTTTCTCAATCAAACCCCGCATTCTCATAACACCTTGTAAGAAACTTCCCAGCTGAATCGTATGATCAACTAATACAATAGATTTTGCTGTATCATCCTGTCTAATGTCTGCACCGACTGTATGGGATTGATCATAGAAGGTAAATAATTCTTCTGGTGTAGACCCTAATTTTTGTTGAATAATCTTTGGATCAGAACTGCCGATAACAACAGGGTTCAATTCTTTTTCTTCGGATGATACAGGCATCGCTGACAATTGATCGTCTTCGTTAAAGTAAAGAATGTACTTTATTTTTGGTTTTTTACTAGAAAACTGAACCTGATGTTTATCAATATAACAAGCAAGGTTCTCTGCAACTAAAATATTTTCAATTCCTTGAAATGTAGCGCTAATATCTATAATTGCTCGGGTTCTTCCTGAAGCGCCGCCTAGAAGTCGCTTAACAAAATTTTCCGTGGTATCGAAATCTAAACCGAGAAATTGTGGTGATTTGGCTATTACTGCACTAACGACATAGCCATCAGTTCCTAGTGCGTTTCTTCTATCATAAGTAAGACGCTGATGAAAAGCACTGCTATTCCATGGCGTTCCAGTCACCCCCTGACAAGAATGAACACAATCAACGTATGAATAAGCATCCGAGTGAAGTATCTGTCTTTCAATTTTTATTTTGCCTAAAACCATGCTCTCTAATGCGGATAAAATTACACTCTCATTGTATTTTAATTTTTTATACAACCTTTCCTGTGTTTTTTCGGATAAAACATCACTATCTGAAAAGCTTTCACCCGTTATGCCTTTAAAAAATGACCCTGATTTTGTATTATCTTCATCAATTCGGTAAACGAGGGATTCATTTCTTGAAGATTCTCTCCATTCCTTGAGCAATCTAATAAAAAGATCTTTTTGAATCCCTGATAACAGCATAGATTGAATCGTATAATTTACTGCTTCTATTTCATTTCCAAAATTACTGCCATACTTTGGAACCTTATTAGATCGATAGGGTATCGCAATAGCTCTTTCATCTGGCGGTGATGAAATATCATGAGACTCTCCATAATTAACCAGATGTTTTCGAGACAAGGTGGATGGAAGAAATTGCGATAATTCTGCTTTATAAAGCGCTAGGATTTCTCTATCAGAGACTGAAATTTTCCGGATAAATTCAGGCTCTTCCACCAACTGATTTAACAGGTATTTCTGTAATTCCTGATGAAAAATTTCTTTTGATTCAGGTGTGCTACACTTCCCCTCAATATTTTTCAATAATGATTTTATCGGTGTGTCCACTCTATCAATCAATTTGTGGGCGATTTGCTTGCACAATTGTTGATATTGCATTTTTGTAAATTTAAACTCATCTTTTAAAATGCTAGCGAAAGAAACGGGCTCTGCAATTTCGCTAATTATAAACGTTTCACTATAAATAAATTTATAAAAAGAAATTGAAGCATGAACAATATCACGACTCAGAAAAGTCGGCTCACCTATCGTATAGTTTAGTTTTTTCTTCGAAGACAATCCCTCATGTGCTTCATCTATAATGAGCTCTCCACGCTCTTGAAGAATTAAAAGCATTTGATCTAAGTGATGAACTGATTGGCCCCAATTCTCCAGCTCCTTTTGGTACTCTTCTATTGATTTTTCGTGACTAAAACTCTGATATTTATCTAAAAAATCAAGATATTTCAATTCTAATGATTGAATGGATTCGCCCGCTGTTACCATATAACTTTTATTATGAATGGCGCGAATAAATCGGCTATGAAGTCGCTTTAACGCTTCAGGGGTACAATTAGTTTTTATATTAAATTCAAAAATAAAAGCGTCTTGATTAAAAATAGATTTGGATGTATTTCTCAAATCTGCATAGCAAGTTTTCAGCAAAGTATCAGGTACACTTATAATCACTTGATTATTTCCATTTGCCTTTTTTTGAACTAATGTGGGCAAAATAACTTTAGATTTACCGCCTCCCATTATAATTTTTTCGATGCTTTCGCTATAACCCTGATCACCATTTTGAGTCAATAATTTTTCTAGGATCGCAATTTGATTTTCTTTCAACAATATATTTTCATAAATTTGAAAAGCACTTAAAACAGTATCTTTCGATGCATTCAATGTATTTTTGGCTAGAAAGGCTTGCGCTATTTGTAATTTAACAACATTCTTATCACTGCCAACTGCATTTTCTAACGTAGAAAACAAGTCTAAAAATCTCATTGCCTGTTGTTCTGCGGTCTTGTTTCTTATGTACTGTATCAATAAAACATGCAGATTTTGAATTTCTGCATCGGTGAGATTTGTTTCATCACGGTATAAATTCATATCATTTTGAAGATACAGTACCAGCAGTTTATTCATATCGAGTTTATGAGAAACATCCGATTCCATGTCAACCAGGCGACTCACTGATAACCGACTCTTTGCGAAATCTAATATTTGCTGTTCAAGCAGAGAGAGATTACCTTGCAAAGAAGCATGATAATTTCTCATCCCAGCTTTTATGGGCTGAATTTCTTCATCAACTGAAAATAGGCTCAGTGATGATTCCCTTAACTGTATGAGTTCGGCATATTGTTTTTTACCTGCTTGATACTCTTCAGTTGAAAAAAATGATTGTGGATCGGATGCACTGACAGTATCAGTTGAAACAACATCTTCAATTTTAGATCTTAAACGCGCGATTAACTCGTTATGGTTTGTTTTAAGAAAATCTTGAAACGACAAAATTGGAGGGGGTTCAACAGAAAGCGAAACTGATTCCTTTTCTGGTCCAATTGGAGGTAAGCGCTCAATAATTCCTTCCAGTGAAATCAGGGCTGGCTTTTGTGGCAAAAGTGTTTTTATTTCAATAGGATCAACCGGTAGACGTTCAGCTTCCTTTACAACAGCTTCAATACGTAATCTTTTCTCAGCAATTTTTTGATCAATACCAAATTGTCGTTTTTTAGACTCATATTCACCAGGCTTATAATATGATCTCCATTCTATAGCATTATCAGAATCCCATTTATCTATTTTTTCCTGATAGTTTCTGAGTGACTTATTTAGAAAATCATTTTCTTGATTGTGAGAAATTCGGTATAAAACATTTGCTAATAGATTCACAGGGGATTCCACACCTAATCCTTGAGCCTTGCTATAAGCAACCAATGCTCTTTCACTAAATAGTTTAATTTTCTTAAAATGAGGACTTGCCTTGTTTTCTGCAATAGATATATATATCGAAAAATATTGAAGGATGTTTTCTTTTGTTATTTCATCCGTCAGTGATGTCACTGCCCCTGTATGATTACCCGATGCAGAATCAAAAAAACGATCATTCAAAAATAAATTTTCTGCATCTGAATTATATAAAGCAGCCACGGCTGAAGGTTGAAACAAAACAAAAATATCTGATGTTGATTTTGGCGGTGAAAATGGATCCTGCTTTGGAATTTCTTTTACAATAATAAGCCTTGCATTACCGACAGATTTTGCCTGAAATTTTACAGCATCAACTTCTTTTAAATATTGCTTTATTACCTTTTCTTTTTGACGAGCGGAAGGATGGTGTGTTCTGCGCAAGATCTCCAACTCTTTTTGTAACATCTCAACGTATAATGTTTGGTATTCTAACTGTGTGTTAGGGGTAAGCGTATTCATCCGCTTGCAATAATCTAACAATCCCCATCGCTCTTCGCTCGTTAATGCATATTGAACAACAGACTCGCCTTCTGCTTCAAAATGCAGCTGCCGCTCGTAGAGCGCTACAATATGCTTACTTGTTTTATCAACAAATTCACTCATTTTATTTCTGCGATGATTTGATATCTCATCATTATTGAGTGCAGGTTTCGCAACTTGTTTTTCCATTTGAAGTTGAGATGGATCTAATTGAGCGATAAACGTAAGTGCTTTTAACTGACAAGCAACAACCTGAGGTGTGTTTTCTATAAGATCACTTTCACTTCGTGGAAAGCGTGTTGATGACATTGATTGTTTATCATAAGGCAGACTTTCTATAATCCACTGCAAATACTCTATTTCTGCAGATGTTCCTGAGATGCCACCATACTTTTGATCACATAACTCTAGCATTTGCCACGCTTTGTCTGGTTGATGTGCTCCCAAATAAATGTAAGCCAGATATAGCGCTTGTTCACTATTTTCTGGAATTAATTCACCATTTTTTGTTTTGACTGTATGGCATTTTTTCGAGTCAGAACGTCTCCAGGGTAAAATTTTTACCTCATCATTTTCACTTCTACTTACATCATATCTTTCGTAATAGTTGTAGCTTCTGATTCTCTCTTGTCTTATCCTTTCGCTTCGCTCTTCTTGCTTTTCTCTAATCAGCTCAGGAACAATATGATCATCAATAGTGTCATTGACATCTAACGCAAATTGTTTGTATGCGCTATTGGGATTTCGACCGCTCGCTAATAAAAACTGACTTTCTGGTAAAATAACAATTTCTTCTTCGTTATCGTTAATGAGCGTTAGCTGCGGAATACCACTTTCAACAATATTTTCTGTTGATGTTTTTAGAGAATATTTTTCGCCATTAAATATGCAATAAAGATCAGAAGGATTGGTGCCTTGAAAAGTGAGGCCATACCGTGACAACTCGATATTATATTCACTTGTTGTTTCATCATAAAAAACATCAATGTATTTTGATGGTTCAAAGTTTGAAAAAAGGTGTGTCAGTTGTGATGGCTCATGTTGACATAAAATTCTTTGCGTACTGCATTCTCTCATTTGAACGCTTCCATCAGCAGAAAGTCGCTCTCCTTTCATAATTACTTGATCTTTTTTAACAAGCATTACATCTGTTCGAGAAGTATTTTCACAACTTAAAAGCACAAAGGTGTCATGTTCGGCGATAGTCGCTGAGAGCTTTAAGAAAGCGCCGCTACGATTCACAACACGAAAATCTCGTGCCTGTATGTCATCAATAGCAAAAACCTCATACCATTTTGCTTTATCTGAACCTTCCAAGCCGCGAATTAAACACCTTCCATCACCTAATTGCATTTCTAATGAATTATGTTTTACCGTCCAAATCGGGGTCGGAGAATTTAACCTTTGCGTTTCACTGCGGTAACAATGTGTTGCGCAGGACAAATCAAAATATTTAAGAAGCGGGTGGGTTTTTAATTCATCAGGCATTACTATAAATGCCATGCCATTTCTATAAACCATATCTGTTTGCACGTTAAACAATACTGTATCGCCATTTGCAGTGAACACAAAACTGGGATACGCACATTGAACGGCTTCAGATCGAGTCAAATCTACTTTCAATCGCTGTCCAACAATTTTTAATGCTTCAGAAATTTCAAGGTCACTTTTTTTCTCTAATTTTTCATGCAGTCTTTTTTTAGCACACTCATATTGATACGCACTTTCGGAATCAGTTTTATCCTCTTTATCTTCCCATAAAGAAAAAGCAAAACACGCTTCTAAACCATCAACAAAAAACTCTGATGCCCGCAGTGGAGAAAGATTTGTTATTTCATCGGCAGTCATCAGTCGATATTTTAATAATGTTCTTTTGACTGAATCATCATCACAACTGCGAATTAATTCATTGATCCTGATATAGAAGGAATCAAGTTTCTCAATATGTCTTTCTGGGTCCAATCTTGCTGCATATTGAAAAACAAGAAATGAAATCCTAATAAAAAACAAACTTTCTTTTGTTGGGCTATTTTTTTCTTTATATAAACGCAAACCTGAATCAACAAAACGATTAAACTGTGAAAAAAATAAATCACTGTTTTTTAAAATCTCTTTGCGTAATAATCCCGGCTGAAATAAATTAGCTTCCACATAGATTTTTATGTTTCGATCTGTAAGATGAGCTAGATTTCTTGAAAAATAATCGAGCGTGAGTGGAATCTGTGTTTCACGAACCAACCTTAAAAGCATTAGTTCTCTTCGACGTTTATCACTAATACAAAGCATAATTTTACTATCAGTATTATTTTTATCAGCAACACCCATTGACTGTGTTATATATTCATCATGACAAGTTAACTGTGAATCACGGAATAGCCTATCAACGACAGTATATACAGTGAGCTTTCCCGATAAATCATCCTCTGTCTCGCGTGAAGCGTGCTCAAACCGTCTTCTTATGTCTTTTACTTTTGCTCTTTCTGCTCCACTTTCATAATCCTTGCCCTTATAACACAATCGTTCGTTTTCGAAAGAATATGACCATAGATTTCCTTCAAAACAGCCAAGAAATGCTGTTTTGAATTGGATAATAGATTTTACTTCTTTTTGAAATCTGTCTAACTCGCTGGTAATTGTTTCCCGTTCCGAAACCCCATCTTGAATACGCCCAACTTCCTCGGAGTAAAGATTTTCATTTGCCGGTGACATGTTCATCAAAAAACCATATGCCGCATGCAATCCATTTTTCTTCAAAAAGATATGCTTGGCTTTTGGATTGACGGGCGAATCTTCACGAAAATATGAGCTTTGATGGTTGTTCCATGAATCTATCGCGATACCGTAGGCAATAATTTCTTTTTTCTTCTGTATTTCAAATAGTTCTTCACCAATTTTCAAAAGATAGGGTCTTTGCGAGATAGTTTCTTTCAACACTGCTAGCTCAACATTCTCAATCTCTTCTTTTCCTCTTATTCTTGGATCATTTACCAGAACACATATTTTTTCATAACGATCGTCAACAATCGGCTTGTTAGACGCCATACCATATTCACTCAACATTTCCTCTTTGCTGCGAAAACAACCAACCATTTTTTGTAACAATTTTTCGTAGACTTGTGGCTGACGTTTGCACGCTGGTAAACCTGAAAAAACATGTGCGTTAATGATCATTAAATGAAGATTGATATGTTTTTGCAAAACGCTATTGATAGAGTAACAACCATAATACCCACCTCCCCTAACACCCAGTTGGTCTTTATGCTCTAAATATAATCTTTCCGATAAGTTTTTTAATTCATTCATTAATTGAAAAAAATGTTGTATTTTTTCATTCGTATCAAGAGTGGCATAAGGTGGTTTCAGGGGTTCATTAATGCTATTTTCCGGCAATTTCAATTGCGTGAAAATTAAAGACTCCATGCGCCTAATCGCTTCTTCATGTCTTCCAGCGCTTTGAAGTTGTTTCAATTCATCCACGGCGCGATTAAGATCGGCAACAAGATCTGCGGTTTCAGTCAAGATGGTGGTTTCAGGTAAAACACTCGGAGATTCTTTTCTGTCACGTCTTACCGCATCACTTCTTCCTTCGCTTACTTTTGAAATAATAGGATTTGCACAGATAGTCGCTTTTTCAGGAGAGGATTTTGCTGCTGATGTATCGTATTGAATTTGGGTTTTCTTCTTTTGAACTTGACTCAACTCAACTAAATATCTAGATAGCCGACCAAGCTCTTCACGCTTATATTGATCATCAGGGAATAAATATCCACCATCTTGCGCTTTTCTATTCAACAGTCGGAGATTACTTTTTATCCCTTTTTCAAGCAGTGCTTTTTTTTCTGGTTTTGAAAACTCGCCGCTTTCTTTAAGATTTCTAACGTAACATTCCATAGCATGCGCTTTGAATCGATACATAAATCGCTTGTACTCATCAATATCTGAAAAATGTCCTTTGAGCATTTCATGCAATGCATTTTGAGCACATGTTCCTGCGAGTTGCCCGCGCGTATGTTTTTTTCTTTCTTCTGCAGTTGGCGCTTCAGCTCGCCCCGCAAGTCTTCCGCCTAAATAATGTATTTTAGCAATCACATTATTGTATAACTCAGAACCACTTTGAACGCGTTCTTCATCTCTGCCAGCAACATCTGACACTGCCATTAATTTTTTCATGACAACTTTAAAATGCGTTTCAAAGTCTTGTCGTTGCAATTCTTCTCTGGGTATTTCATAAGAAACAACTGGGTCATATTCACCCAGATGCAATTTATGTTCAGATAACCCATCGCCAGAATTATAAATTTTGAATATCAATCCACCTGTTTCAGTTTTTCTCAATTCATAAATCATGGCGTGACCAGGATGGCCGCACCACCCGCCAGGCAATAAAATAAAGTCGTCTCCCAAAAGATCCCTTGCCTTTTGATGAATTTGAGCAAGCAATTCATCCCAATTGACGCCACGATCACGAACAGCTGTATTGCAAACGGCGAGATCACGCAGTGCCGCGCATACTTTCTGAGTTTCAGTGGGAAGTGTAGTTAAATGAGTTTCTACGTAATTTGATAAAAAAGCCGTGGTTTCCTTAAAATTAAACCCCTCAAGCTCAAAGGCACCAGCCAAATAAGCTTCACTACAGATGTGGGCAAAGTGTTTTTCTGAAATTCGCACAAATTATCTCCATAAGCACCCCTTTTCTGTTGGTAAGTATAGTCATGGATTTTAAAATTACCTGGTTAAATTGAATGTCGGAATGTGCGGGGAGCGATTAAAGGCGGCCACCCCAATTTGGCTGCCGTTTTACGAATCGACTTATGGGACATTGAAAAATGGCGTTCAGACGCAATTACTCACGGCGAACGGAGCCACAATCGATCGCCTTTTGGAGCCCGCCCGGAATCAACGCCCAAAACGCCTGTGCGGGACGAAAACAGGCAGTTTTCTGAAGAAATACATTCCGATTAAAACAGGTCAGCGGGATGAAAAGCAGCCTGGTTTTGTTGAAGCAGATTGGGTTGCGCATTGTGGTTTGTGTCTGCGTTTTGACAGAATCCATGTAAACTATTTTATGCGTAAATCGCCGTATCTTTCCTGCAAAACAGTTAACGCAACCACCGTCGCCGTTTCTGTTCGTAAAATTCGCGGGCCTAACGGTAGCGATATAAAATTTTCTTGGAATGCTGTATTAATTTCGCTATCACTAAAACCACCTTCAGAGCCAATCGTTAATAACATATTTTTTTCTTCGGCATTGATAGGTGAATTATTTTTTTCTTGGCGCGGACAGCAAATAATTTTCACGTCATTATTTATTTTAAGCCATTGATCAAACGAAATAGGCTGATTTATTTTGGGTACCACGCATCGCCCTGATTGTTCCGCAGCAGAAACAGCAATCATTTGCCAATGCGCAACACGTTTTTCAAAGCGCTCCTGCGATAATTGCACCTGACAATATTCTGTTATTAACGGTGTGATTTCGAAAACACCCAACTCAACTGATTTTTGTATTGCATAATCCATGCGTTCACTACGCGAAATAGCTTGCCCCAAATGAATTTGCAGTTCTGATTCTGTTTTTCTGTCATGAAACTCGCCAATTTCGACGCACGCTGTTTTTTTATTAGCAGAGACTAAAACAGCATCAAATTCGCCTCCTTTACCATTAAAAATAACAAAACGCTCACCCGCTTTTTTACGCAAAACTTGCAATAAATGATGGCTTGCACTCACATCAAGCATCACCGTTAAGCCAGGGCTTAAATTATTTTGATGGTAAATTCGAATACGTCTCATGATTAACTCGGACACACTGTGCTGATATCTTTAAACCCTTCGGTCGAGATTTTAAAATCCACTGTCGCCGGACTCAGACCCCAATTAATCGTAAACACATAAACTCGATTAAATTCGTTTTCTGGCCACACAGGAACAACAGCAGGATTATTAAATTGCGTCAAAATCAATTGTGCAAATTGTTGGATATTCCAATGCTCCCACGCAACATAAACCAAGGCACTGTGATATTTATTTTTCAACAGTGTTTGTAATAATAATTGCGGCTGATTAAATCCAATCTCAGCATTCACAGGCATATCCAAACTGATTGCTGTTGGTTCTATGGTAGCAAGCGGCCTGATATAACTATAATTTTCAATTTGAACAGCAGGATTCGGTGCAAAAATATAATCTGGGTTCGGAAAATTAGCTTTAAAATAACCTGGCAACATCAGTGATCGATTGAGTCCTTGGCAATTTAATTGCCCGATTTCCATTAATGGTTTTTCACCATGCCGGATAAAAATAATTTTTTCGATATTATCCGTGCCGGCAAGCAAGGTTGATGTAAAAAATAAAATGATGCTGGCGATGATTAATTTTTTCATTGTGTTTCTCTTAGTAAATATAAAATTGACGAACTATTTTGTTATATTCGACAGTGCCGACGCTAACGCTCGGCTTCTGTGATTTCAACTATTCTTCTAGTAGCGGTTTACTGCTTTTACGCTTCCAAAACCGTTTTTTGGGTTTGCTGATATTTTCAACTTTTTCTGCCGTTGGCCTTTTCCAATTTTCAATGACCATTTGTTTCGAACGGGTAATCGATAATTTTTCTGCCGGTGCATTTTTTGAAATGGCTGAACCTGCTGCAATAGTCGCATTTTCACCAATTGCAATAGGTGCAATTAATGATGTGTTGGAGCCAATAAAAGCACCATCGCCAATTTCTGTTTTTGATTTATGAACGCCATCGTAATTACAGGTAATCGTACCCGCCCCGATATTCACATTTTTTCCAATCACCGCATCTCCTAAATAACTGAGGTGCGACGCTTTACTTTTTTCACCTAAAATTGTTTTTTTAATTTCAACAAAATTGCCCACTTTTGATTTTGATTTTAAAATGGTTTCAGCGCGTATTCGTGCAAAAGGGCCGACTTCACATTCGTCTTCGATCACCGCCCCTTCAATCACACTGTTTGCCAATATTTTCACGCGCGCACCGAGCGTTGAATTTTTAATAAAAACATTCGGGCCGATATCACAGCCCGCTCCGATAAGCACTTTACCTTCTAGAATAACGTTAATATCTAATTTTGTTGAAGGCGAAATGGAAACGTCACCACGAATATCCAAACGGTGCGGGTCCATAATCGTGACACCTGTGTAGGCCAATTCACGTGCGCGCTCGGCTTGGTAATAACGCTCGAGTGTTGCTAATTGCCAGGGATCATTCACGCCGCGCACTTCATTTGAATTTTGCGCTGATACACTGCGTAGCGACATTCCTTCTTCAACCGCTAACGCAATCATGTCTGTTAGATAGTATTCATTTTGTGCATTTTTATTGGATAGACGCGGCAAACAGGCTTTTAAGAATTTTGCCGGTGCCGTCACAATGCCTGTATTAATTTCGCGAATGGCGCGCTGCGTGCGCGATGCGTCTTTTTCTTCGATAATCGCAACAATATTGTCCGCATGATCTCGAACTATTCGACCAAAACCGGTTGGGTCGTCAAACTCAGTGACCAATATACCAACGCCGTTATGCGGTGTTTCAGTTAATAATTGCTTTAGGGTATGTGTTGAAATAACAGGAACATCGCCATACAAAACCAAGACGCGTTCATCATCAGCGCAGGCAGGCAATGCTTGCATGACGGCATGGCCCGTTCCCAATTGTTCTTTTTGAAAAACCCAATTGACCGGCAAATGCGGTAATAATTCAGGTAAATTTGAACCGCCATTACCATAAACAACATGAATTTTTTCTGGATGTAATGATTCGGCAGTACGAACAACCCGTTCTAATAAGGTAACACCACCCAATAAGTGCATGACTTTGGGAATAGGCGAAACCATGCGTTTACCCTTCCCTGCTGCGAGAATGACGATGCTTAATGTCATGAATACCCCCTCCTAATGTGATGACAAACTTTAGCATTGGAATCAGGATTTTGCACGCGATCGAGGAAAGTTTTTACTGAATTCGCAGCAAGTGTAGACGCGAAATGGTGAATGAAAACTCAATGTATTTTTTTGATTTTATCGCGAAGCAAGCTGATTGCGCGTAATTGCGCCGCAGCTTCTGTCAATTCTGACAAGGCTCTGGAATATTCCATGCCATCTGTTTTTTCTTGCAATATTTTTTCAGCTTGTGCTTTTGCAGCAAGGACCGCTGCTTCATCTAAATCATCTGCACGCAATGCGGTGTCCGCTAAAATAGACACCATGTTTGGCTGAATTTCCAACATGCCACCCGACATATAAAACACTTCTTCGCTACCATCTTTTAAAGTGGCATGAATTTGCCCCGGCTTTAATGCCGTTAATAACGGCGCATGTCCGCGATAAATGCCGATTTCGCCGACACTGCCGGTAACAGAAACAAAACGCACTTCGCCATGAAAAATAGAAGCTTCAGCGCTAACAATGTCGAGTTGCATGGTTTTCATTATCGATCCTGTAGATGTTTCGCTTTCTCAATGGCTTCTTCAATTGTGCCAACCATGTAGAATGCTTGTTCTGGCAAATGATCAAAATCACCGTTTAATATGCCTTTAAATCCAAGCAATGTGTCTGCCAAGGAAACATATTTACCTGGCGCGCCAGTAAATACTTCTGCAACGAAAAAGGGTTGCGATAAAAAGCGTTGAATTTTACGAGCGCGTTTAACGGTTAATTTATCTTCTTCGGATAATTCATCCATCCCTAAAATCGCAATAATATCTTTCAGTTCTTTAAAACGTTGCAAGGTGATTTGCACGCCACGGGCAATACGGTAATGTTCTTCGCCCACAATCAAAGGATCTAGTTGACGGCTTGAAGAATCTAAAGGATCAATCGCGGGGTAAATACCCAGCTCCGCAATTTGACGTGACAACACAACCGTAGCATCTAAATGCGCAAAAGTCGTAGCAGGCGAAGGATCTGTTAAATCATCTGCAGGGACGTAAACCGCTTGAATTGAGGTGATTGAGCCTGTTTTGGTTGATGTAATCCGCTCTTGTAATTTACCCATTTCTTCAGCAAGTGTTGGCTGATAACCCACTGCTGACGGCATACGACCAAGCAAAGCAGACACTTCAACGCCCGCTAATGTATAACGATAAATATTATCGATAAACATCAATACGTCACGACCTTCATCACGGAATTTTTCTGCAATCGTTAAGCCTGTTAAGCCAACACGTAAACGATTACCAGGTGGCTCATTCATTTGTCCATAAACCAATGACACTTTATCTAACACGTTTGATTCTTTCATTTCATGATAGAAATCATTTCCTTCACGTGTTCGCTCACCTACGCCAGCAAATACAGAATAGCCACTGTGTTCAACTGCAATATTACGAATTAATTCCATGATATTGACGGTTTTACCAACACCAGCACCACCGAACAAACCAACCTTGCCGCCTTTTGCAAAAGGGCAAATTAAATCGAGTACTTTGATGCCAGTTTCTAAAATTTGCGTGCTATTCGCTTGATCTGTGAATGAAGGCGCAGGGCGGTGAATCGGTAAAAATTCATCCGTTGTAATAGGGCCCGCTTCGTCAATCGGCTCACCCAACACGTTCATGATTCGCCCTAACGTAGCAGCGCCAACAGGAACAGTAATCGGCGCGCCTGAATTTTCTACTTCTAACCCACGACGCAATCCTTCAGTCGGGCCCATCGCGATAGCGCGTACAATGCCATCACCCAATTGTTGTTGCACTTCCATAATCAAACCATTTTCTACCACGCGTAGTGCGTCGTAAATACTGGGCACCAATGTGCTTGGAAATTCTATGTCGACGACGGCGCCAATGATTTCGATAATATGGCCTAGTTTTTTCATGTTGTGTTCCTCGTTATTCTAAAGCAGCAGCACCTGCAACAATTTCCGCAATTTCTCGCGTAATACCGGCTTGTCGCGCTTTGTTAAATGCCAATTGTAATTCTTTAATAATATCTTTTGCGTTATCCGTCGCACTTTTCATCGCTAACATTCTTGCCGCTTGTTCGCATGAAATATTTTCAACAACAGCCTGATATACTTGCGACTCAATATAACGAACCAATAACATCGTCAATAATGTTTTTGCGGAATCAGGTTCATACAAATAATCCCAATGCGTTTTTTTCGTATCTTGCGCATCTTCTGTCGTAATTTCCAATGGCAGCAATTGTCGCACAAATGGTTTTTGAATCATGGTGTTTACAAATTCATTTGCACAAACATAAATACGATCACACCTTCCATCATCAAATTCTTTTAATAATACTTTCACAACGCCAATGATATCTTGAATAGCAGGTTTATCACCCAAGTGCGTAACAGACCCTAAAATATGCGCACCTTGCTGACCGAAAAAAACTTCTGCCTTTCGACCAATTACGCAAACATCGATCGCAATATTTTGATCGTGATATTTTTTCATTTCTGTCACGGTCTTGCGGAATAAATTAATATTTAAACCGCCGCACAATCCCCGATCTGTTGTAATCACAATAAATCCAACGCGTTTGACGCTATCGCGTTTTTGCATATACGGATGCTGATATTCCGCATTCGATAAAGCAACATGGCTAATAACACGGCGAATTTTCGATGCATAAGGGCGCGACATATTCATCCGCTCTTGCGCTTTTCGCATTTTGCTCGCAGCAACCAATTCCATCGCATGGGTAATTTTCTGCGTGTTTTTGATGGAGCCTATTTTGCTGCGTATTTCTCTGGTTGTTGACATATGGCTCTCAATTATTTCGTCGCTACTGCTACGCACTTACTTGGGAAGCTAGCGCTTCCCTGCGTGAGTGCTTCTGACTCGCGCTTTCGCTCATGCATATTGCAGGTGTCATTTTTGTATAATAAAGGCTCGCGCTTATATATATGTTTTCTTAAACGCATTAATTACTTCAATCATTTTTTTCGAAATTTCTTCTGAAAAATCGGGATTATGATTAATGGACGCAATAAATTCCCTTTGTTGGTCGTGCAAATACGATAAAAAAGCCGCTTGGAAATCAACTATTTTTTTCACCGGCACATCGTCTAGCAAGCCTTTATCCAGTGCAAGCCAGAGCATTGCCATTTCTGCAACACTGAGGGGCTGATATTGCGGTTGTTTTAATATTTCCATCGAACGTTGTCCGCGTTCTAATTGTTTGCGTGTTAACTCATCTAAATCAGATGCAAATTGTGAAAACGCTTCTAATTCGCGATATTGTGCCAATGAAATTCGAACTGCGCTGGCCAATTTGCGAATAATTTTTGTTTGTGCAGCACCACCCACACGGGAGACAGATAAGCCTGCATTCACCGCTGGACGCGTGCCAGAATTGAATAAAGCAACGTCCAAGAAAATTTGCCCGTCTGTAATTGAAATCACATTTGTTGGGATAAAAGCAGAAACGTCACCCGCTTGCGTTTCAATAATTGGCAATGCCGTTAATGATCCTGTTTTCCCTTTAACTTCGCCGTTTGTAAATTTTTCAACATATTCAGCACTGACGCGTGAAGCGCGTTCCAATAAACGGGAATGCAAATAAAATACGTCACCGGGATAGGCTTCGCGACCAGGTGGACGGCGTAACAATAAAGACACTTGACGATATGCCCAGGCTTGTTTTGTTAAGTCATCATAAATAATTAACGCATCTTGACCGCGATCACGAAAATACTCACCCATACTTGTACCAGAATAAGGTGCGATATATTGCAATGCCGCCGCTTCCGATGCGTTCGCGCAAATAATAATGGTGTGTTTCATCGCATCATGTTCTTCTAATTTACGAACAACAGAGGCAACTGATGATGCTTTTTGACCGATCGCTACATAAATACATTTAATGCCGGAATTTTTTTGGTTAATAATCGCGTCAATTGCAATTGCGGTTTTCCCTGTTTGTCGATCGCCAATAATTAACTGACGTTGGCCGCGGCCAATGGGTGTCATCGCATCAATAGATTTAATACCTGTTTGAACAGGTTGTGTAACGGGTTGTCTTTCAATAACGCCCGGTGCAATTTTTTCAATCGGTGCCGTTAATGTCGTTTTGATTTCACCTTTACCATCGATTGGATTTCCAAGCGCATCCACTACGCGACCCAGTAATGCATCACCGATGGGCACTTCCAAAATACGACCCGTGCAACGCGCCGTCATACCTTCCTGCAATGATTCATAATCACCCAAAATAACAGCACCAACGGAGTCGCGCTCTAGATTGAAGGCAAGGCCAAAAATATCATTAGGGAATTCGATCATTTCGCCGTACATGACGTCACTTAATCCATAAATACGAACGATTCCGTCTTTCACGCTGACGATCGAGCCTTCTGTGTGCATTTGCGGCTTAATATCAAAATTTTCAATACGCGAACGAATAATATCGCTGATTTCAGATGGTTGAATGTGTTGTGTTGTTGTCATCGTATCCTCTTAATGATAATCACGGAAATGCATCCGAGAGTGTTTCTGTGCGTATTATATTAAAGCCGACCTCAGTCTGCTTAACTTACCTTTTATCGTATCGTCCAATACCCAACTTCCAGAGCGAATTAATAATCCGCCAATTAAACTTTCATTAACATTAAAATCAATTTTTAATGCTGAATTTAATTGTTTTGATAATTTTTCCGTTACATTATCCCGCTGCAGATCATCCATCGGAAAAGCAGAGGTAACCAGCAACGATATATAACCTGATTCCTTTGCGGTATCTTCTTCAAATAATTCAAAAATGGTCGGCAATAAATTTAAGCGTTTTTTATCCGCCAACAATCGAACAAAATTAGCCATGGATTGTTTTGCGGTAAAAACAGACAACAATTCACATAACCTTTCTTTGGTAATGCTTGGATTTTTAATTGCCGCTGCCATATTTTTATCGGAAACTGCAATCGTTAAATTTTTTAATACCTCGGACCACAAAACCAATTGATTTTCAGATTTTGCAATAGAAAACGCTGCTTTTGCATAAGGGCGAGATAAAGTTACGTTACTTGTCATTGCGCAGCATCCGCCAACATAGTTGCTATTAATTTGTCATTCGCACTTTTATTAACTTCGTGCTGTAGCACTTTTTCAGAGCCAGCAACAACCAATGAAGAAATTTCCCCCATTAATTCCTCGCGCGCACTATGAAATTCACGTTCAATATCTGCTTTTGCAATAACCAATAAACGATCGCCTTCAATTCGCGCACGCGCTTTACTTTCTTCAACAATATGGTTGGCGCGATTATTCGCTTGCTCAATCATTTGCGCCGCTTGGGCTTTTGCTTCAGTTAAAATTTCAGTTACTTTGTGATGCGCCAATTCTAAATCACGTTTGCCTTTTTCAGCAGCCGCCAAACCGGCAGCAATTTTTTCGCGACGCGCTTCCATTGCCGCTGTTAAAGGTGGCCATATGAAACGCATGGTAAACCACACAAAGACGCCAAAAGTAAGCATTTCGCCGAAAAGGGTAAGATTTAGATTCATATTTACCTCAGTGTGAATTATCAGTTATCAGTTATCGGGGATCGGTTATCAATAAAAAGTATCTTTGAGATGGAATAATCTCTATCAGGATCATATGCAAATTATTGGCACTGATCCTTGATAACTGATACCTGATCACTAAACAACACCTTTTGAAGCCGCTAGCATTTTTACTGCAACACTTAACACTGGGTTTTTAGCAAACAAGAAATATAAACCAATAACAACTGACACTACTGCAAACGCATCAAGCAAACCCATTACAACAAACATTTGTAAACGCAACATGCCTGTTAATTCAGGTTGACGCGCAACACCTTCTAAAAATTTTCCGCCCAATATACCCATGCCAATCGCAATGCCCATGCCGCCCAAGCCGATTAAAATCGCGACTGCGATAACGGTAGCTGATGATACTGAACTGATGATTGTTTCCATTGTTATTCCCCTGTGTTATTAAAGTTTTTCGTCTTGTGTACTCTGTTGCTTCGTTCATGCTACGCACTTACTTGGGAAGCGGCAGCTTCCCTACGTGCGTGCTTCTGACTCGCGCTTTCGCTCAAACTCACAATATTAGTGTGTTTCCGCCGCCATACTTAAATATATAATGGTTAATATCATAAAAATAAATGCTTGTAACGTAATAATTAAAATATGAAAGATCGCCCAAATTCCGCCTGGCAACCACTGAAACCACCACGGCAACAATGCGGCAATTAAAATAAAAATCAGCTCGCCTGCAAATAAATTTCCATAAAGTCGAAATGCCAGTGAAAAGGGTTTACTGAAATCTTCGATAATTCGAAAAGTAATATTAATAGGGAATAACCAAATACCAAAAGGGTGGGTCAATATTTCCTTTCCATATCCGCGCCAGCCTTTCATTTTAATGCTGTAAAAAATAATCAATATAAAGACGGATAAGGACAATGCGAATGTTTGATTTAAATCTGCCGTTGGTACCGCTCGAAAATCAGGAATGCCAACTGCACCCATCGCGCGTGGCAATAAATCCACAGGAATTAAATCCATAAAACTCATTAGAAAAACCCAGACAAAAATGGTCAGTGACAAAGGGCCGATCAACGCGCTCTTCACATGAAACGATTCATTCACCATGTTATCGACGGACTCTACTACCCACTCAACAAAATTTTGCAGGCCACTTGGAACACCTGAATGTGCTTTACGCGCGACGCAATAAAAAAAGGAAAGAAATAAAACACCCAAGATAATGGAAACACAAAGCGTATCCAAATTAAACGCGGCACCACTCGTTTGCCAATTATGCAAATGATGCTCGATGTAAGCGGCGCTGGTTAATTTTTCAGTCATTTAAATTCTCTGCACAGTCCATTTATCTTTACGCACAAACAAACCCCGCTTTTAATTTTTCAACGGAGAGTCGCGGGCGAGTATAGTGTGTTTTTATTGATATCGCAACGGATTCAAGGAGATACCCGATATAATTTTTTATTTTGATTAATACTTATCCACAGGATACTTGCGTGCTGTGTATTATTTGAGCTTGTCCAAAAAATACCAACAAAAGCGCACTGCAACACGGTATTTTACACGAATAACCCACCTTGCTTTGATAATTATATGATCGACAAAATGAGTTATTCACAATTTTAATTATTGGCTATCACCTGTTTTAGTAATGGTAATGCCAGGACCCGCATCTGCGCTCGAATTTAGCTGGATGCTTGTTCCACTTGTTTTACATATCCCTTTATAATAAACAGCAGCACCACCAATCACAGCGCCAATGATTAACAAAACAAGACTGTTCAATATGCAACATTTTTTCATAACGATTCCTTTCAAAGTTATTAACAACCTTAGTCTAGCACACGCAATCTAAGTAAGAGCACACAGCAGCAAAGGTTTTTAATATTTTTTCATGCTAGAATCCACTTTCGCTGAAAACCACACGAGAAAAATATGTCACTACCCAAATCCGTCAGCACACTTACCCTATTGGCTTCCGCTGTCGCAGGCATTATTGGCTCCGGTTGGTTGTTAAGCCCACTCGCAACCGCTCGAATAGCTGGACCTGCGGCCATTGTCGTGTGGATTATCGGCGGAATATTAATGATGATCGTCGCGTCAACCTTTGTCATATTAACACGCACACTGCCAATCACAGGCGGAACCGTTCGATTTTTCCAACTTACTCACGGTCATTTTGCCGGATTTGGTTTCGCTTGGATCGCTTGGTTAGCGTGGGTTGCTATTTCACCGATCGAAACATTGGCAATCATTCAATACGCCACGAATTATTTCCCCAGCTTAATGACGCCCGGCACATCGCCCGAATTAAGCGCTTCAGGATTATTAATTGCGACACTCATGTTAATCAGCATTGTCGCCATTAACGCCGCAGGCATGAAAGCCTACGCGCGAATTAATTATTTCATTTTGGCCATTAAATTAATCATCCCCGTTGGCGCTGCAATTTTATTAATGAAAGCGCAATTTCACACGCACAATTTCACATCCGCAAATGGATTTATGCCTTACGGTTATCACAGTATTTTTGCTGCATTGCCTTTGGCGGGCGTTATTTATTCTTTTATTGGATTTAATCCTGTCGTGCAATTGGCAGCGGAATCAAAAAATCCAAAACAGGCTATTCCTATCGCTATTTTCGGCGCACTATTTGTTTGTATGATTATTTATGTGTTAGTCCAAATTGCCTTTATCGGCGCTTTGCCGAGCGACGCTTTATCTCACGGATTTTCAGCGATCAGCTTTGTTGGCGACAAAGGACCCTTTGCAGGTTTGCTGACATTGTTTGGTTTTGCTATTTTTGTGAAAGCTTTATATTTTGATGCCTGTGTTTCTCCTTTTGGAACGGCATTGGTGCAATCGGTTGCAACATCGCGCATCACTTATGCGATGTCACAAAACGGCTATTTTCCGGCCTATTTTATGGGGACAAGCAAACAAACCGCAACACCCAAACGCGCATTAATATTAAATGCTATCGTCGGATTTTTATTTTTCCTGCCCTTTCCCAGTTGGCAGCACATGGTAGGATTCTTGGTGTCCTGTTTGGTGTTAGGTTATGTTGTTGGCCCGATGTCATTAATGGCGTTGGTAAAGCAACAGCCAACATTATTTCGCCCATTTTCTGCCAAAACAATTCACCTGGGTTGCATCATTGCTTTTATTATTTGTAATTTATTAATTTACTGGTCTGGCTCGTCTATAGTTTTTAAAATTATGATTTTATTTGCAATTGGCTATGTGGTTTTATATTTCAGTAAATTCAATAAAAATAGTTTTGCATCACGAGAAAAATTACATTTTAAAAATGGCAGCTGGACATTACTATACTTACTTGGAATGGCGCTGATCAGTTATTTTGGCAGCTTTGGCGGCACGCATGCCATTTCATTCGGAATGGATTTTGCCATTATCGGTATTTTCAGCATTATAATTTACGCAATTGCCTATATGATGAGCACTGATTCGACCTCAAATAAGTACTTGACCTCTTAATTTATGCGCGAATCTTCAACTCCGCTTCACATTATTATGTCGCTTGATTATGATGGGTGCTTAGCTGAATATTTCTGCCAAGAACAAATTATTTGGCTTATAAAAAATTTTTTTGATTATTACTCACAATACCATCCATCTACCCACATTGTATTGGCTGTCGGATCTGCAAGACAGACAATTGGCAGGGATTTTCATTGCTCTGTGGTCAATGGAAACGGGTCTTGCTTTACATTCATGCATGATTTTCTTCAAAAAATAATTGCGCGACATCCAGAACTTGCTCAATACATTCAAGTAAGCGAATTATTGTTGGAAGATATTTATCAAAGTGCAACTGTCGGAACCCATTTTAGAAAATCACTATCAAAAGTTAAAATTGTTCGCAGAACGACGAATCCGCCAGACAAAATTCCATGGGACGACAAAGAAAAAATTGCACTTCTTTACGCTCAAATGCATCATTTTTCAAAAAAAACACCTGACGAACGAATTATATTTTGTTTTTTTGATAACCTGCTCGACAGAATATTAAATAAACAACTTCTTTTTTATAGCGCGAATCAGCACCACATACCAGAAAACACAGTACTCAATTTGATTTTACTCAATTCTGTTTGCAACAGTAGAATTCATCCACACAAAATACAGGGAAGCGGCCTGATTGATTATGATTACAGGGAAAATGTCATAACTTTTCTAACAAGCAATGAGAAATCACTGAAAAAAACATGCCGGGCAGCCATAAAAAAAAATGATATTGGAACTATGAAAAAAATATTTCAAAATTTTTACATTGAAGATCCTAGCGATTTATTTTTATCATTACTGAAAACGGAAAACTGGGGGTATTTATATCAAATTACTGAGCTTCGCAAAGATATATCTCAGAAGAAAAATTATTACACCTGCCTACTTCAAATTGCGCTTGATCAAAACGCGATTCACGCTATTGAATATCTCGCCCCTTATTCAAAAACCCTTGCGATGCGGCACTTATCTCGTGCGGCAAGCGAAAAGAACTGGCGCTTAATTGATGCATTATTGAATAATAAATCAAATATAGCGCTTGAGCAGGAATGTTGCGATTTCTACGAAAATACCCTAAACGCTCATTCAAACGATGCTTTAAACTTCAAGGAAATAATTGTAAATGAGATAAGACAAAAATTTAATCTGCACAACACTAAGAAAAATGCGGCCTGTAATGCAGCACTACACACGCTTTTACTGCTTATAGTTTCTTGTATTAATATTATTTCTACACCCGAAGAAATACAATCGATATTGCATTGCTGGAGAAATGCGCCGAACTATCAAAACGGTAAGCATAATATAGATGCCATTTTAGGCGTGGAAAAATGGAATCCATATCAGTTTCCCGCTTGCATGCCCCCTTTGCAAAAATTCGTTTCTGAACTTCGTCATTTGATAACCCAAAAACAGTCTCTTTTTGCTGTTGATTTTGTTTTAACGGCAGAAACGAACGAGCACTGAACGACCCGCAACATCAAAGAGGAAATGAATTGCGAGCAGCGAAAGCCGCAGTAAACCCATCCTTGGGGCTTGAGATTGGCATCCATGCCAATCAAGCCTTCCTCACATTCTCCCTCATTCTCATATTCGCTCACTACATTATTGCCTAGGAATATGTGCGAAATAACTTTCACGCGCTGAAGAATGTCAATGTAAGCATGTTTTTGTTACAATAATCCCGCGTGCCATGGCACTGACATTTTACATAAGGATTTCCCCGTGACAAAAATTATCGCCATAGCCAACCAAAAAGGTGGCGTTGGAAAAACAACGACGAGCGTTAATTTAACGGCATCACTAGCAGCCATTAAACGCCGTGTCTTATTAATTGATTCTGACCCACAAGGCAGTGCCACTGTCGGTTGTGGCGTCGACAAACAAACTGTTGTTGCAACATTGAACAACGTCTTGCTAGGCGATGTGAAAATCAACGATGCTATTATTAAAACCAATTGGGGTTTCGATATCATTGCCGCAAATGGTGATTTAACCGTTTCCGAAGTGCGTTTATTGCAAATGGAAAAACGCGAACAGCAATTAAAAAATCATTTATCTGAAATAATAACCCATTACGAATTTATTATTATTGATTGCCCGCCCTCATTAAATATGTTGACGGTCAATGCATTGGTTGCTGCAGACAGCGTTTTAGTGCCTATTCAATGCGAATATTATGCGTTGGAAGGATTGACCAGTTTATTGAGCAGCATTGAAAAAATTCGCCGTGCCGTGAACCCTAATCTACAATTAGAAGGCTTATTGCGGACGATGTACGATGGTCGCACACGTCTAACAGTTGAAGTGTCAGAACAGTTACTCGAACATTTTGGATCTAAAGTGTATCACTCTGTTATCCCGCGCAATGTGCGCTTAGCAGAAGCGCCCAGCCACGGCATGCCCGCGCTAGGATATGATGCGCGTTCACAAGGTGCAGCAGCCTATTTGGCCTTGGCAAGTGAAGTCGTCCGTAAACAAGAGCAAGCATTACCAGCACCCATTGAAACAGTGTAATGAGCGAAAGCGCAACTCAGAAGCACGCACGTAGCGCAGCGCAGTAAGTGCGGATAACATAATTCAATCCGCTGAAACAGTGTAATGAGCGAAAACGCAACTCAGAAGCACGCACGTAGCACAGCGCAGTAAGTGCGGATAACATAATTCAATCCGCTGAAACAGTGTAATGAGCGAAAACGCAACTCAGAAGCACGTAGCGCAGCGCAGTAAGTGCGGATAACATAATCTAACAATCTCGCAGTGAACTAAAATTAAAGGATTAGAATATGAACTTCAAAAAACGCGGTCTTGGCAAAGGCCTAAGTGATCTCGGCCTCGGCGCATTATTGGGCGATTTACAAGCACCTACAACAACAATTGATAATAATTTAGAAATCATTTCCACTGACAACACCAGCAATCTTGATGGGGAATTGAAAAAACTACCGATTAATTGTTTGCAGCCTGGAAAATATCAGCCGCGCAAAATCATGGCGCCAGAAGCACTTGAAGAATTGGCAAACTCCATTCGGAATCAAGGCATCATTCAGCCGATTGTAGTGCGCCCAATTAATCATAATCAATATGAAATTATTGCAGGTGAACGTCGTTGGCGTGCCGCGCAATTAGCTGGATTAGAATATATTCCTGCCATCATTCGAGAAATTAATGATGAAGCGGCGATGTTAATGGCCTTGATTGAAAATATTCAACGTCGCGATTTAAATGTGATTGAAGAAGCCACTGCATTGAATCGATTAATGTCTGAATTTAGCATGACGCATCAAGATGTCGCTGATGCTGTTGGAAAATCACGTACCAATGTTACCAATTTATTGCGCTTACTAAAATTAAATTCTTTCGTGCTGAGTTTAGTTGAAAATGGTCAATTAGAAATGGGCCATGCACGCGCGCTATTAACATTGGATCAGGAACAGCAAAATCATGCTGCCAACGTGATTGTTTCCAAAGCATTGTCTGTGCGTGAAACGGAAGATCTTATTCGCAAAATGATGCAAGTAAATTCTGAAAACACAGAATCAAAATCAGAAAAAATTATTTTGCATGCTATGCAGGATCGCTTAATGCAAAAATTAGGCGCAAAAGTTTTCATTAACCAAAATGCAAAAGGGCGCGGCAAGTTAATCATCCAATATAAAAATGAAAAAGAATTGGAAGCAATTTTAGCGCGTATCGTGTGATATTTTTGGTAAGTTAGGTATTGTGCTATGACCATTAATAAACAAGCCAATCAAAAATGGAAAGCCTTTTACAAAACCGCGATCGTTGTGTTGATCGTATGGACATTCTTTGGGTTGTTGAACGCCCTTTTTGAATATGTAATTCACCATGATGTTGAAAAAAAAGATCAAACGATTTCAGATTGTGACGCAGCACCCTTTTCGCAACATCTCGCTACGGTTCGACATTTACCTTATGTTTGGCACAAGCAGCCGTTAATCACTTTGTGGTTTGATGGCGCATGGAAATCGCAATTTAATACCGCATACCCCCTGATGAAAAACTTTCATTTTTTGGGCGCACTGGCGGTGCCAACAAAATATATTTGCTATTCGGAATTTATGACGTGGCGCGAAATAAGAGCGCTGCAAAGCGATGACTGGGAAATTGATTCTAATTCAGTATCGCATAATTGCTCGACGAACTATTTAAATAATATCGACAATGGACGCCATGAATTATCAGATTCTAAAAGTATTTTAGAAAAGCAAGGAATACAAGCAGAGGGCTTTGTTGTGCCATGCGGCTATGGAAGAGCATATTTACCTAATTTAGTGAGCCAATCAGAAAAATATTATCAATTTTATCGCACAGGAACGCGCGGCGTTAATTTTTTACCGATTGAAGATCGCTATAATATTAATGCCTATGTTGTGCGTAGCACAACTACTCTGCAAGATGTGGAAAGCTGGATAGCAACTGCAAAGAAAAATAACGCATGGCTTATTTTGGTTTTTCATCAAATTTCATCAGATAAAAATTCTGATCTGTCATATCAACTATCAGAAAATAATTATCAGATTTCAAAAGATAAATTTACTGATATTTTGGAAGCCGTCAAAAAATCAGGTGTCGGTGTTGTGCTGCCTTATCAAGTATTGCAAATAAAAGTCGCACCCAAAATTCGAAAATTTAAGAAATAAAGTTGTTGTAACCTGCTGTCTCCACGGAGACTAGGCCTGTGTGCGCACCACAAATCTCCCTGCTGCTCATATTTCCTTAAGACTGGCATGAGAGAATTGACTATCGATTGTCCACAACAGGTATAAGCCATGAAAATAGTTTTGATTCCCAATGAAAGACCTTCTGGTTTATCAGGCTCTGCTGATGCACTCTACGACGCGTTAATAAGCCTTTCTAAAAAGGTGAGAGAGGCTAGAGAAGTATCAGATAAATCAAAAGAAGATACCTTGCTGATTATACAGACATTTCAGTTTATTCTGATTAATCAAGCGTATATCAATGAAGTGGTGAATGGCGCATGGGAAAATGAAACTGAGGTGGATAAGGCGAAAGGCATTATTCGCGCTTCAAATCAAATATCATTTCATGTCAATGGCTATCATGCAGGAAGCGAGGCGTGCGCAGCATTAATTAACACAATCGACCAGTTTATTTCAGCGGCCAATATTGCTGTGCAATATCAGGCATTGAATCACTTTATTCAAGCTTGTGAATACAATCATCAAACTGGATGCATGGAAGAACGCATTAGCAAAGCATTAACTGTTTCTGCGCACTTACAAGCAAATGAAGGTGTGCCTGAATTAAATTCTCTCATGCAGGAAATTATGGGGAAATATAATTCTGCAGATCAAGAAGACTGGAAACTTTTTTTACTCAAAATAAAAAAGGATGTTTTTGATTCTCTTGGGAACACAATTTCTTACGACGGAAAAATTCAGACATTGACTTGGAATGTGATCGAAATTTTTTTGCAAAGTCATTTTAAGGTAAATGATCATGATGAACTTTTGGTGTTAAAACACTGTTTTTCTGATAATCAAAACTATCTCGATTTTATTACTTTCAGTCGTTGCAACATAAAAACTGGTTTTTATGGCATGACCCAACATCTTTTTTCTTGTGAACAACAGGCTCTTTATTTTAAAGAAGTTTTTTTAGATAAATTAGACTGCTTTAAGACAGAGGCTGCGCTTTTAAATGCGCATGTTAAGAATGAAAACCTATTGTATGTAGTGCGTTTAACGCAAGCGCAACTGGCGAAAATTAAAGAAACAACAGTAAATTTACCCACAGTAAAACCCGAAGCTGAACCTCAAGATGATTCCTCATTTTACGCCAAAACAATCACCGGATTTGCTGACCCTGATGCGTGGTGTCATGCAATACGCGGTATGACAAGGCAAAGCGATTCAGATAAACCACCCTTTAGAGATGAAAAAAAATTAAAAGAAAATCGATATCGTGTTCGCGTCAATCCTGATAGTCAGTGCTATGAAGTCCATGATGCAAAAGACAGTAATGAAAGTTTACATAAAGCAGAAAAAGCACGTCGAAAAAATGCAGGCATTGCGCCTTTGCCGCCGCACCAATCATTTACTTATTATGATCCGCAAGATATGAATTTCAGACCTGGATTTTTTCAGCCAAACAACCTGAGCGAGATGGGCAAAGGAGAAATAATTGGTGTTCGTGTTAAAGCAAAAGGCGTTTTTCTCAATCGCATTATTGTCACAGACCAAGGAACCCACACTGTTTTTTATGGGTTTAAGACAAAAAAAGAGGCGATTGAGTATCAAAATGAACTTGAAAAAAACCAGCACTGGGCAAAAAATTTTGCTGAACTGAAAGAAAGGCAGCTTGCTGGCCGCATTAATGAAATACAGTTACGCGCAAGTTGGCTCTGTGATGACGACAGCGGCGCAGAGGTGCTGATCTATCCGCCACGGGATTCATTGGCCGGTAAATACATGGCAATTTTATACAAACTTGATTTGGAAAAACACCTTGCCAAGCATTCAGAATTTTATCGCAAAGCTCCTTTTCACTGGACACCTGAGTATCAGGTGCCTATCTCTTTTTGGAGTAATTCGAACACAAAGCCTGATTTTTATGATGAAGCTACTCAGAAAAAAGATTTAGAAAAACCCGCAACAAGCGCCAGAGAACATTTTTTAAAAACAGCCATTGCCTATATGAAAAGGACGACGCCATCCGCTGACTTTATTTTTGATAAAACGCTTATTACGTATTTCAAACAAAACCTAAAAAATTTAGCAACTTTGGCAGATAATTTTGGATTGCTCAATTGGCTTGGATCATCATTGCCTGAATTTTATGAATTACTTTTTGCTAAAATTCCTGTCGAGGAGATTAGGTGTTTTTTGAGCCTCCCTGGTTTATTTGAAAGCAAGCAATTAAATAACATACGAAATGCGGCGGTCGCTACTGAAAAGAGATTTGCTGAGATTAAACTTGAAGCTGAAAAGAGATTTGCTGCGGGTAGAATCGCAGCGGGAAAAGGCCACACAGAGACAGTTAAAGCATTGTGTGATGCAGCATTAAGGTTAAAAGAAAAAAATCCCGATGATACGACACTCAAAGAAATGCTATTGGCAGAATGCCCTGGATATGGAGCGGCTTATGCAATTAGACTCGCAGCCCGAAATGGCCACACAGAAACCGTTAAGGCATTGTGTGATGCAGCATCGAGCTTAGCAGTAATAAATGGCAGTGATACGACACTCAAAGAAATGCTATTGGCAGCGCATCCTGGAGAGGGCTCTGCTCATGCAGTGAGAATCGCAGCTCAAAATGGCCACACAGAGACAGTTAAAGCATTATGTGATGCAGCATTAAAGTTAAAAGAAAAAAATCCCGATGATACGACACTCAAAGAAATGCTATTGTCTTTAGGTCTAAAAAAGTTAGGCTCATTGCAATTATTTATACCGCCAGAAATATTTTATCAGATGTTGATAAAATCAACCAAAGAAGAGAGAGAGAAAATTTTGTCGATAGGCGAGAAAATTTTTTCTAAAGCGCAAAGAGATGATATTGTTACCCACATCGCTAAGCAAGCTGATCCAACAAAAAAACCAACTGAAGTAGCTGAAGTTTATGCTGGGCACGCTGGATTTTTCAGCTACACAAATAAAAAAATAAAAAAACACACTGAGCTGAAAGAGCATATTACTTTATTTCAGGAGCGCGCAAAAAAGAATTTTACGGGTGCATCCATGATGACTTTGCTTGATATGGCAAGCGCTGATTCTGATGTAAATAAAGCTATAAATTGTTCTCCTTAACGCGACGTTAAAATAGCTTGGCAGAGTTGTAAGGCTATCCAGTGGGCGCCATATAACGTTTTTAATTAATTCTGAACATATGCCAGGCAAACAAAATGAATCTCTTGTTTAATGATTACGTAAAATGCAGCCTCTTTTAATGGCATCTGAGTATGTTGATTATATTTGCCGTCAGGCGAATTCAAAATCTCTTAACGTTGCTTAAAAGATAATTCAGTGGCAATCGAATCAGTGCTCATCGCATAAGCGATCGCATAAATAATAATACTGAAAATACCAATGACGGCAAAATCCATTCCGAATGAAATAACATGCGTGCCGCCAAAGCTACCAAAATAACTGATAAATGCCATCCCTAATAAATATAGTAATGTCCAGATGCCATTTTTAAAATGTAATTTTTCGCGTGATGCAAAACTATTTTTATTGGATTTACTGAAATATAAAACCACATACCCAATTGCAAATAAAATCATAATTTTAAAAACTATAGACCAGCCAGACCAGTAAATTAATAAATTACAAATAATAAAAGCAATGATGCAACCCAGGTGAATTGTTTTGGCGGAGAATGGGCGAAATAATGTTGGTTTTTGCTTTACCAACACCATTAATGACATCGGGCCAACAACATAACCTAACACAAAACAAGACACCAAGAATCCTACCATGTGTTGCCAACTGGGGAAGGGCAGAAAAAATAAAAAACCAACAATGGCATTTAATATTAATGCGCCTTAAGACTGCCCCCTTTTTTTTCAAGGGGGGGGGTAATCGCGAGCGCCAATATTATTACTTAAATAAATGTCACTGAGGCTGATCTTTTTTTAATTAGGTCAACACATCGCGATGACATCACCATGATGTATCTCTTTACATCATGCTGCATCCGCCACTTTCCTTTTTAGGCGGCTTAGAGGGGGAAGTTTCCCTCTGTGGCGCAGGAAAAAAACCCTGCGTAGATGAAGGATTAATCTTCAATTCAATTGATGCAATCGATTGATCAAGTTTTTTAATCAAGGCGTCTACAATTGCATCCCCTTGAAATTCTTTTATAACAACTTCTTTGTAGGTTACAAGCAAATGACGATGTATTTTCAAATGCTGGATTTTTGCGTTTTTTTGTTCAGTTCTTGTGTAATTGCTGTCTGACAAGTCCCTTCCCTGTGTGGCATGCATCTCGATCACTGCAATAAGCCCGTCGGCGCGACCGCTTTTTAAAATACCATCAATTTCTTCATCAAAACGAAAGAATGAAATGAATTTAGATATTTTAGCCAATTCTGGTTTTATCCTGTCCCTGAAATCACTTAATTGCGCACGTGAATTTTGAGAAATAGGTTTTCCATTAAGCATATTTTCAAACAATGCGCGCGCGAAGTTGTACCTTTCATGGATCATATTATGCGATTTCTCCGTGGATAATTGAAGAAATGCTTCTGCCCACACTAAAACCGCA
Organism: Gammaproteobacteria bacterium; assembly: GCA_026399315.1. Lineage (GTDB taxonomy): Bacteria > Pseudomonadota > Gammaproteobacteria > Coxiellales > Coxiellaceae > 2-02-FULL-42-43. Next base: position 55,744 of record JAPLRF010000068.1, read on the forward strand.
CTTACCGCATCTGAGGAATTCAGTCTATGCTCAATCAGCTCTAACATATCATTTATTAATTCAGAAGGAACTCCGTTTTCCCAGCGCTCTGGAAATACCGGTGGGAATATCCCTCTAAATTCTTTCAGTTCATCGTTCGTTAAAACACCTAATCCTCTGGTTGCTTCAGTTATTGTTACAGTTGCATTAGTTTCTACTGTATTGCCCTTTAATTTAGCTGAATCTGAAGCTGGCGCCGCTGTAGCGGTAACTACTGATGAACTTACAGGATGCACTACCGGCTCTTCTAATTTACGAGAAGTTAAAGGTGAAGGTAATATGACTAGTTGAATTTTTCGGATATTGTTATTTTCAATGTTAGCATTAGATAATGGAAAATCACCATCGAGATTCCTCCCGCCATAAATGAGTTTTATTAATGTTACATCCACGCCAATCTCTTGAGAGATGTAATGCTTCAGCTGATTTACCGTGGTGTTTTCAGCTTTGATTTCATAATCAGAGTGAATTAGGATATCCTTACCACCCTTCTGTAAAGGTGTAAAATAGCGCGCGGCTGCAGGCAATAAAGCATCACTTTGATCCGGTACAGATGTTTTTTGTTGGTTGTTTTCATTTATTTTAGTGTTGTCACAATATATATTTTCAGAGTTGATCGTCAGTTGAAAAAGCATCCTTTCTATAGCGGCCATCTCATCTCTGCTTTCCTTTACGATACCTGCGATTTTGTTATAGTTACCCAAATCATATTCTTTATGGAATACAAGAAGAGGGCTAAAAACAGAAGGGGCAGCGATCTCCAGCTTCGTAGCTTCTTTTACTGCTGAATTTGACGATACTAATTTCATCTTTAGTTCATCGATTTTATTACGCTCATTGACAGGAATGGATTCAAGCATTTGGTTATAGGCTGCTTGCGCACAAGACGCTCTAGCGATCTGTTTGTTTCGTTTTTCTAACTCAACTTTCAGCATGTGCTTAATAACTAGAAATTTTGTTTTACGGGGATTGATTTCCTTATTCAAATCATCTTCCGTTAAACCAAAAGGGGCTGCAGAAACACCAGCCTTCATTGCTTCTTTTGCAATCGAAAATAGCGTCTGCAGTCCGCAGCTCCAAGCGTCATTTTGTGTGCCTGTATTCGTAACCTGATATTTTATATTGCATTGTTTTGTCAGATTCATTTCAAGCACAGAATTAAAGATTGCTTTCAGACTCTTATCATCACAAGTCCTCAGAGAATCAATAAGGTGAACACAAACCATCACGGGATTCGTTGACTTATTAATTTCCAATTTTAAATGCATAAAATGGGCTGCCATATACAATCCAAAATGTACAACCGTCTTGCCACAAAGCGTTGTATCATTAAGACACTCGTTTAGTGTGCTTGCTAGATAATTACTTCCGCTTTCTGATGCTTCGTTGTTGTCATCTTGTGTTACTAGAAGTTTACCAAACAAGACATTGCCATCTTCGCCAACATGTCTTCTTTGGTTAAAAACAGCTGGATTTTCCCTTTTCACCTTGCTGTCGAAGCTATCCAAGGTGTTGGTCAATAGCGTCAAGTCCGCAGACATCATCCACTGAGTTACCGGAATCTTTTCACCATCAAGCAATGTTTCATAAATGGCTTTTCTCATAATCTATCTCTCTTTGGTGAATATATAACGGCATTATAGAGCATGAATATTAAGGCAAAATTAAAATGATGGTCAAAAAAATAAACAAACCCTGTGCGCGACAAAAATCGCTAACTGAATGATTAATTTGAAAAAACAGACTGATAAATGAAGAATACTAGCGGTTTGGTAAAGAGTTTAAATGTACCCCCCCAATAATCCGACAGACTTTCCACTTGAATTACCCGAGAATTGACGATAGTCCAGGTCAAACTAAGGTGATTTTACACTACAATCAGACATCTCGACGAATCAATTCCCGGCACACACAATTTAATAACGTGATGCTGATCAGAAACTGTTTCATCTGATTTCATCATCAGTAATTTCCCCTTTTCATTTAACAGATAGTGAGAAATATTAATTAAGTCATCGATCGATGCCACTGCGCGGGCAATCATGGTGTCGAAGCTGTGCTTGTTTTCACAATCTTCTGCACGTGAATGCAAGACCGTCACGTTCGTCAATCCCAGCTCTCTAACCGCTTGAGAAATAAAACGTGTTTTTTTGCCCACGCTGTCGATTAAAGTAAAGTTTTTTTCAGGGAAATAAACAGCCAGTGGAATTCCGGGCAATCCTGCGCCACTGCCAACATCAACAATATTATCACCGGTTAAATAAGGTGCGATGGATAAACTATCGAGCAAATGATGAGTAATCATTTTATCGAAATCTGTAATAGCAGTGAGATTGTAAGCCTTGCTCCATTTTTTTAGCAGATGCAAGTAAGCAATTAAGCGTTCTTCATTTGCTGATGACAACTGAAGCTGCATTGCCGCTAAGCCGTCATGAAATAGTTGATGTTGAGTGCTCATTAATTTTAACCGCTGAAATAATGTATGATACCAATTGTTGGAATAGCAGCAATACCGCCTACTAAAGTTGATGTTTTAGGGAAGACCATTCCGCTTCCTTCAAGGGTTGCAACCCAGCGCGGCGTGAAAGAAAAACCAATGCCGCCGCCAAAAGCCAAACCAAGGGTCCCAGAGGTTTGCGTATAAGCAGGAAGAAAAGGTGGAATAGCCTCTATTTCTTCGCTTCCTTGAACATAGCCCACACCCAACTTCCCAAACAATTCAAAACGGGTACTTAAAGGCACGATGCCTTTTACGTCTAGATGGGCCATCCACACATCGTCAATAGCTAAAAAATCAGGGGCCCAGATATAATCAGCACCGGCTTCTAAGCCCCAATTCGGCGTAAATAAATAACCTGCATATAATCCACCTGCAAACGGCGGCAGCACATTTAAAGACATATAAAAACCTTGATGCAAGTTGGGTGCGCTTTTCATCGATTGAAAACTATCGGCATTCGATTGATCAGCATAAGCAGCGCTCGATGCTGTCAAAAAAATAGCGCCGGCGAAAAATACAGCGCGTACAGAAAGTAATTTCATAAAAACCTCAAGTGCTCTAATACTATAAATAATGAGGCAAGCAGTATGCCGCAGCAAGCTGCGAAATGGAAGTTGCGGGAATGGACGCGTTAAAATGATATTTAAAAAATTTCTGTGGTGCGCTAAAATTAACTGCTTATTCGTAGCCAATTGCTTTAGGTATTAACGTATCCGCTCCATTTTTCATTGGTGATGCTAATATTATTGCTGTTGCAAGAAGTTATCGGGGGTCTGAAATCAGGGATCAGTATTCGCATTCTGATACCGATCCCTGACCACTTTTCAGTCGCTGGAATAATATTTCCGTTACGCTCTAATTTGGAGCAGATACGTATTAACTACTCAAATATAGGCAAAATATAATTTTCTTTGATTCACACTCATTGCCCGTATCTAATGATCATGCCTAGGCGAAGATGATTCCTCTGATCCAGAACCCCACACCAAACTGGCGGCAGAACCTACTAAACTGGCCGCAGAGCCGGCTAAACCAGCCGTAAACCGATATAAGCGAGACACGGCAACTTTAGGCGCTGGATTACGGAATGCATTTTGAATATCGTCTCTTGTTAAATCAGGATGGCGTTCTGCAATAAAAGTGAATGCAGCCGGCAAGGTCAAAGTGGACTCTGCTTTTCCACTCATTATCATTTCATAAGCAAAAAAATCAGTGACCGCAGACATTGCGTCTCTTGGCAACACACGTTCTTCATTCGCATTAATAATATTAGGGGATGCTTCTAAAATAGATAACATCATGAGATCCGTCACATTGTCTTTATTGCGGCGCTTATAATCCTCAATAATCATAATTAAAACCGTAGTTTCATCATTTGATAATAATTCGTTTGATAACCTACCAACAAACTGACTTAATTGAACGTGAAAGTCTTCATTCAAGGCTAACTTTAATTTCGAAATTATTTTTTCTAAAAGTGATTTTGTAATAATCTTGTTTTTATCAAAAAAAGATTTCTTAATGGCAAATAATTCATTTATTGGATCAGAAGGTGCTGTTGTTTTGTCTAATATTTTTTCTTGCAAGTGATTAAAACGATATGCAATTGATTTTCGCAAAAGGAAATCACATTCTTGATTGTTCAATGGCAATAAAACAGTGGAATAACTTTCATTTCCAAGTGAAAAATCCAATATATTACAGAAAAATTCCACCGAATTTTCTTCTTTTGCATAATTTAAAATGGCAGCCACCGCAATTCCGCGCAGCATAAATAAAAAAACAATTTCGCTGTGTTGTTGTGTAAACGCAATTTTCCAGGCACAGGGCGATGCAACATCTGCCATAATCAACTCGTGAAATTGCGCATCCGATAATTTTTCTAAAAAGGCATCAGCATTGTGAAGCACTGCGAAATGCAAGATAGAATAGCTTGCCGAGTTAGTCTGCTTTAAACAAGCGTTCGCATTAACCAACAGCAAAACCAACTCAAATTTATTTTGTTTGGCAGCGTAAAGCGCTGCTTGCCCATAAAGAACGGCAATCGCTGAATTTTCTTTTGCGGGCAGCGTTGAAAAAACTGTCGTTAACGCATTGCCATTATTTTCAATATCTGTTCTTACAGCGCAATACACGGCACTCTTACCCGCATTTAAAATAGTTTGATCAACGCCGACACCTAGCAATGTTTCCACTAAGCCGGGGTCATTTTGCTGCAATGCATTAAATAGCTCATTTTCATTTTGCAAATACTGAATATAATCCAATTTTTTTTGCTCTTCAAATTGAAATGACAGCGAATGGAAAAATGATACCTTTCCATATAGTATTATTTTATTTAGAATGTCAGTTAAGGATGCTGATTTGCTGTGAATAAAAACAACCATACCGACAGTATCTTCGTTTTCAACTGCGTATTCCCACGCAAATCGTGAATTCTCGCCGTTTATTTGGTGCAATGCATTTCTTTTAATGAGTGAGCGCATTAACCCGTATTCACGTTTTTTTGTTGCGTAGAACAATGCAGACATATCACTTTCGCAATAATTTACATCAGCACCTGCTTCGACCAATTTCAATGCGCGCTCAATCTCATCGGATTCTACGGCTTTAAATAAAGCATAGTCGTAATCACAATTACTTTCTTTATTAACCGCGTAGTCGGCAAAAACATCAACCAATCTCCAGCATTTTAAATCAACTGCTTTGCGCATCGGCGTCATATTGTCTAGTAAAACACTTCGATCAGCACCCATCGACAACAACAAACAAAGAAACGAATCGTTATTATTTTCAACAGCAGAAAACAGGTAGCAACCCAATATTTTTTTTATGCATTCTTTTATTTCTCTATTTTTTTCTGGCTCAAGTGATTCGAGAAATAGTGAAAACGCATTTAATTTTTTATTTTTAATTATTTCATCTATTACGTGTTTGACTGAATTTCTACTTTCTATTAACGCCAGAATATTATCGAACTCGTCATTTATTACCATTTTTTCGAGATGAAAGAAGTGTTGTGGATCATTACTGAAATGAGGCGAGGAAAGCGGACTGCCTTGATCAATCGCAATGGCGGACGGGTATTTTTCTCCAGGCATGACAGGCTTCCTTAGTATCATCTATTTAAATAAACCAGCAATAATGAAATCGCAGCAGGTGTCACACCAGAAATGCGTGATGCTTGGCCTATCGTTTCAGGTCGTATTTTTTCAAGTTTTTGCAGCACTTCATTGGATAAGCTTGTAATAACTTTATAATCGAATTTTTCTGGGATGTGCGTGTCTTCAAAATATTTTTGCTTTTCGATTTCTTTTTCTTGTCGTGCGATATAACCGAAATACTTTGCTTGAATATCAACTTGCTCTGAAACAGCATCATCCATTATGACCGTATTTTCCTGGCATAATTCTGATAAATCATGATAATTTACTTCAGGACGGCGCAATAAATCCATTAAACTATATTCACGTTCAATGGGCGTATTATATTTTTCAACATATTTTACTGCAAAAGCAGATTCAGGCTGAATCCAAAAAGATTTTAGCCGCGCTTGTTCTAATTCAATCGCTTCGCGCTTTGCAATAAATTTTGCGTAACGGTTTTCGTCAACACAGCCAATTTCAAAGCCTTTTTGCGTTAATCGTAAATCAGCATTGTCTTCACGCAACAATAATCGATATTCTGCTCTGCTCGTAAACATGCGATAGGGTTCACGCGTGCCACTTGTAATTAAATCATCAATTAATACGCCAACATAAGCTTCATCACGTCGTAAAATAAAAGCTTCTTTATTAAGTGAGCGCAATGCTGCATTAATTCCCGCCATTAATCCTTGCGCAGCCGCTTCTTCATAACCGGTTGTACCATTAATTTGACCCGCGAAATAAAGGTTTTTGATGAATTTTGTTTCCAGTGTGTTTTTTAAATCACGCGGATCCATAAAATCATATTCAATTGCGTAACCCGGACGCGTGATGTGGCAATTTTCCAATCCACAAATACTGCGCACGAATTTTAATTGTGTTTCATAGCTTAAACTGGTTGAAATGCCATTGGGATACACTTCAATGGCATTTAATCCTTCGGGTTCTAAAAATACTTGATGTGAATGGCGCTCTGCAAATCGCACCACCTTATCTTCAATCGATGGACAATAACGCGGACCCACACCATCAATTTTGCCGGTATACATCGGTGATTCACTCAATCCAGCGCGAATCAATTCATGTGTTTGTTCGTTTGTTTGCGTGATATGGCAAGAAACTTGTCGCGGGTGATCCGTCCTGCTACCCAAATAAGACATGATTGGCAAAGGGTTGTCGCTTGGCTGTTCAATCATTGACGAATAATCAATTGTACGGCGATCAATGCGTGGTGGCGTGCCTGTTTTTAATCTTGCAACATTAAATGGCAATTCACGTAAGCGTTGTGACAGCGCGATTGAAGGCGGGTCGCCTGCGCGCCCACCAGAATGATGCTGTAATCCAATATGAATTACGCCACCTAAAAATGTACCCGTCGTTAATACAACTGACTTACCATAAAACGGCAAACCCATTTGGGTTTTCACACCAAGGACTTGTTCATTTTCTACAATCAAGTCATCAACAGCTTGTTGGAAAATGGATAAATTGGGCTGATTTTCTAATGCGCTTCTTACAAACGCTTTATACAAGCTGCGATCGGCTTGCGCTCGGGTTGCGCGCACCGCAGGACCTTTACTGCTGTTTAATACACGGAATTGTATGCCGGCATGATCAGCAGCAATAGCCATTATACCGCCAAGTGCATCGATTTCTTTGACCAAATGACTCTTACCAATCCCGCCAATCGCTGGATTACAGGACATTTGTCCCAATGTTTCAATGTTGTGCGTGAGCAATAATGTGCGTGCGCCCATGCGCGCAGAAGCCAAAGCCGCTTCGGTTCCAGCATGGCCACCACCAACAATAATCACATCAAAGGGTTTGTTTTTCATAGGGCGTGATTATGCGTTAAAAATAGACAATGGGCAATTGAAAATCTGCGTTAAAATGATTTTTTATTGGGGTCGAACAACAGGGCCAGCCGAAAAAGTACCGTAGTCGCCGCCCTCACTGCCGCGTTTCATCAACTTTTTTTCCATATCATCAGACAAACGTACGCGTGTTGCGTCCTCTAATGGCGTAACTGCTTTTGCAAAAAAACTTACCGCGGCATCTAACTGCTTCTTAGCTTCGTTCAACATGATATTCCCCATAAAATGATTAATTAAAGAACCCATCTTAACGAGTGAATATGAAGGTAATATTAAAGCGTAAAATAATGCGTTATACCCGCAGTCAACCCGCCAATAAACCCATTGCCATTTTTTGAGCCAGGGAAATAAGCGCCATTGCACTCGACACTGCCCGTCCAACGAGACATAAAATTATATCCCAAACCGGCACCCAGCGAGGGTAAAAACTCATCAGATTGAATAGGTATAGTATTTGCACTCGGTTTAAAGCGCGTTGTTAATTCGCCAAATGCCGCACCTACTTTTGCAAACAGGGAAAAATCGCTCATGGGTATCGTGAATTTTGCATTCAAACTCACAATCGTCGCGCCACCCCACGATCCAAAACTGTAATAGCCAACGCCAATTTCAGGGCCAAAATAAGGATTAATTTTATCGCCTAAGAATATACTGCCGCCTGCTCCTAAAAATCCACTTTCTGTCACTGGATATTGATGAATGACATTGGCATATGTTGCGCCGGCATTAACAGACACATATTGACCTTCAAATTCAGCTGGAGGCGCAGTAATATGCTCTGTTGAATAGACATCTGTGAGTGCATATGTAGCAGAACATAAAATGATTGAGGCGGAGAACAAGGCAATTTGTTTTAATTTACATATCATGAATTCTATCCTTGAAATAAATAAGTGTAATTATTTTAACAGAAAAATTTTAAAATACGTCATTTACCAATACAAAAACTCGAAAAAATTTCACCCAACAAATCATCAGAAGAAAATTCACCGGTAATATCCGACAAGGCCTGTTGCGCTTGACGTAAATCTTCTGCTAATAATTCGCCTGCACGGTGTTGTATTAATTGATTTTGCCCGTGTAATAAAAATTGATAGGCGCGTTCTATTGCATCGACATGTCGACGACGCGCGATAAACCCATCATTATCGACTGATTGAAATCCCACTGCTTTTTTTAAAGCATCAATCAATAAATCCGTACCGCTATTGTTCTTAATTGATAGCGAAATAATGTTGTTTTTAATGCCGGGCTGTTCATTGATTAAATCAATTTTATTTCTGATCACTAAAACGTTTTCACGATTACTTAAATTGTCGCTGCTATTGTCACCGTCACTATTGTTCGCATCAATTAACAATAAAATTAAATCGGCTTGGTCAATTTGTTGATACGCTCTGCGCACCCCCTCTTGCTCAATAATATCAGCCGTTTCACGCAAACCCGCCGTATCAATAATATGAAGTGGCATGCCATCAATATGAATTGATTCGCGCAAAATATCGCGCGTTGTGCCAGCAATAGCAGTGACAATCGCTGAATCACGCCCACTTAAATAATTTAATAAGCTGGATTTCCCCGCATTGGGTTTTCCTGCAATCACAACCTGCAAACCCGATTGCAATAAAACACCTTGTTTCGCCTGATTTTTAACTTTCAAAACAGCATCAATGGTTTCTTGCAGTAACTGATGCACATGCGGTGAACTTAAAAAATCAATTTCTTCTTCCGGAAAGTCGATCATCGCCTCTATTTGCATACGCAAATGCGTTAATGTTTTTTGCAACGCATGAATTTTTTTTGAAAATTCACCCTGCAGTGAACGCACCGCAGAACGGGCTGCTTGTTCCGAACTGGCCGCAATTAAATCCGCGATTGCTTCCGCTTGCGTTAAATCAATTTTTTTATTTAAGAATGCGCGCTCTGAAAATTCACCTGGTCTTGCCATACGCGCACCATAATGAATGGCGCATTTAATTAAGCGATCTAAAACAATGGGGCTACCGTGACTTTGCAATTCAACAACATCTTCGCCGGTGAAAGAATGGGGGTTTTCGAAAAATAAGATAATGCCTTCATCGATAACGCTGTTGTCTGAATCATAAAACGAAGTGAATTGCGCGTGGCGTGGTTCGATATAAAACGTGCTTGGCTTCTGGATTATTTTGAATGCAATTTCTTTTGCATTTTTTCCCGATAGTCGAACAATACCCACACCGCCACGACCCGATGGGGTTGCGATAGCGGTGACGGTGTCAAATAATTTTGTTTTCATGGTTTTTGAAGTAAGTAATTATTTGCAGTAACAACTTTTCTTCCTGTTTCACTCTCTAACTCTAGGCGCGCATTTCTTGCAACCGCGCCTCCCTTTTTACTGCTTATCTTATTTTCAGGCAATCCTTCTGCATTGGCTGTTTCCGCAATTTGTCGCGTTGATAATTCTGCTAAGGCTGTAAAAACAAGTTCTGCCTCGCTCATATGATCACGCAAATTTTCTGATTTCAGCCCTTTTGAATTTTTATCTTCTTTAACGCTGAGACCAGTCCATTGCTGATGAATAATATTGGTTAATATTGCAAACTCATCTGGTTTTTCAACGCCATGATCTTTCCAATAATCCGTTAGCTTTCCACGAATTTCTTGTCCCATCATTCGTTGTTGAATCCATTTCTCACTGTAACCGTGTTTTTGCCAGGTCTCTCTGGCGCGCTCAAGTGATTTAGCAGGATCCGCCATTTCCTGTATGCGCTCATAACCTACTTTTGCGAGCCACAACTTAATTGGTTCAGCGTTTGGACTTGGAATAGATTGAATCAAACGCAGAAGAGTTTCAGCAGTAGCAAGGTCTGTTAAATAATTTTTCCCGTCGGCCGCCCTTAATTTCAGTCGGTGACAATTTGTCACCGACTCACTTTCTTCTTTTCTTAACCGCTCTTTCAACTTATTCCAATATTTTCTTGCTGTTTGATAATCTGCTTGTTGCGTTAACACCTGCACAATATCAATCACCGAAAAAAACCATGTCTCAGCTTTTTCATCATACACTCGTCGAATTTGATGGTCGTCAAATAGCGCCAAATCATTCTGCATATTCACTCCATTTATTTATGCTTGCCCTTATTATCATTTCGATGACGCTTCATCACAAACCATTGTTGCAAAATTGAAGCGCAATTATTCGTTAACCAATACAATACCAAGCCTGCTGGAAACGTTGCAAAAAACACGGTGAAAACAATGGGCAACATCATCATCATTTTCGCTTGCATTGGATCTGGTGGCGGCGGGCTGATTTTTTGTTGTAACAGCATACTCAAACCCATTAGCACCGGTAGAATATAAAAAGGATCTTTTGTTGCTAAATCATGAATCCAAAAAATAAACGGTGCTTGTCGTAATTCAACACTTTCAATTAATACATAATATAGCGCGATGAAAACAGGGATTTGAATAACCATCGGCAAGCAACCACCAAGGGGATTAATCTTTTCCTTGCGATACATTTCCATCATCGCTTTTGACATCGCTTGCTTATCATCACCATGTCGTTCACGTAACGCTTTCATTTTAGGCTGCAATGCCTGCGTTTTTGCCATCGATCCATAGCTTTTATTCGACAGCCAATAGAAACATGCTTTAATAAGCAGTGTTACTAAAATAATTGACCAACCCCAGTTGCCAACGAAATGATGAATCTCGCTCATCAACCAGAATAAAACTTTTGATATGGGTGACAACCAACCATAATCAACCGTTAACCCCAAACCCTTTGCCAACAGATGTAGATTTTTTGCAATTTCAGGGCCCACATATAAAGTTGAATTAAAAGTGGTGCTGGTTTTTCCAGCCAATTGAATAGGCGCACTCAAATAGCCCAATACGAAAATATTATTTTTACCATCATCACCCGACCCAAATGAGCGACTGTAATAATGCAAGGTTTCATTTTTAGGGGGAATCCACGCACTTAAAAAATAATGCTGCTGCATTGCAATCCAACCATTTTGGATATCACGCGAAAAATCACTTTCGCTTAATGCTTCATAGGTTAATTTTTTATAGGGTGTATTCGGCGTGGAAACAGCAGCACCTGTATAAGCACGTGACGCAAATCCGGAAGGCATAACATCACGACGGGTAATTTGATTATAGATATTACCTTGCCATTGCGCGTCGGTATTATTGGTTAATTTAATGGCTGTATTAATCGCATAATTATTTCGCGTAAAAGTAAATGTTTTTGTAACGATAAAACCTTGCATCACCTTGCCGGTTAATGTCACCACTAACGTATTTTTCCCATCCTGCAAAACATAATTTGTTTGCGCCGCAGTATACATAATGGGTTTAGAAACTGTTTTTTCATCCGGTACACTCAAGCCACTTTGTGCAACATACAAGGTATCATTGCTTGAATTTAAAATTTGAACAGGCACATCTTTTTGTTTTACAGAAACGGGGTATTGCAATAATTTTGCGTCTATTAAATCGCCACCCTGCAAATTGATCACGGCGTTCAGTAAATCTGTTTTTACGGTGATTATTTTATTTTTCGGCAATGCTGCTGCCAATGTTTTGGGTGTTGCTTGATATGGCGAAGCAGACTGGTTATAAGTAGAAGGCGCATAATCAACAGGGTGCACAGCACTCACCTGACCCGCTGTTGTTGATGACACAGGCACTTGAGGGTAATCATGTTGCCATGCATGCCACAACATCACGCCGATAATTGCCAATGCAAAATATAAAATTGTTTTTCTGAAGTCCATAATGCGCTCTCAATAGTAGTGACAATGATAAAAAATATAAGTGTTAAATTTAGCTATATACAATCTACGCCGCCGCGACTCAATGGGTTGCAACGGATTAGTCTTTTCGCAATCAAAAATAGTGCTTTAAAAATTGAATATGATGTTAACGCATCAACAGCGTATTGGGAACAAGAGGGATAAAACCGGCAATGATTTCCCAGAAAGGGGCTGATACAAAGCTGATAAAGGCGAATAAGTTTTAGGAAAGCCCACTGCAAAACGTGATTAATTGAGAAAATAATTTTTCTACACATTCGCACCGCTCTTTATCTGAGAGTTTTCCGACGGGTGATTTTAACAAGACAACCACGTCGAGATTCGATAAATCGTGTTGCCGTAATCGAAACTGTTCGCGAATCAGACGCTTTAAACGATTACGGTCGACTGCGCGTCGACAATTTTTCTTGCTAATCACCATACCAAGGCGAGGATAATCATGGTCTGTTTTTAAATGGCAAATCGCAAAGCAAGCGTGCGGTAACCGCTTTCCACGCTTAAAAACAGCATCAAATTCTGCTGCATGACGAATATGTTGCTTAGACAAAAATCGTTTAGTGTTTAACACTGAGACGTTTGCGTCCTTTAGCACGACGACGGTTTAACACCAATCGGCCACCAACGGTTGCCATACGGGCACGGAAGCCATGTGTGCGTGCGCGGTGAAGATTACTTGGCTGAAATGTTCTTTTCATATGCTTGCTCTGTGTTTTAGTGAATGCGACATCTTAATGAAGCCGATGCTTCATGTCAATTACAACTTCTTACATTGTAGGGGCAATTTAGTAATGTCCGCTTTGAGCAATTTAGAAATGTCCCCTTTTGGTCTCAACGTGAGTAGTCTTAAAAGACCATTCATGGATGAGGGGTATACCAATGACAGGTGGA
>JAPLRF010000065.1:0-6845 GCA_026399315.1 Gammaproteobacteria bacterium
ATACGTTTAAGTTGTTCAAATTTTAATGCGGGAGCCCTAGGGGCGGATACACTAATCATCGCTTTACCTGCGGCTCTGTGGAATGCTGAAAAGTTGCAATATAACTATCAATCAAGGCTCTTCCAACACTCAATTTTTGCGGTAATTCAGGCAAATTGTCAATGTCAAACCATTGCGCATCTTCAATTTCTTTTTCATCAATCTTAATTTCACCGGCCAAATAGCTTGCGTGAAATCCAATCATTAACGAATCAGGAAAAGGCCAGGGCTGCGAACCAAAATAAGTTAAGCCTGAAATAGTAACACCCACTTCTTCTTTCACTTCACGGTGCAATGCTTCTTCTAACGATTCACCTGGTTCAATAAATCCCGCCAGCGTGCTATAAATTTTGGGTGGAAAATGGGGTGAGCGTGCCAACAATATTTTATTACCATTGGTTATCAATACGATAATACACGGTGAAATGCGAGGATAAGTAACATGTTGGCAACTCAAACAAATTAACGCTTGCTCATCAACTTTATCTGAATTTTTATGTCCACAATTGCCGCAGTAGTGATGTGTTTTTCGCCAATAATGTAAATGGTTTGCATTTCGTGCAAGTGAAAATAAAACATCATCTAGAATAGTCCAGGTACTTCTTAAATTTACTTTAAAAAAATTCGAATCATCATTTATTTCAGTATTTTCAGAAATTAAATAGCGAGATTGATTTGATTCCGAAAAACAATAAAAGCGAGCGCCCTGATTAAAGTAATTTGAAACAGCATGCCAGTTCGGCAGTTTTTTCCTTTCAATCAGATAAATATCAGCGCCTTTAAATACAAAAATAAAATCATTGTCGTTTGGAGAATCGACCGTGTGATATTTTTTTTCAAATAGATTGGATTTCATATGAACCAATCATTACAAATATGATGACGCTTTTCAAGTAGAAAATATCCTGCAAATCATAAACTAAAACACATTTTATGCATTGCGTTATTCACAACGCTTCCCCTAATTCATTTAATTGAGTAGGATATTGACTTTAGAAAATTTTAATTAGAAGAGAATATGGATATTCAAACAGTTTGTGTCGTGGGTTTGGGTTATATTGGATTACCAACGGCAGCATTATTGGCATCGCGTGGAATGCGTGTTATCGGTTGCGATATACAAGAAAGTATCGTTGATACGATTAACGCTGGTCTCGTACACTTGTTCGAACCAGCATTGGATAAATTGGTAAAAAATGCCGTCAATACAGGAAAATTAACAGCGCAATGTCCTATCCCAAAAGCCGACGTGTATCTGATTACGGTTCCAACGCCGGTAACTGAGGATCACCAAGCAGATATTTCTTATGTGAAATCCGCCATTGAATCAATCGCACCGCATCTACAAAAAGGGAATTTATTAATTATTGAATCCACATCGCCTGTAGGAACAACGGAACAAGCAGCAATATGGATTGGCGCAATGCGCCCTGATTTAGTCGATTTATCAGAAATTTATTTAGCATATTGTCCTGAGCGCGTGATGCCCGGGCAAATTATTCGTGAATTGGTTGATAATGATCGTGTCGTTGGCGGCATCAATAAAGCATCAACCGAAAAAGCGATTGCTTTTTATAAATTATTTGTTGATGGCAATTGCTTTGCAACCACAGCACGCACAGCAGAAATGACCAAGTTAACTGAAAATGCATTTCGAGATGTGAATATCGCTTTTGCCAATGAATTATCGATGATTTGTGATCATCAAAATATTAACGTATGGGAATTAATTGCTCTAGCCAATCGTCACCCGCGCGTGAAAATCCTGCAGCCCGGACCAGGTGTTGGGGGGCATTGCATTGCGGTTGATCCGTGGTTTATTGTTGCATCCAATCCAAATCAAGCCAAATTAATTAGACAAGCACGCGAAGTGAATGATTATAAAGCACGTTATGTATTGCAAAAAATACTTAAAAAATCGAGTCAAATACAAAATCCCATTGTGGCTTGTTTGGGGATAACCTTTAAAAAAGATGTAGACGATTTGCGAGAAAGCCCGGCTTTGATGATTGTTAATCAATTAGCAGAAAAAACATCGGGCAAAATTATGATTATCGAGCCGCATATTACGGCACTGCCAAAAGCACTGTCAGACAATAAAAATGTTATTTTATCATCACTTGAAAATGCGTTGGCAATGGCTGATATTGTTGTATTGTTGGTTGCACATTCTGTTTTCACGCAGGAAAAAATAAGCGCATTTACTACAGCTGAAATAATCGATACCGTTGGATTAATTGGAAAAGAATATGAAGCAAATACTACAGTCGCTTAAAACGGGTGAAACATTATTAGAAGAAATACCTTGCCCTAAAAATTCATCGGGCAGTTTGTTAATTGAAACGACAAAAACACTCATATCAGCAGGCACTGAACGCATGTTGCTGGAATTTGGTAAAGCAAATATTTTGCAGAAAATAAAGCAACAACCCGATAAAGTAAAAATGGTGTTAGAGAAAATAAAAACAGATGGCTTTATGGCAACGATGAATGCTGTTCAAGCGAAATTAGACCAGCCTATTCCGTTGGGCTACTGCAACGTCGGGCGTGTTTTAGAGATCGGAAATGATACGCAAGGATTTTCTGTAGGCGACCGTGTTGTTTCGAACGGGAATCATGCTGAAATAGTGCGTGTACCCAAAAATCTGTGTGCAAAAATTCCTGACAATGTATCTGATGAAAGTGCAGCATTTACGGTTGTTTCAGCGATTGCACTACAAGGGATTCGCCTATCAAAACCCACATTAGGTGAGTGCTATGTTGTCATTGGCTTGGGATTGATTGGCTTGCTGGCTGTGCAATTGTTACGAGCGCATGGCGTCAAAGTATTGGGTGTGGATTTTGACACCCAAAAATGCGAACTGGCAAAAAAATTCGGTGCAGATACCGTGAATCTTTCGCAAGGTGAAGATTTAATATCTTATGCAAATATTTTCTCAAAAGAGCGAATGGTGGATGCCGTTATTATCACGGCAGCAACCAAAAGCAATGCGCTACTGCATCAAGCAGCCACTATATGCCGCAAGCGAGGTCGAATTATTCTGGTTGGCGTGATTGGTAATGAATTTTCACGTGCTGATTTTTATGAAAAAGAATTAACATTGCAAGTTTCCTGTTCATATGGCCCTGGTCGTTATGATGATACTTACGAAAAAAAAGGAATCGATTATCCGATAGGCTATGTTCGCTGGACTGAACAGCGTAATTTTGAAGCAGTATTAGATATGATGTCGATGGGTGTGTTAGAAACAAAATCACTTATTTCAAATGACTTTAATATCGATCACGTTGTTGAAGCGTATTCAGAGCTGGAAAATAATAAAGGTGTTTTAGGGATTTTAATTCATTATCCTGAGTCCGATCAATCGGAAAAATTAAAAACACGGGTGACACTCGAGAAGGAAAATACTTCAAAAAAAACAGATGCGGTTCAGATGGGGTTTATTGGTTCTGGAAATTATGGTTCAAACATACTCGCGCCAGCATTTAAAAAAGCAGGCGTAAAATTGCATACCGTTGTTTCAAGTCAAGGCATCAGTGCAAAGCAAACAGCGAAAAAATTAGGGTTTGAATATGCTTCTAGTGATGAAGACAATGTTTACGATAATGATGACATAAACTGCGTTGTCATTTCAACAAGGCATAATTTGCATGCGAATCAAGTTGTACGCGCATTAAGAAGTCATAAAGCTGTTTTTGTCGAAAAGCCATTAGCAATCAATATAACTGATCTAGCTCAAATAAAAACGGCTTATGAAAGTAGCAATCAATTATTAATGATTGGATTTAATCGCCGATTTTCGCCACTGATTAAAACGATAAAAAAATTAATAACGCCTGAACGCACAGTAAAAACATTTATCATCACTGTCAATGCTGGCATGATTCCAAAGTCACATTGGTCACAGGATGCCAATATTGGCGGTGGCCGTATTATTGGCGAGGCTTGCCACTTCATTGATTTAATGCGCTATCTTGCGGGGTGTAGTATCGCAAGGTGGCATGCTGTTTCGACTGGCGTTGACGATCAAGCCATTATTACATTGACGTTTATTGATGGCTCATGTGGAACGATAAATTATTTTTCTAATGGGCATAAATCATTTCCAAAAGAACGTATTGAAATATTCTGTAATGGTAAAATATTACAACTTGATAATTTTAGAAAGCTGATTGGCTTTGGTTGGAAAAACTTTACGAAACAAAATTTCTATTCACAAAATAAAGGACAAAATGAATGTGTGGACGCATTTGTTGATGCAATTGAAAATGGAAAATCGTCACCAATTCCATTTGATGAAATCATGGAAGTGTCTCGTATTGCAATTGAAGTTGCGGAGTGCATTCGAAATTGACAATACTTTAAAATATGAACAGCATTTGCATTTAAAAATGCATTTTTCAAACATCTATCCATTATTAAGAAAAATATGTTTTCAACAATATCATTATATTACAACACACTAAAACACCTGAAAATAAGGCAGGTTTTTTATCGATTATACTATTTTCTACATAGCCCAAGGATAAGTTTAGGGATAAAAAAAATAGAAATACAAACCCCTTATTTGAACCACAACCTTAATTTTATTCAGGGAAAATTTATTTATTTTAATAACAATACCGCTACATTTTTAAATTATGAAGCTGATATTTCAGAAAAAAAAGTTTGGAATGAAAAAAGTCATGCTGCATTATGGCTATATAATCTACATTATTTTGATGCGCTAAACAGTGCTGATAGCAATCAAATAAAAATCGCTTTCAATTTATTGGAACGCTGGGTAGATGAAAATCCCCCTGGCTTAGGAATGGGTTGGCAGGCATTTCCAAGCGCTTTACGAATCATGAATGTTATAAAGTATGCATTGTCCGGAAATAAGCTATCTGAAAAAATAATACACTCACTTTACTTACAAGCAAGAATGCTCAATAAAAAATGCGAATATCATTTATTGGGAAATCACCTGTTTGAAAATTTCAGGGCTTTGTGTATGGCGGGATTATTTTTCAATACCGTAGAATCAAAAAAATGGTTTAAAAAAGGGTTTCTTGGCTTAAAAAGACAAGTGCCGATTCAAGTACTTCCTGATGGTGGACACTTTGAATTAAGCCCAATGTATCACGGTATTTTTTTAGAGGGCTTATTGGATTTACAGCTTATATTTGAAACATGCCAAATTGAATTTGTCTGGAAAAAAGAAGTTCAGTTGATGTTAGATTGGCTGAATGCCATTAAGCGATCGGATAAGGAAATTCCTCACTTTAGTGATGCGGCCAATGGACTCTTTTCAACGCCAAAAGAACTATTTTGTTACGCAAAGGAATTAAATTACCTAATAGGGATTGAAACTGCTGGTCTGAATTATTTATCCAATTCCGGTTATCTTGTTTTAAATCACAAACAATTTAAATTAATTTGCGATATCGGCGATATCGGACCTGATTATTTACCCGGTCACGGTCATGCTGACGCACTATCATTCGAATTAATTGCTGATGACATTCCTGTTTTTGTCAATCTAGGTACTTCTTGCTATGGCAGCTCGGAAAGAAGAATGTTTGAGCGAGGGACCGCCTCACACAACGCTGTCGTTGTTGACGGGAAAAATTCATCTGACGTTTGGAGCGCCTTTCGCGTTGGAAAACGTGCACGTGTTTCAGACATCAAAATTATAAACGACAATAACATTTTTTCAATTCAAGCAACGCATGATGGCTATACGCGATTTGATAAAAAATTGCTCCATAAGAGAAGTTGGCATGTTTCCAATAATACAATTAAAATTACCGATCAGTTAACTGCTGATTCCAAATGCGCATCATCATATTTTTATTTGCATCCTGATTGCACTATCGTATCGATTGATCAAAATAAAATAACAATTAAATTAAAAGACTTTTCTGACATTATTTTCGAAACCAGTAATCCGTTTGAAATTATAAATGATTACTATGCAAAAACATTTGGACATGTAGAAGATACCAAGCTGATAAAAGTAATGCTTCAAAATAGCGTTTCAAATGAAGTAAAAATTCATATGCCTTCCTAATTTTTTTATCTTTTTTATACTCCAGTTAAAAAATCTAAAATAAGCTGATTGGTCTCTTTTGGCGCCTCCTGTTGCGCCCAGTGTCCGCATGTAATTTTTTTTATGGTGGCGTTTGGAACGCGTTTTTCCATTCCAATTATCATGTCAGGTGTGAATAAATGATCCAGAGTGCCAATAATGAGTAAAGTAGGTGTTAATATTTTTTGAGACTGCAGATGATGAAATAATATAGTATTGGTATAAAATTGTCGATAGTATTCAATGGCGAAAGTAATGGCGCCTGGTTTACTGAGTGCATCTACATATATTGCCAATTCCTCATCTGAAATGAAATTTTCAATTGTTGAATAAGGTGAAAATAGATGCCTAATAAAGCCGCCTATATCAGATCCAATTAATTTTTCAGTTTTATCTGGCGTTTGAAAATCTTTCATGTATTTAAACTGCTTGCGAGACCAAATTTTTTTGAAGTATAGGGGTTCCCATGAAATAAATGGAACATTAAGTGCAATTAATTTTTCACAGTAATTCGGATATTTTAGTGCAAAACTCCATAAAATCATTGCACCCCAATCGTGACCAACAATAATTGCTTTTTTATAACCTAAATTTTGAATTAAATCTCGAACATCATTGCACAGCGTTAAAATATCAAAGGGGCCTTTTTTTTCAGTTAAGTTGTATCCACGTAAGTCAGGTGCGACGACTTTATATTTTTTTGAAAGTACGGCTATTTGATATCGCCATGAAAAG
>JAPLRF010000065.1:6862-9597 GCA_026399315.1 Gammaproteobacteria bacterium
TCGCCATGAAAAGTGGTTTTCAGGAAAGCCATGCAGTAATAGCATGAGTGGACCATCACCCTCGGTAACATAATGAAATTGGATGCCATTAGCGTAAATATAATGATGTTTACCAATTTCAGGCATCATTCGATTGACCCTTTTGGGTTTTGGCGTGTCTGTTTTCGATTGGATTGATGCTTCTTATCCGCAAGCATTTTTTGTTTTGCCTTGCGTGTGCGCTTTTTTTTCTGGCGGCGGATTTTCTCAATTGCATTTTTGGCAATGCTTTTTTCTCTGTTGATCAAGGTGTCCATTTTTTCGCACAAACGCTCACGAGCATAATAGCGATTCATTTCGCGAGATCTTCCTTCCTGGCATTTTAAGCTTATAGAAGACGGGATATGCTTTATCCAAACGCATGAGCTTGTTTTATTTATTTTTTGACCCCCGCAACCAGAACCCAATATGAATTTTTCAAGCAAATCATCCTCTATAATGCCAAGCGCTAACATTTTAGTTTTTAGCTTTTCTTGTTTTTCTTTTGTTATCATGGGTATTATGCTCAAATTATAAAATATTTTTTAGCGTGTTGAACGAAAAAGTGGTGAAAAATAATGCTCTTCAGTTTTTGTTAAACCCAATTTTATGATGGTGCAAACTGTAATGAGCGTTTTAAAGAAAGCAGAAAAGCAGCTTTCATAAAAGTGGCTTGTGTCCGAGTGAAATTTTATCATTGTTTCAATAGAATCTGCTGAATTTATCGCATTATGTAAATTCCATTTCAATAGTGTGCAATTGTTAAATTTTGATTTATATTCTTCAGATTTTTCTTCTTCCGCAAAAATAATCCCATTTATTTCCATCAATATCGGCGCTGTAAAATCATTTATTTTAAAGGCATTGAGCTGTGTTAATATCATTTCAGGAGTAGGCTCTTCAAAATCTGATGTTAATAGGATTAAAATCTGCTCTTTTAAAAGCTCAAGTTCTATTATATTTTCATTGTTTTCATTACTTCCTGATTTCATCACAATAAGTTTGTCAATGTAGTCCATTATTTTCCTTAATGGTGATGGCTCTATTTCAAAATATATTTTATCCATTTCATCTAAGAGGTGTGTTTTTAATGCGAGCCAAGAAGGTGTTTGTATCATCTTAATTAATGTCAAAATAAGGGTAACATAGGGATTTCTATTTTCAGCCTCTGTTATTTTCTCGAGTTCCAATTCTTTACAGGAATCGTTCAGTTCAATCGAAAGTATTTTCAATAAGTCAACATTATCTGATGCATTGGTAATTTTTTCAATTAATATTCTTTCCTTGGATGCGTAGGGCATAAAAATAGAATTTTGCTGATAAAGTAAAAAAGAGGAATGTAAATGAATTTCATTGCGCATTTGTAAGCTTAGTTCAACTAACTTCTGTTTTTCAGACATTTTTATTTTGATGGTTTGAGATGCAACGCTGTTTTTAATGGCAATAATAGTTGTTAATTTTAAATCGGGTCTGTCAGCAATTACGGCTAGTACCGCCTGATTTTTTATACCTTTTGCCCATGCCTCAAAATCAATTGAATTGGGTGCGTTCAATGCAAGAAAAAGTCTTAATTCATCTTCTGGGATTTGAGCTTTTGATATTGTCATATTAGATACTGCTAGATAACATTCATTCAAAATTTGACAGCATAAACCCCACGGGTAATATAATGAACGCACGGAAAGCAAAAATGTGACATGGTTGTCAGAGAATTCAGGGATTTCCCACCTGTATCCATTTGCTTGCAAAATTTCTCGCCTTGTTCTGCTGTGTAAATGAGGGCGAAGCATGTTGCCATCTAATCCTTCTGATTTATGGTTCTGTAAAAATTGGCACTGCAGTGCGTTTAGTTCGCTTATTTCCTTTACGGTTTCTCTAAAATTAATGATGTTTTTTTTCCAATTTTTTAATACTAAGAACCACAGTGTTTCTTTTTTTGTGATTTCTTCAATTTCCTTATAATTATCTATAAATTCTACTAATTCTTCATCAGTTACGACAGAAAACGAAAAAAATGATCGACATCTTTCAAAGCATAGAAAATCATCGTCACCGTCATCTTGCTTGTCTAATATATATCGAAGTGCGTTAATGCGTGGCGCCCGTAATAGATTTTCATTTTCCGTGAAAATAACTTGTTGATTTTCAGCTAGCGTAACCATCGCTGCAATATCTTCACTGCTTACTTTTTCGATTACCGTACATAGCATGCGTAGGGTTGCTTGATCTAATAATCGCGGTAAATCCGCTAGGAAAATATATTGCGCTGAAATGATGGCTTTGAATCCATCTAGATCAGCGTTATAAAAATTGTTTAATAAGCTGTTTGAGAAAAAATTTTCATCTGGAATATGATACGCGTTAACTAATTGCGAGGCCAATTCTGCATTCTGATTGAGTTCGTTCATAAAGCCCTGAATTTTTTCTAAATCACGCATGTCTGGATACACTCTCGCCAAATAGAGTAAAACATATGTCAGTAATTTCAATTTAGAAGTGGCAGTGTTGCTGAGTAATTGCCGATCAATGTCTTGTTTAATCTTCCTCCAGTACTGCCAATCAGCGGTAATACTGAAGTTAAGTGCATAGCCAATGTGCATACAAATTATTTTTTCATCAATCAGGCGAAAGGTATCGTGCGAAAATGAGGCATCGACTATTATCTTATGTGTAGTGCAATACAGTGTCATTAATCTATTGCAAATGGCGTCGATAGT
>JAPLRF010000073.1 GCA_026399315.1 Gammaproteobacteria bacterium
AATAAAACACGCGATTACGCGCCGTATCAAAAATTAATGGATGTGATTTATAATGCCTTAAATCCAGCATTACAAACACCGTATGCGCCACCACCCAAACCGCATCATGAAAGTTTTTGGGATGAATTAATCATTGGATTGGTTGCGATTGTGGTGATGGTCATTGCAACGCCTGCTATTGGCGCAGTGCTTTTTTCTGTGGCGGCTGAATCGTTGGCTGGATTGTCTGCCGTTGAATTGGGCGTGAGTGCGGCGATTGCTGGCGCATTGGCAAGCGCTGCGCAACAAGGTGTTGCGATGGCAATGGGCGATCAAGGTAGTTTTTCTGTCGGAGAAATGCTTGAATATGGTGCTATTGCAGGTGTTACCGCTGGCATGGGAAAAGAGATGGGTGTATCGGATTTATTAAATATCAAAAATCCCAGCTGCGCAAAATATTTAGAAGCCTTAACCGCGAACGCCACCATTAACGCAACATCACAATTATTATCGATGAGTATGGGCATACAACATAAATTTAATTTTGGAATGATGATGGAACAATCTGTTGCGGCCGTTGTTTCCGCGCGAGCCAATTATAAAATGGCTGGCGATAATGCGACTGAAGTGCATGGTGCAGATGAATTAATCAAAACAGCGACGGGTGCGGCATTTGGTCGCGTGCAAAACGTATCGCAGTTGTTTGCAAATTATGTGGGGGATGAGGCGGGTGATGCGGCAGAAGTGTTGTCAAAGCAGATAATCAAGCCACAACCATCAACGTCGCCATCAGAAGCACGCACGCAGCGCAGCGTAGTCAGTGCGCCAAACCCCGTGAATTTCACCGATTCTGCATTGCACACTGAATCCCATTTCATCGCTGATTCTTTTACTGAAAATAACGCTGCAGAAAATGATCCAACGTATAATTTCACCGAATATCTCGACACTGCCTTACCGCAAACGTTGTCTTCTATGCATGCGGCAAGCGTTTTTGCGCTCAATGCGCAGGTGCAGAATAACGTAGCACAAAGAAACGCGCAGGATTTGCAAAGGCATGCTGCTCGCGCGGCGAATAATCCAGCTGGGTTTTTTCACCGTGACATAAATGGGCTTGTGTATGAAGGAAAATATGACGCAGCAATGGCAGAAGGTGCGCTAGATGCTGCGGGCGACATTGCCTTTTCCGCAGCCGCAGCCGTTAATCATCCGATCAAATCATTATTGGCACTGTATGCAGCAGGAAAAACAGATGCGAAGTCAACGCTATATTTTTCGCAAGCATTAATGCATGCACAAACACGCCCTGAAGCGATGGAACAATTAAAAAACGAAATAAAAAATATTGATGCGGCAGTTCAAAATAATTGGAGCCAAATAACCAGCTCAAATCCAAACATGGCGGGTAACGCAATGGGTCGTGATTTTGTTTTTGGCGCGACGATGTTTGCGCCGATGGGCGCGGCGAGGGTTGGGTTTGTGGTGGATGGGGTGAAGGGAGTGGGATTTTTTGATAGCAGGGTGCAAACTGTTTATCATACTGTAACGAGTGCGAGAAGTGCTGAAGGCGTTTTAAATGGAATTGACCCTCTTAGATTTAATGTTGAAAGTCGTTTTGGAGGAGCATTTTATGTTTCTGAAGTGCCTGATACTACGCTTGTAGAATTGGCACATCATAATTCTATTGGAATTGATACAATAAGGTTTAATTTTAATGCTTCGGAAGCAAAAATTCTTAATTTGACGGATCCTAAGATTGCAAATCAATGGGGTTATTGTGGTGGTAGCAGTTATGATATAGCGCAAACCATTGCTAAGACAGCAAAAAAATTTGGATTTAATGTTATTCGATACTCATCAGAAAGAGGTGTAGGCGAAAATTTAGCTGTGTTTAATAATTTCGAAAAACTATTATCACCGCAAATGATTGTTCCTGTTCCAAGAGATTTTCAACTTAATTAAATTATTTTAATATGCGCCAGGAGATATTTAAAATGAAGTTACATTTATACTATTACGAGTGCAATAATTGTAAAAATATTTTTAAATCCCCTCAGCTTTCTGGAAATCCCTATGGAGAGTTTTTAATGAGGAGTACAGCTGGTGATATTGTCTATTTGGATTCGTTTAAGGATAAAGTTTTTGATGAAATCGAAACGTTTTTCAAAAAAACAGCTAAAGCCGATCAATTGCAGAATACTGCTTTTTTTCAGGAAATATTTAGTGTGGTTTGTGATGTTGATTATGATGGATTTGTTTATAGAATTCGACAAAAACCTCCGTGTCCAAAATGTGGAAAAATTAATATAGGACACTGGGGTCCAACTAATCCGCCTGAAATTATTGATGTTGATGTTCCTATTGTTACGCATGAAAAATGGAATAAATTAAGTGAGTCTGAGAAAAAATCACGCATAAATGACGCTATTGAAAAACTTTCAAAAAACAAAGATGACTTTGGAATTTTATAGAAATTTAAATTGTGCTTAGCTCTTTAAAAATTAGTTAAACTTAAAATCAGAAGCATCGATTTCTCACGCATGAAAATACCCGCGTGATTTCGCTTGCCTCTGCGTTTTAATATCAAAAATTAAATGCTTTAATTTGCATTTTCGGCCGCTTTATTTTCCGTATGTCCGCACTTACTACGCTGCGCTCCGTGCGTGCTTCAGATGGCTATTTTACGTGCCTATTCTGGTTCGCCTTTAATTCCAGGTCAATTAATTAATATCAAACAAACCTTAAATAATTATAATAAAACACGCGATTACGCGCCGTATCAAAAATTAATGGATGTGATTTATAATGCCTTAAATCCAGCATTACAAACACCGTATGCGCCACCACCCAAACCGCATCATGAAAGTTTTTGGGATGAATTAATCATTGGATTG
>JAPLRF010000039.1:0-4931 GCA_026399315.1 Gammaproteobacteria bacterium
CCGTGTTTTCGGGTCCATTTATCAGAAGATGAGCCAAATTGAGGCGATGATTTGTGCGTGTGTTCAGCGTAAATATGATAAAAACAAAATGATATGCGCATTCACACGCAGCCTTCCGGCAGCGTTTCTGAGCTGATTGGTATTTATTCGAGTTGCTCAAGACGATATTGCTGTAACAATGGAAACTGAGTAATTAATTTTTCCAGTGCTTTTACGATGCCTGCATTCGCATCCGGAAAAGTATAGTTTTTAAGTGTGTCAACAGCGACAAATCGAATTTCTTGATTTTCGCAGCCTCGCGGTTCGCCATGAAATGCGAGAATTTTATACGTATGTAATATTAATTTTCTTTCCGAAAATTCTTTTTCAATTTTTAAAAAAAATTCAGTTTGCGTGATGGTTATGCCAATTTCTTCTTGGTATTCACGAATTAACGCCTCTTCTAAATTTTCATTTCCTTCTACTTTTCCACCGGGAAACTCCCATACGTCTGGTTGCACGACATGCGGTGGACGCAAAGCAATTAATATCTCGTTATTTTGATTAAAGAGAAGACCGACAACGACGTGGAGTGTTTTCACTTTATAACCCTCTTATTTTAGCAAAAAATACGTTTCGCGTTGATTGCACGTAGGCTGCCGGCAGCGTTTCTGTGCTGTTTTTATATCAAGATCACACGCAGGCTGCCGGCAGCGTTTCTGTGCTGTTCTATATCGAAAGTCGGTAGCGTAGATCACACGCAGCCTACCGGCCGCGTTTCTGTGCTGTTTTATAGTTCATTAATGCCGCGGTTCGCTAGCTGATCCGCTATTTCATTTTCGACGTGACCTGAGTGACCTTTTACCCAATGCCAGCTAACTTGATGTCGCGCTACTTCAAGATCTAGCAGTTCCCACAAATCCTGATTTTTGACTGGTTTGTTATCAGCGGTTTTCCAGTTTCTTTTTTTCCAGTTAATTAACCATTGTGTGATGCCCAATCGCACGTATTGCGAATCGGTTGTTAATATCACTTCGCCGGATTCTTTAACTGCTTTTAATCCTTCTATCGCTGCCATTAATTCCATGCGATTGTTGGTTGTGTGTTTTTCACCGCCCCATAATTCTTTTTCTTGTGTGCCGCAGCGCATTAATGCGCCCCAGCCGCCGGGGCCGGGGTTGCCGCGGCAGGCGCCGTCGGTGAAGAGTTCGATTTTTTTCATTGAGTGAATCCATTTGTTAAAAATTATTGTTATGGCTTCTTTTTGCTATCCATAATTCCGACGCTACTTCGCGCGAGGGCTGCCGCTGCTTGCTGGTTTTGTGTATCACCGTCACCGCTCACACTATCCTTGTCTCTACTAATCGGGCATTTTGCACGACCAACGGTGTCACGCCAGAAATATTTTTTGTTGCATGCATCATATAAACGCCGCCGCAAGAAGGCAAAAGAAATTGTCCCACTGCTTCTAAAAATAAAAAAGTGCGCGCCCACGATTTATTTTTAAAAAGCGGGCGAAAACACAACGTTTGCTGCTGCGCAATGTCAAAATCACAGGCCCGCAAAACAGTTTCAATTTTCCTGCGGGAATGACATTTTTTCATTTCAGTGTAATATCTTTTTCGCCAAAGCCATGGTAACCGCCACAAACTCCAGCAATTAAATCCAAAAATAATAAGCTGTCCGTTTGGTCTTAACACACGATAAGCTTCTGCTATTGTTTTTTGCGGTTTTTTCGATGATTCCAAAGAATGCATCAACAACACAATATCCATCGATTCAGACTGAACTGGCAAACAATCCGTGCTCGCCTGAATAAACAATCGCGTACTTTGAAAATGACTGTGACTATCAATAAAAAAAGTTCTTAAAACACGGGCTTGTTCAATCAAACGATTATCGCTCGAACCGCCCACTTGCAGAAGATCATTGCCACGCATCGTTTTTAAAATACGATCAAGCACTGCTTTCTCTTCTTTTAGGACCATCAAGCCAGGCATTTTCCGAAACCACGCATCCAAATCGATCACACAGACATCCTTTAGGTTGAGCTAGCCCTATGATATTGCGTCAGATCTTGAATCACAACAGAAAAGTCGATCAATAAATCAATGGGTTACGAATTTTAACTTGATTCGCGCCCCCGTTGTCCGTAGTATGTGCACATGAGTCAGATAATTCGGAAAATAGTATTACTTGTCATTATTACGCTGGGCTGGATCAACATGCCAGCGCAAGCATTCCTTTCACCCAGCGAAGAAAATCTCTGGCCCGTGATGTCACAACAATTCACTTTTGCGAGCGACAAAGATCACAGCGATGTGCGCCAACAATTAGACTGGGATTTACGCAACCCTAAATATATCCACCGCCTCACCGTCAATGCGCGTCCTTACCTATATTATGTATTCCAACAAACCAAAAAACTCCATTTGCCTGCTGAACTGGCATTACTGCCCATGATTGAAAGCGATTACATGCCCTCAGGTTCATCAGACGTTGGCGCGGCAGGCTTGTGGCAGTTGATGCCTGGTCTTGCTACCGACTACGGCGTTAAAATGAATTATTTTTATGACGGCCGTCGCAGTACAACCGTTTCAACCAATGTCGCTCTGCATTTTTTATCTTATCTTTATCAAATGTTTGATCACAATTGGCTGCTCGCATTGGCCGCCTACAATGCTGGCCCTGGCACGGTGATGGAAGCAATTCATTATAATAAGGCGCATGGTTTGCCTACCAACTTTTGGGCATTACCCCTGCCAAAACAAACAGAACACTATATTCCCAAATTATTGGCGCTAGCAGCCATTATTCAACACCCCAACGCTTACGGTATGCATTTATCGCCCGTTCCTAATAAGGCCGTTACCAGCAACGTGACTATCAATAATCAAATGAAATTAAAAACCATTGCGAGCATGGCGCACACGTCGGTTAGCACGGTTAAAAAATTAAACCCAGGCTTAAAACATTCTTCAACGCCACCGCATCAAAGCATCACTGTAATGTTGCCCGCTAGTAAAAAACCCATGTTTGTACAACACTTAAAAGCACGGAAAGAAATTCAAAAACAAATTGCAGCGAAGAATTACCAACATTACACTGTTAAACACGGTGATTCGCTGGGTAAAATTGCAACGCGCTATAAAACAAGTACCGCGTTGCTTAAAAAAATAAATCAATTCAGCAGCGAAGCGATTCGCGTAGATGAAACAATGTTGGTACCCAATACGTTAATAGCAAAAGCAGATCACACAAAGCAACACGCTGCTGCTGCTGTTAATAAAAAACACCTTGTCGCTAAAACAATCCCGAAAAAACACACGCGCACTTATTCTGTTAGGCACGGCGATGATTTAAACATTATTGCTGCACGCTATCACACCAGCGCAAAACATCTTATGGTGATGAATCATTTGCATCGCGATACCTTACAGGTCGGCGAAAAGTTGAAGGTTTAATCTTTAGCAATCATCCCCACCGCCGCTTGCGCTGTTGGCATCACTAAAATTTCACTGACATTCACATGCAACGGACGTGATGCGCAATACAAAACAGCATCAGCGATATCTGCTGATTTCAAAGGCGTCCACCCTTCGTACACGGCAGCAGCACGATCAACATCCCCTTTCATTCGCACCAAGCTGAATTCGGTTTCAACCGCACCGGGCGACACCATGCTCACCCTAACATTCGTCCCCAATAAATCCATGCGCAAGCCTTCTGACAAAGCAACAACAGCATGTTTTGTTGCACAATATACGCCGCCTTTTGGATAAACCTGGTGGCCTGAGATTGAAGTGATATTGATAATGTGTCCTGATTTTCTCTGAACCATTTGCGGTGAAATTTCACGGGTCATGTACAACAATCCTTTTAAATTGGTATCAATCATGTCCTCCCAATCCTGCACATCCGCTTCCTGAATGGTTTCTAAACCCGCCGCCAATCCCGCATTATTAATCAATACGTCAACGGTTTTCCATTCAGACGGCAAGGCCGCCAATTGTTTTTTAATCATCGTATAGTCACGCACATCGCATTGAAAAACATGCGCTTCAACACCCTGTTCGCGTTTTAATTTTTCAGCCAAATCAGTGATTATATCAAGCCGTCTCGCACACAGTAATAACCTTGAACCTGCTTTCGCAAAGCCTTCGGCGCAACTCATGCCGATACCACTTGAAGCACCGGTAATTAAGATGATTTTGTTTTTTAACATAGTAAAACGCTCCAATTTGCGTGGTATAATTTGTTTTTTTACAGAGAGTGAGCGCAATGGTAGCAAAAATATTAGATGGCCGCACGATTGCCGAAAAAATAAAATGCCGCGTCAAAGAAAAAATTCTTGAGAAGGCATTGTCACCAGGACTAGCGGTTATTTTGGTCGGCGATAATCATGCGTCCCTCAGTTATATCAAGCAAAAGGAAAATGCTTGCAAGGAAGTGGGCATTGCTTCACATCTGCATCACTTACCTGAAAACACCGATCAAAAAACACTGGAAAAATTAATATTAGATTTAAACAACGATTCCACCGTTCACGGGATTTTACTGCAACTGCCTTTACCTCCCCATTTAAAAACAGATGAACTGCTCGAACAAATCAGCCCCAAAAAAGATGTAGATGGTTTTCATCCCTATAATTTAGGACTTTTGGTACAAAAGCGGCCTTTATTACGTCCTTGCACGCCACAAGGCATCATGACCTTGTTGAAAGAAACGGGCGAGAATTTAGCGGGAAAAAATGCAGTGATCGTAGGTGCATCCAATATTGTTGGACGTCCAATGGCTTTGGAATTATTAATGGCTAAATGCACGGTCACAGTTTGTCACAGTGCCACGAAAAATTTAGCCCAGCATGTGCAGCAAGCCGACATTTTAATCGCTGCAACAGGGCATCTCGGTGTTATTAAAAGTGAATGGATTATGCCCGGCGCAATTGTCAT
>JAPLRF010000039.1:5011-21591 GCA_026399315.1 Gammaproteobacteria bacterium
CGTTGGCTTTAGTCGATTAAGCAATGGCAAAATTACAGGGGATATTGATTTTGAAACGGCGCGTATACGCGCTGGATGGATTACGCCCGTTCCGGGGGGTGTTGGACCGATGACGGTGGCGACGTTGCTGGAAAATACGGCGATGGCATCGGAATTTTAGATAACGCAAATATTCGCATTAATCACTGATGCATTTCATCCGCTCGTTTGATTCTGTTGTCAGGGTGTTTTTCGGAAAGACGCCGTAAACCCTTCCGTGGGGGCTCGAGATTGGCATCCATGCCAATCACGCTTTCCTCAAAACACCCGTGACAACAGAACCACTCGCTACTTCATTGCGAGCGTTCAATCTCGCTTTAGTTAGAAAGTTCCATCACCAATTGATTCAATGATTTCACAAATGCCGCCGGATTAGTCAATTGCTCACCTTCCGCTAACAAAGCTTGATTCAGCAATAAATCAGACCAACGCGTTAATCGACCTTCATCATTTTCCGCTTTGACTTTCAGCACAATCGCGTGATCTGGATTTAATTCCAAAATGGGTTTCGCTTCTGGAAATGCCTGCCCCGCTGCTTTCATCATGCGTTGCATGTGTCCGGTCATTTCATTTTCATCAAACACCACGCAGGCTGGCGAATCCGTTAAACGCAAAGTCAAACGAATATCTTTTACGCGATCACCCAAAGATTTTTTCATTTTATCGATCACTTCTTTAAAATCTTTTTCTGATTCTGCTTTTTTTTCTTCAGTTTCTTTTTTATCTTCCATTGAACCCAAATCTAAATTGCCTTGTGAAATCGATTGCAATTTTTTGCCTTCAAATTCATTTAAATTTGACGTCAACCACTCATCAACGCGATCTGATAATAATAATACTTCAATATTTTTTTTACGAAACACTTCTAATAACGGACTATTTTTTGCTGATTGGAAATTATCAGACACAATAAAATAAATTTTATCTTGACCAGGCTGCATGCGCGCAACATATTCTTTTAAACTCGTTTCTTGTTTTTCAGAATCGGTTTGTGACGTTGAGAATCGCAACAAATTGGCAATACGGTCCTTGTTTGCGTAATCTTCCGCTGGACCTTCTTTTAATACTGAACCAAAAATAGCCCAAAATTCAGCGTATTTTTCTTTATTATTTTCTGCTAAATCTTCCAATAACCCCAACATGCGTTTTACGCAAGCTGATTTAATCGATTCAATTGTTTTATTGGACTGTAGAATTTCGCGAGACACGTTTAACGGTAAATCATTCGTATCAATAATGCCTTTAATAAAGCGTAAATACATCGGCATAAAATGTTCAGCATCATCCATAACAAATACGCGCTTCACATATAATTTTAATCCACGAACACCTTCGCGATTCCATAAATCAAATGGCGCGCGTTTGGGAATATACAATAAACTCGTGTACTCTAATTTACCTTCTACTTTATTGTGTGCCCAGGTTAATGGATCTTCAAAATCATGCGCAATATGCTTATATAATGCAGCATACTGTTCATCTTTAATTTCATTTTTAGGCAATGTCCATAGTGCATTCGCCTGATTCACCACTTCCTCTTCAGGAATGATGATTTCATCTTTATCGTTTTTCGTTATTTTTTCTATTTTAGCCATCATGATAGGCAAAACAATATGATCGGAATATTTTGTGATAATAGAACGTAAGCGATGATCTTCTAAATATTCATCCATTTCTTTTTTGAGAAACAAAGTAATTTCTGTACCGCGTGGCGTGAAATCAATATTATTGACAATGAATTCGCCTTTGCCATTTGATTCCCAACACACACCTTGATTAACTTGCGTACCCGCACGGCGCGTGCGAACAACGACATTATCCGCAACAACATAGGCAGAATAAAACCCGACGCCGAATTGACCAATCAAATGTGAATCAGATGATTTTCCATCACCAGAAACTTTTTCTTTAAAAGCACGCGTGCCAGATTTTGCGATCGTTCCCAAATTGGCAATCGCTTCTTCACGGTTCATACCAATACCATTGTCGCGAATGGTAATGGTGCGATTGTCTTTATCAATTGACACCCAAATTTTTAATTCAGAATCGTTTTCGTATAATGCTGCATCCGTTAATGCTTCATAACGCAATTTATCGGCCGCATCAGAGGCATTGGATATCAATTCACGTAAAAATATTTCTGGATTGCTGTAGAGCGAATGCGCGACCAACTCTAATAATTGATTGACGTCAGCGCCGAAGGATAGCGTTTCTTTTTGTGCAGCAGTGGTCATGTGATTTTCCCCTGATTAATTAATTTTGATGCTATGGAGATGGGGATGATGTTATGTAAATTCAAGTGGGGTTGAGGATTGGTGATCGGTGATCAGTGATCGGTGATCGGTGATCGGTGATCGGTGATCGGTGATCGGTGATCGGTGATCGGTGATCGGTGATCGGTAGTATGATCTTGCAATTAATCACGTCCTGTCAACTGATCCCTGATAACTGATAACTGATAACTGATCCATGACAACCGATTAGACATAAAAAAAGGAGCCGAAGCTCCTTTCTATCACATTCAATCTTGCGATTAAACGTTGAATTTGTAACCCAAGAAACCAGTATACAAATTAACTTCTGGTGCCGCATTTGGCGCGCCAAAAGATGTGCTGCTTGGATTAACTGAAGAATTACCTGGTAAATAAGTGTATTGTCCACCGATAATCCAGCTGTTCCAAAGATACTGAATACCAGCACCAAATACAGGCGCCCAATAACTGCCGTTACCAGCAACACTGTTGATCGCTGCTGTTCTTGTACCGGACAATGAATAGCTCAATGCACGATAAGCAACACCCATTTTGCCGAACAAGTCTAAGTTGTCCATAACAGGCACGCTGAATTTAGCGGCTGTGTAAGCAAACCATGAGTTCACTTTTGCAGTTCCAGATACACCAGCAGTAACCGAAGTTGAATCAGCGCATACGCTTGGTAAGTAGAAATATCCACCTTCCACAGCGATGTGTTGCGTGATGTTATAACCTAAATCAGCCGCAGCAGTCATGTAACCAAAGCCTTTAGCTGATGGCGCATAAGTTGAACTGCCGCCAACACCCACTAAATTGCTTCCGTTAAAGTTAACCCAATCAGATTGTGCCCAACCAAAATGACCTTCAAGATAAATGCTGTTTTGGAACGCAGGTTCAGAAGGCATAGCCATGTGATCTGGTCCGCCTGCCATTGCAGCAGTTGCACCCATTGCAACCAAAGCAGCAGCAGATAATACTAATATTTTTTTTACCGACATTTTAAATTCCCTCTTTTTCAAACTTAAGAAAAAATAAAGTCGATGCATAAATCCTTCAGAAAAATTTCTGTGAGACTTACTGGTATCGACCCTTTTTCCGCTCAATAACACCATGCAAATGCGTGGTGCATACAAAAAATATGTTACCCAATATGAAATCAATTAACAAGCTTTTATTAAAATAATGCAAATAATTCAGTCTGTTTTAAAAACAAATAAGTGAATATGATTAATTTTTCACCTACGGAAAATAAATAAATGAACGCCAAAAGAACTCAGCATGATGCGCGCAGGAAAGCGGATCAGATCAAACCAAGTAAACGCGAGGCATAAAAAAAGGAGCCGAAGCTCCTTTTATATTACAGTAACACCAGCGATTATATTGTAAACTTGTAACCCAAGCCCAATGTAAATACGTTAGCAGCCACTGTTCCCAATGCGCTTCTGCTTGTAGCAGTATAGGGGAATGAGTTTTGTGAACCCATGAAATACGCGTATTGGAAAATACCCGACCATGAATCACTAAAGCTATAATCCAAACCTGTCGCAAACATAGGACGAACATAGTTATCACTTGTTGTTGAAACAGCAAATGATGTTTTTTGTGTCGCTGTGATGTTCGCTTGACGATATCCAACACCCAATTTGAAGAACACGTCTGTGTTATTCATCATCGGCAATGGCATCATGTATTTGCCGGCTAAGTACAATACCCAGCTTGTCAAATATTGCGCTGGCGATGTACTAGTCACTGTATTCACATCTGGCAAATGGAACCAACCTAATTCCACAGCAAAATGTCTGTTGATTTTGTAACCAGTATCAACACCTGCAGCAAAACCACCTGTTGTGTTGCTGTTGTTAGCCAAAAATGCGCTAGTGTGATATTGCAAATTGTCGTTGTAATTTTGACGTGCATAACCTAAATGGCCTTCGATGTAGTAGCCATTGTCTGCTGTTGCAGCAGTTGGTTCTTGCGTAAAGCCGCCCGCCATTGCTGCAGTCATACTAACCACAGCTGCACTTGCAGCACATAACAAAAGAGTTTTCTTTACCGACATTGAACTTCCCTCTCAATATTTAATTTTCAATATTTTGAAAGCCGCGTCGGAAAGACATTCCCCGATACACGAACTCCCAAATAAACAACGACACAAAATAGATGTCGCGTTTGAAGTATACTACCTAATCCTTTTCCTTCAGACAAGCATGCAGTCAAGATCAACATGTGGTTTTGAAAAAATTGCGCTTATTATGACTTAATTAAAGTGAAATTGTAATTTAAGGGATCAGGGATCGGTTATCAGGGATCGGTGTTTTGGTTTATCTCCTAATTTAAAGTATTACTATTTTATTAATTTTAATTATATCAAAATACCCAACAAATAATATTTACTGATCTCTGATTCCATTTTACGCATGCAAATATTTTATTTCCGCGGCAATCCAACGCTGTATCAATAAAGGAACCGAAATAAGATGATGACTTATTAATTGTTGACTCAGCGCCTGCGCAATCGACAACAAATGTTGATCACGCATTAAATCCGCAATGCGCAATTGCATTAATCCCGATTGACGCGCACCTAACACATCTCCAGGGCCCCGCATTTGTAAATCTTGTTCTGCTATCACAAAACCATCTTGCGTTTCGCGCATTAACGATAAGCGTTTTTTAGCAATATCTGATAAAGGATGCTGGTATAACAACACGCAAAAACTCGCTTCACTTCCGCGACCAACACGGCCACGCAATTGATGTAGTTGCGATAAACCCAATCGTTCTGGATTTTCAATAATCATTAAACTCGCATTCGCCACATCAACACCAACTTCAACAACTGTAGTAGCCACCAATAAATCAATCTCGCCATTTTGAAAAGCGCTCATGATAATATTTTTTTCGTCAGATTTTAATCGACCGTGAATTAAACCGACGCGCAATTCACTTAATTCCTTTTTGAGAATATTAAAAGTCGTTTCTGCGGCTTGGCATTGCAATAATTCGGATTCATCTATTAAAGTACAAATCCAGTAGGCTTGAGAAACGCGACAATGTTCTTTCACGCGCGCAATAATCTCATCGCGTTTTGAAGCAGAAATCAATATGGTTGAAATCGGTTTTCGCCCAGGCGGCAATTCATCAATTACTGAAAAATCTAAATCCGCGTACGCCGTCATCGCCAATGTTCGCGGAATGGGTGTGGCCGTCATAATTAATTGATGTGGGAAAATGCCTGATTTTAAGCCTTTTTCCATTAACGCCAATCGTTGATGCACACCAAATCGGTGCTGCTCATCGATAATTAACAATGATAGATTTTTAAATTCAACATCTGATTGAAACAGTGCATGCGTACCAATAATTAAATTAATCTCGCCCGCTATTAATTTCGATTTAATTAATTTCCGCTCAGCAGCAGATTGACGCCCCAATAATAAATCAACCTTAACACCCAGCGGTGATAGCCACAAAACAAAATTTTTAAAATGCTGGCCTGATAAAATTTCTGTTGGCGCCATCAACGCAACCTGAAAACCCTGAGCAATCGCATTTAATGCGGCAAAACAAGCAACAACCGTCTTACCAGAACCAACGTCACCTTGAATTAGGCGTAGCATCGGCGTTGTTTTTTGTAAATCATTTTGTATTTCCGCTAACACGCGATTTTGTGCATTCGTTAATTGAAAGGGCAACTGCGCCAATAATTTTTTTTCATATTCATGCGCGCGCGACAAAGAAATGGACACATTTAATTGCGCTGTACGCCGCAATTGTTGCAAACTCAATTGATGCGCAATTAATTCTTCAATTATTAATCTTTGAAATGCAGGATGCTTTCCCTGCAACAATGCTTCAGCGTTAACATTGATTGGTGGGAAATGGATGAATTGCAATGCTTCATTTAAGGGTAAAAAATTAAATTCTTTCAATATGGCATCAGGCAATAATTCTGGTAAAATATTTTCTTTTAGCAGTAGCAGTAACGCTTGCCGCATTAATTTTCGCAATACGTTTTGTTGCAATCCTTTTGTTGCAGGATAAACAGGCAATAAACACGGCGATAGGGATAAAACACTGTCAGCCACAATTTGATCGACGGACGCATATTCTGGATGTGTTATTTCCAAATGACCTGAAAAACCAAAACGCACCTCACCAAAACACCGCACCCGTCCACGCAATGCCAACAACCGTTGATGATGCGACGGTGCAAAATAATAAAAAACCAAATCAATCACACGGGCACCATCCCGCACTACGCATTTTAAATAGCGTCTCGCCCCCACAATCTGCACAGATTCAATCACGCCTTCGATTAACACACGATCACCCGGCTTTACTTCGGAAAGAGAATAAATGCGCGAACGGTCTTCGTAGCGCAATGGCAAATGCAATAATAAATCTTGCACGGTGAGAATATTTAAATGTGCTAGTAATTCAGCGCATTTTGGGCCGACGCCTTTTAAGGTTGTGATCGAGATGGGCGGCATCTTATAAAACCATCACCGCATCCATCTCAACCGAAACATCTTTCGGCAAACGACTGACTTCAACAACAGCGCGCGCAGGGTACGGCACCTGGAAATACATTGCCATGACTTCATTCACAATGGCAAATTGATTCATGTCTTGCAGATAGACATTTAATTTCACGATATTTGATAAATCGCCGTTTGCAGCAATCGCGACTGCTTTTAAATTTTCAAACACTTGTTTCACTTGCGCATGAAAATCTTGCGTTACCAACTTCATGGTTTTGGGGTCCAATGGGATTTGGCCGGACATATACACTGTATTGCCTGCTTGAATGGCTTGAGAATAAGTTCCGATTGCGGCAGGTGCATTGTCAGTGTGGATAATTTTTTTAATTTGCATGATAGACGTTCCCAATTAAATTTAAATTTTATTGCTTGCTATTTTTCCACTCGTTCACGCTTGGGGCTCTGCGCTATTTTATTTGGTTCTTGTAATTTTAATCACTGACGCCGCATGTCGCAGATTTTTTATAACGCGTGATAGATGCAAACGGTTTTTAACAAACAATTTAAAAGTGACTTTATAATTACGCCCTTCACGATCATCAACATGAATATCATCAATATTCGATTCCGCGTCGGACACAGCAAAAGCCAAAGCCGCTAATGCGCCCCGTTCATTTTTAATAACAACACCCAGCGTTACTAAAAAATCTCCACTCACGTGTTTCGACCAGCGCAAAGGCACGCTCGCATTCGGATCATACAAATATTTTGCAACACGCTTACAATCATTCACATGCACGGCAATACCTTTTCCAGGTTTTAAAATACCAATAATAGGATCACCCGGAATGGGCCGACAACACGCTGCGAAATTTAATAACACACCTTCCGTTCCCTCAATCATCAATGGGGCGCGTTCAGTTACATTGGAATCACTTGCTTCACCCGTCGACATAATCTTTTGTTCTTGCATGAGTGAATGCAACCGTTCTGCAACCACTTGCGACGCACGATTTCCCAATCCTATATCAGCCATTAATTCATCGCTGTTTTTAAATTGTATTTCCTTAATAAAAAAGAACCACACATCGTCTGTTATTTTTTTCAAAGACAAGCCATGAACACGCAATGCTTTTTGCAGTAATTTTTTTCCCAATTCCAATGATGCCGAATAATGCTGCGACTTTAAAAAATGACGAATCCCACTGCGTGCTTTACTCGTAATCACGAAATCCAACCAACTGGGATTGGGTCGCGCCTGTTTTGAAGTGACAACTTCAACCGTGTCGCCATTGGATAATTTTGCTGATAAAGGCGCTAATTGACGATTGATTTTAATTGCCATGCAACTGTTGCCAATATCGGAATGCACCGCATAAGCAAAATCAACGCCCGTCGCACCAGCAGGTAATTCTTTAATATTGCCTTTTGGCGTAAAGGTATAAACTTCATCGGGAAATAAATCGACTTTAACTGTTTCAATAAACTCTAATGGACTGCCTGAACTTTTTTGTAACTCTAATAAATTTTTTACCCATTTTTGCGCTTGCACATGCATCTTTTCAACTTCATGATCGTCTGATTTATAAAGCCAATGCGCCGCAATACCACTTGACGCAACACGATCCATTTCTGTTGTGCGAATTTGCATTTCTATCGGCAACCCATAAGGGCCAAATAAAATGGTATGCAATGATTGGTAACCATTGGCTTTTGGAATAGCAATATAATCTTTAAATCGACCGGGAACGGGCTTAAATAAACGGTGCACCAAACCTAACAAACGGTAACATGTATCCACATCATCAACAATAATCCGAAATGCATAAACATCCATAATTTCATTAAAGGGGATTTTTTTAATGCGCATTTTTCGATAGATACTATACAAATGTTTTTCGCGCCCAACAATCATGCAGGCTGGAAATTGCTCTTTTTCCAAGCCTTCTTGCACCGCTTTGTTAATCAAGGTCAATACTTTTTTTCGATCACCGCGCACTTTTTCAACGGCATTTTTTATCACAGCATAACGGTGCGGATATAACCCAGCAAAACCCAATTCTTCTAATTCAACTGAAAAATCTCGCATCCCCAATCGCTTTGCAATGGGTGCAAAAATTTCCAATGTTTCTTTTGAAATACGGTATTTTTTCGCAGGCGGCAACGTGCTGAGCGTTCGCATGTTGTGAAGACGATCCGCTAATTTCACGATAATCACACGGATATCGCGCGCCATCGCCAAAACCATTTTTCGAAAATTTTCCGCTTGCGCCTGCGCCCTGCTCACAAATTCAATTTGCGTTAATTTACTAACGCCATCAACTAAATTGGCAACTTCAGGTCCAAAGTCTTTTTCAATATCGGCTTTTTGTATTTTTGTATCTTCAATAACGTCGTGCAATAACGCAGCCATAATTGAATGATGATCCATTTTCATGTCTGCTAAAATGCAGGCAACAGAAACAGGATGGGTGATGTAAGCTTCGCCTGTTTGGCGTGATTGACCGCGATGCGCATCGAGCGCAGCCAAATAAGCTTGATGAATTTTTTCGATTTGAATATCGGAAAGATAGTGGAGTTTTCGTCGCAATCGCTTAAATAAACGCATGTGATCGATCTCCAATGAGGTGATCAGCTGTCAGGGATCCGGGGTCGGCACTGTAATTTAATTTATGATCCATATAATTTTATACTGATCCCCGAAAACCGATCTCTCTTTATTCAAAATCTTCCGGTGCAGCATCTTTAATGAAAATATCAGATGGCTTTTCTTTCACCACTTCAACAATTGGCGCATGCCCACGTTCAGCAATTAATTTTGCAACGTCAAAACCATCAGCGATTTCGCGCAAGGCCAATACGGTGGGTTTGTCATTATCCAAGGAAACCATCGGCTCAGAGATACCCATTTCAATTTGATGCGCGCGTTCAGCGGCCAATAAAACCAATGCAAAACGATTTTCCACTTTTTCCAAACAATCTTCGACAGTTACACGTGCCATGATAAACCCCTGAATTAAACCAATTTAATCTTCGATATTACTTCTTTTTCAGCAAATTATCCAGCAATGCGGATTTTTTTTGCGTCTGGACATCCATTTTCAGGCGCGATGCTAACACAATATGCTGCAAATCACGAAGCGCGACATCAAACAGATCATTGATAACCAAATAATCAAATTCATGATAATGGCTCATTTCAGCTTGCGCTTCATTCATGCGACGCTCGATAGTGTACGTATCGTCCTGCTGGCGACTTTGCAAACGCAGCTTTAACGCTTCAATCGAGGGCGGCAAAATGAAGACAAGAATAGCGCGAGGATGCAAGGTCTTAATTTGACGCGCACCCTGCCAATCAATTTCCAATACCACATCCGTTCCTTCCCGCAAATGATCATGCACCCAAGAATAGGATGTACCATAGTGATTTCCAAACACCGTTGCATGCTCTAAAAAGGCTTGTTTTTCGATCATGCTGTCAAATGCAGCATCATCAATAAAAAAATAATTCTCACCGTCCACTTCACCAGGACGTTTCGAACGCGTCGTATGTGACACTGAAATTTGAAACTGCGTTAGCGATTCTGACAATGCTTTTACCAAGCTCGTTTTGCCAGCACCCGAAGGTGCAGCGATAACAAATAAATTTCCGGAGGGATGGGTCACTGGGTTCGCCTTATTGTCAAATAATTGACCATTAACAAGTGTGTTGCATGATTCACGCGAAGGCTAACGCCCCCGCTTCCGTGCTATTTGAGATCATAACAAATTTTGCATTAAAAATAATTAGGATTATACTGTGCCACTTTATAATTAAACACGAGAACCGCCATGCGCCACAAAAACCGTGCAAACGATGCACTTCGCCCTATTTCATTCACCCGCAATTACACCAAGCACGCAGAGGGTTCTGTTTTAACGCAATTTGGCGAAACGATTGTACTCTGTAATGCAACGATTTCTGATAACGTGCCACGCTTTTTAAAAGACACAAAACAAGGCTGGCTAACGGCAGAATATGGTATGTTGCCACGCTCAACCAACACGCGAATGGATCGCGAAGCATCGCGCGGGAAACAAGGCGGCCGCACAGTTGAAATTCAACGCTTAATTGGCCGCTCATTGCGCGCAGCCGTAGATTTAAGCAAGCTGCCCGGGTTTTCAATCACGATAGATTGCGATGTCATTCAAGCTGATGGCGGTACACGCACCGCAGCGATCAGCGGCGCTTGCGTTGCATTACTGGATGCATTGCGTTTCATGCAAGAAAAGAAATGGATTTTAGGCGACCCATTGAAACATTTTGTCGCTGCCGTTTCGGTCGGTATTTTCAAAGGATCCCCTATTTTAGATTTAGATTATGCCGAAGATTCAAAAGCCGAAACTGATATGAACATTGTCATGACTGACGCAGGTTCTTTTATTGAAGTGCAAGGTACTGCTGAAGGCGCTGCCTTTCACGAATCAGAATTGCAATCATTATTATTGTTGGCAAAAAAAGGCATTGCGGAAATTGTTGAAAAGCAAAAAGAGGCTTTAAGATAAGCTCTGAGCCCCGAGCGTCAGCGAGCGGAAGGTAGCGACGAAGCGCGCAGTTAAATTTTAGAATTAACCTAATGACGATTATTGTTTATTGCATTTAATTTTCGTGCTTTGTGGATTTTTCCACTCACTGACATTTATAATCCACCACCACCGGCGCATGATCAGAAAAATTCTCATCGCGATAAATATATGCGTTTTTCACCTTATTTTTAAGTGATTCCGAGATGATTTGATAATCAATGCGCCACCCCACATTATTCGCACGGGCATTGGCACGCTGCGACCACCAAGAATATTCATCTGCATTGTGATTAATCACTCGAAATGCATCGACATAATTTTCTTTTGTGAATAAATCATCGAGCCAAGCACGTTCTTCCGGCAAGCAACCCGAGGTCTTTTGATTGGATTTAAAATTTTTGATATCAATTTCTTTGTGAACAATATTCCAATCGCCACAAATAATAAAATCGCGCTTGGATTGATTGAATCCGCGCAATACAGTCAAGAAACGTTTCATAAAATCAATTTTTTCTATTTGACGATGATCACCACTTGTACCTGAGGGTAAATATAAAGAAATCACACTGAGATTGCCAAAGTCCGCCTGGACAAATCGACCTTCTTCATCTGCAATGGGCCAACCCAAATGGTGTATGACGCGATCAGGCTTTTGCTTTGCATATAAAGCAACGCCACTATAGCCCTTTTTAACCGCGTCAGAAAAATAACAATGATAGCCTTGTGGGCGATACAGTTCGTCCGTCAGTATGGCCATTTGCGCTTTCGTTTCTTGCAGACACACGACATCGGCTTTTTGCTTTTCCAGCCATTGAAAAAAACCTTTTTTAGCCGTCGCTCGAATGCCGTTGACGTTGGCTGTGATCACTCGCATAATTATCTCCATAATAACTGCCGATAACTTAACAAAAATTGAATAACAATGCATGTACTATTAATCAAAATGTCTTCCATGGGCGACATCATTCACACGCTACCCGCGTTGACCGACGCGATGAATGCGATTCCTGATTTAGAGATCGATTGGGTGGTTGAACCTGCATTTTCTGCTATTCCCGCATGGCATCCGGCCATTAAAAATATTATTGTCATTCCGTTACGCCAATGGAAAAAGAATATTTTTAGCAAAAAAAATATGCTTGCAATGATTCAGTTCACTAAAAAATTGCGCGACAAAAAATATGATTTAATTATCGA
Organism: Gammaproteobacteria bacterium; assembly: GCA_026399315.1. Lineage (GTDB taxonomy): Bacteria > Pseudomonadota > Gammaproteobacteria > Coxiellales > Coxiellaceae > 2-02-FULL-42-43. Next base: position 17,550 of record JAPLRF010000039.1, read on the forward strand.
CGCGCAAGGATTATTAAAAAGCGCTATTGTCGCCAAAATGGCGCAGGGTGAAATTCACGGCTACGATAAAAATTCCGCACGCGACAAATTCAGCAGTTATTTTTACGATCACCATTACACAATTGACAATTATAAAAAATTACACGCTATCACACGCACACGACAATTATTTGCAAACGCATTACAATATGAATTTAAAAATACCACGCCTGCTTACCAAACCATTGCAGAGAAATTGCCGCCCTTGCCTTTTGAATTGGAAAAAAATTATGTTGTTTTTTTGCATGGAACAACATGGGATTCAAAGCACTATCCTGAAACTTATTGGCGCGAACTCATTGAAAAAACAGAGGCCAATAACACCCCCATTTATTTATTATGGGGAAATGAAAACGAAAAAGATCGCGCAGCAAGATTGGCGGAAAATACGCAACACGTAACAATACTGCCGAAATTATCGATTCCGCAAATAGCCGCTGTTTTGCGATATGCCGTTGCAGTTGTATCGGTTGATACAGGATTAGGGCATTTGAGTGCTGCAATGCACACACCAACCATTTCTTTGTATGGTCCATCAAATGCAGAATTGGTCGGCATTTTAGGCGAAAAACAAATTCATTTGCAGGCAAAATTTCCCTGCGCCCCCTGTTACAAAAAAACTTGTTTTTATGCGCGAACACATAAGACAAAAATCGTGCCGGCTTGCTATACGACGATTGGGCCGGATGTTGTTTGGAATATATTAAGAGGATTACTGTAATGCCAACACTTCAAACGCAATTTATTGAATTTTTAATCGAAAACAAGGCGCTTCAATTTGGCGAATTTACTTTAAAATCTGGCAGAATCAGCCCCTATTTTTTTAATCTTGGGGTATTTAATACCGGGAAGTCATTATCCAAACTTGCGGAATTTTACGCAGAAACATTGATTAATTCACGCATGCATTATGATTTATTATTTGGGCCTGCTTATAAAGGCATTCCTTTAGCAACAGCAACCGCCGTTATTTTGCATGAAAAATTTAATATTAATGCGCCTTACTGTTTTAATCGTAAGGAAAAGAAAGATCACGGCGACAAAGGCGATTTTGTTGGCTGTGAATTAAAAGGCAATGTCGTCATGCTGGATGATGTCATTACTGCCGGCACAACGGTGCGCGAAACAGTTTCTTTATTGGAAAATACGGAAGCGACATTAACAGGCATTATTATTGCATTTGATCGACAAGAACGCGGCGAAGGCAAATTATCTGGCGTACAAGAAGCCGTAAAAACACATAAAATCCCAGTCCAAAGTATTGTGAACCTAACTGATGTCGTGCAATATTTGCAAGCTCAAAAAAAATTCTCCGTACAATTACAGGCTATTGAACAGTATAGAAAGCAATTTGGTGTGTGAATACCTTAAGGTAAAATGAGTTGTGCAAAAAATATATCTTTTCTTTGACAGTATAATATATCGCACATAGCATACAACACGTCACTTTAATTTTTTACGGGGTGTTATATGTTAAACAGCACAGAAAGATCTTATATCTATTACTTTAGCATGCTGCTCCTTGCGCTGGGTTTTGTTCCATCCGCAACAGTTGCAGGCATGGCGTTGATAAACGCATTCACCTCATTAGAAAATGATTATGCGCGTGGCGCAAAAGTGGCTGCTCCTGCATCCGTTGTTGGCGCTATTGGCGCAAGCGCTTTAACATTGTTTGCATCGAAATGCTGCGGAAATAGCGAAACGCATATTCGTAAAATACCAGCAATAACCACATTCGCACTCGCAGCAGCGATTGCAACCTTCTCTTGCTCCGACATTGGAAATTCAGATCACCACTTAAGTGATGATTGGTTAAAAATGCTTGCGCCAGCACTCGGGTTCATAACTGTCGCATTGCCTTTAATGATGATTTCTTCTATCTACCTTAGTTGCTGTCATGCAGCGACGAGGGAAAATCAACATGAAATGGCTACGCAACAGCACGAACCAGCTTAAAAAACTGACAAACCTAAAAAGCATCACGGGGAATTGGATGCTCAATTAAATGCGATTGAGCAGCATCGAAAGCAGCTTGAAGTGCAGCGTTATTATTTTTGAGAATGACGCTGCATAATCTCTTTGGCCAATGCGCGAATAAAAACTTTGTCGCTCAATAATTCTGATTTGAGCTCATTAATCTCACTTTTACTTTGGCGATTTTCAATCAACTGTCTGAGCATTTGATTTATTTGTGTTTGATATGGAAGCGCACCCGGATGGCTTGATTCATTTTTAAAATAATCTATCACTTCTTTATCTAACGAAATAGTGATCCTAATCTTATTGCCGGCTATTTTTTCAGCTTGCAATGCAGGCAATACGCCACGACGCTTCACTTCCATTTTTTTAAGATTATATTCCGGCTTCATACTCTTTTATCTCTTTTTTTGTTGCTAAACGTACCGAAATTAAGCGTATCACATCCTCCCGTATCGTGTAACACACCAACAATACGCGATCGTTTTCTGACCGAGCAATCATAATTTCTCGATCTTCATTGGCGCCATGGTCAAAATCGTAAAAAGCAATTTTATGTTTCTTAAGATTGCTCTCTGCTTTTTTGTGATGCCATTCAAATTCCATATATGTATATCATACGCATTAAATGCATACAACCCTTAATGAACAGTAAGGGCGGAATAATAACAAGATCAGTAAAAAATGATATCCGTGTTTTTGAAAATATTTATCAAAACTTGTAAGTTACCATGCGACATGAACATACTTTAAAAAGGAAACCGAAGCTCAGCGTCTATTTTCAATAATTGATCGCGAAAAAGCGTTTTAATTTTTTCTAGATTATTTTCCGTATCTGCCTCAAATCGCAAAATTAAATAAGGCGACGTATTTGAGCGTCGAATTAACCCCCAACCGAAATCATATTCAATACGCAAACCATCAATCGTGATTTTTTCTGAGCCCGTAAAATCCGCTTCATTTTCCAATCTTGTCATAAAATCAGATTTTTTATCTTCCGCCATTGGTAATTTTAATTCAGGTGTGTTCACGGTTTTAGGCAAGGCATCAAAAATTTCAGAGACAGATTCTGAATAGCCAGACAAAATAGAAACCAATCGTGCGCCGACATAAATGCCATCATCAAAACCAAACCAACCATCTTTAAAGAAAACATGCCCACTCATCTCGCCTGCCAACGGTGCATTTTCCTCTATCATTTTCGCCTTTAAAATAGAATGCCCGGTGCGTGACATAATCGGCTGACCGCCAAATTGTTTGATTATTTCCGGCAATACGCGAGAACACTTCACATCAAAAACAATTTTACAGCCTGGATTTCGGGATAAAACATCTTTTGAAAAAATCATCATTTGACGATCAGGCCAAATAATTTCACCTTGATTTGTAATTATACCCAAGCGATCCGCATCGCCATCAAACGCCAATCCGATATCGGCATTTTCTTTTTTTACCGCAGCAATAATATGTTTTAGATTGTCAGGGCCTGTTGGATCAGGATGGTGATTGGGAAAGCGACCATCATATTTGCAAAATAATTCAATGACTTCACAGCCCAAACGACGAAACACAATTGGCGCAATTTCACTTGCTGCACCATTGCCAGCATCAATCACAATTTTCATCGGTTTTTTAGGGCTTAAATGCCCACAAATTGCATCAATATAATCAGGAATAATATTTTGCGTTGAAATTTTTCCACACCCTTTCAAGAATTCCTTTCTTTGAATACGCGCGACCAATTCTTGAATTCCTTTTTCGGATAATGTTTTTCCATTTAATACAATTTTAAATCCATTATGATGCGCAGGATTATGACTTGCCGTTACCATGACACCCGTTTTTGAAGGCAAAAAATGCGTTGAAAAATACACCATCGGCGTTGGCCCAAGACCAATGTCACGCACATCACACCCTGTTTCAATAATGCCTTGAATCAATGCTTTTTTGAGTGACTCACCCGTTAAGCGCGCATCGCATGCCACATTGATTTCTGTTTGTGCTGCATTCAGCGCTTCAGTGCCAA
>JAPLRF010000058.1 GCA_026399315.1 Gammaproteobacteria bacterium
AAAGGATGATCGTTCCTTGGTGGTACACTATTTTCCATTGTTCCCCAACAAGACGCCAAATAGTTGAGCGTCGAGTAACACGTTTTTCTTTGCCTTGAATCAAGGTGTAGGTAAGAAGATAAGTATCATCAGATAACGGTCTACATTCAAAATCGCTTGTTTCCCAAAAATCATTTTTTGAATAATTGAGATCTTGATAACGCGCTACAACAGTATCAATACAATCTTGTCTGCTATAACGCTTACCAGATGCGCCAATTTCCCAATAATCATCGACCGTCATATTTTCAAAATCAGCGCGCGTTGTACCAAATTCCGATCTATGAAAAATGGGTTCGCGTTTTTTGAGTTCTTCTAATACATTCATGATCCAATGCCTTTGCTATTTTAGCAACAATACCTGCTTTATTTTATTCTCATTATTTATATCGCAACCTTCAATACAAACTGTTTTAAATCTACTTTTTTGCCCTGATTTAATAGATATAGACGCCTTTGGAATAAAAAGCGTTTCCGATAAAAAATCAATAAGTGCTTTATTTGCTTCTCCGTCAATCGGTTGCGCTTGAACTTTAATTTTTATCGAATCACCATGTTTTCCGACAATTTCAGATTTTTTCGCTCCAGGTTGTAAATAAATTTTAAATTGTAATATTGGTTTCATATTTTTCTATTGCTGGCAGTCCAATCATTATCCTAGCCCCTATTAAGCGTTAAAAAATTGCAAACGCAATAATCTTATGCAAAAAATAAACGGTCATTCTTCTTCAAGGCGAAGCGTTTTCGCACCAATAGCTTTCATCACCTGAAGAAAGAAAACAAAGCTAAAAGAGCCGCGATTGATTTTAACGTTAATGCTATTGGCGGTTTCTTCGATTCCCATGACTGCCATTTTTTCCTGTAGTTCATCGTAACCAATGCCCCGGCGCGTCAACTCACCCTTGATCATATTGGTTGCTTTTTTTGTCCATGTTTTATCCATTTATCACCTGTTTTTAAAATTCATATATGAAATAAAAGATACATTTATTTATTAAAAATGTCAAAAAAGACTTGTGTTGTACTCAGGGTATGTTATTATTATTTCATATACGACACAAATAGTTTATAAATGATTTTTAAGGGGGGGTATGAAAACATATCAAGAATTTTGCGAAGCAATCACAAAACAACTATTCGATATTATCGATGCGAACGGTAGCTTACTCACTTGGCAAAAAATGTGGGACAGCAACGGTAGCGCGTGCTTGCCCATTGGTGCCAATGGTAGGTATCACGGTTCAAATCTGCTGTGGTTGTTGGGTAGCCAATTTAACAACGGCTACAAGTCTAATCACTGGCTTACTTTCAATCAAATCAAACAGCGTGGCGGAGCCGTTAAAAAAGGCGCGAAGGGTCATGACGTTTGCTTTTGGAAATTGCGTTTGATTGAAGATGTAAAAGAAAATGACACAACAGAAGAAAAAACAATACCCCTTTTCAAACACTATTATGTTTTCAATCTGGATCAAACGACACTCGATGAAGCAGTAGAAATGGAGCCGGTTTTTTCATCAAACGATATTGATACCCTTATTGCAAATTTAGGTGTCACCATTTCACACTTTGGCGGTAAAGCTTATTACAACGGGAACGAAGATCTGATCGTTATGCCAGAGAAAAAATATTTTAAATCGGCAAACAACTATTATGCGACGTTATTGCATGAGCTTTGTCATTACACTGGCTTACAAGGCAGGTTGCCCCGTGCATGCTTCGACAATTATGATCGCAGCGAAAAAGATCGCGCGCAAGAAGAATTAATCGCCGAAATCGGTTCGGTATTTTTAGCGACACACTTTGGTTTGAAAGCCGAGCTTGAAAATCACGCTTCATACGTCCAAGGCTGGAAAATGTTGTTATCTGAAAAGGAAGTTATGAGCGCCGTTAATAAAGCAACCAAAGCTTTCGAATGGATCCTTGATCACGCTTTTGCAACTGAAGCAGCAATCGCGGCTTAATTTTACAACAAACAAAGGAAAAACAAACCATGCAAAACTTAACGCCAGGTCAAAAAATATCGCTTAACTTATTTCTATCATCGTATGATGACACCCGCTCTTTTGAAAAATTATTAGGTGCGATTGAATATAATGATTTTACCGCATTTGAAATTTGGGATGAGGTGCGATACATGAACGACACAACCTTAATCGAAACCATCAGTAATCTTTCTATTGAAATCGATACTCTGCTAAAAAATAAATAGCATACGCCGGTAACAATCACTCACTACTTTTTCAAACTCAATCGCCGTATTGATCCGGCTATCTGCAAGCAGAAATTCAACAAAAATAAATTTTCCAAACTCCAAAAATGAGAGATTATTAACGCATACAGAAGTAGAAAGAAGTCGGATAAGCGACGGCCATTACTGGCCGTCGCTCTCCTAAGAACCGTGCATGCGACTTTCACCGCACACGGCTCAAGCCTCCCAAAGACTTTTTGTCCGGCTGTAAATGCATTTGCATACGTGCGTAAATATCCTTGTCGACTTTTCTTTGTGTCCATCTTACCTTTGCTTTCCACAGCTCGCGTTGTTGAAAATATTCTCGAGTTGTAGCATCAAATGGATTTACAGATGACCTGATTTTCACGTGCCTTTGAATTTTGGTATCCATCATTTTTATAATACTGACAATTCGCTTTTTATTTTCTTTGCGAGTCTCAATATCACTGAATATCCAATTTCTCGTTACGTGTCGTCTTCGAAAATATCGTTTGACAGCTTTTTGTCGCTGTCGTTTAAAGAATTTTCGCAACACCCAATGCATACTCATACGATAAATTTCATTATCGATTTTCGAATAAGTTGATTTTGAAACACCGACACGATAATAATTGGCCCAGCCCCTTATTTTAGGATTGAGCATTTTTATCAAATCAGTGCCGCTCCAACCATAACCACGTTTGAAAATATCTTTCACATTTCTGAGAAACGCGATCACTTTTTCCTTAGCGGGTTTCCCAAGATATTTCCCATTGTATTTTCTAATATTAAATCCCAGAAAATTAAATCCATTATCAATGTGAGTGATTTTTGTTTTCGCGCGAGACAATTGCAGTCCCCTCGCCATCAGAAATTGTTCGATTGCAGGTTTGATATTATTTTCTAACAGCTCTTGTGATTTCGCTGTCACAATAAAATCATCTGCAAATCGCACAAAATTAACCTTATCCGTTTTTCGACAAGCTTTATGAATAATTTCTTCCAATCCATCTAATGCCATATTTGCCAGCGTTGGTGATATGACACCACCTTGTGGCACACCGGCATTCGTATCATAGAAAAGATCTTTTTCAATAAAACCTGCTTTTAGCCATTGCTCTAAAATCCGCTTATTTATAGGGATATTTTGCAATAACCATTCATGTGAGATTTCCTCAAAGCACGCCTTAATATCTGCTTCCAATATCCACTGTGCGCAATTTCTACTTGCAACTACGTCCGCGACGAAATCCGTATGAATTCGGATCAGCAGTCGTTTCTGAAATCGGTTCTAATGCCAATAATTGCAATGCTTGCATCGCTCGATCACGCATTGTGGGTATACCAAGAGGTCGCTTCTTGCCATCTCGCTTTGGAATATACACTCTGCGAAGTGGTGATGATCGATATCCTCTGGTATTTAATGAATTGATCGCTTGATATTTTGCTTTGCCGGAAGTTAACGTTTCACCGTCAACACCGGGCGTTTTGCTGCCGTGACTCGAAGTCACCCGTCTGACAGCTAACAATTTCGCATAATGCGATTTTGTTAACAGCCATTGCAGCGCTCTCACTTTACCGTATTTACATTTATTTACAGCCTTCGCAATACGCATTTGCAGTCGATAGACATGTTTTTCCGCTTCATCCCAGTCAATTGTTTTCCAGGTTTCAGTTTTAGAACACGCCGAAGCCGCACCAGTTTTAGATACTACTGTCATTTGCCATAAACCTCGTTTTATCGATTCTCCAAACTCTTTCACGAAGAAAGACCCGCTGGACGTCTGCACGCTTTCGCGCCGAATAATATTGCAATTCGTATCTCATCTATTACCGATGAGCATTTGCTTTTTCCAGCATCCCAAACTTGCACCGCCATCGGTTGATCTTGCGACCAACGTTCTTGAAAATAAAAATTAAACGAAAAAATATATATTTTTTCCGATTATTTTTTTTTCAAGAGCAATACAAGGTTTCCACGTTCCGCACGATGAGCTTATGTCGGGTTAGGTGCCTGCATTTGACCGGAGAGCGTTAATGACTGTGGAGATACAGTGTAGAGATATCTCACCAAGCTCTCGTACCTTTTGGTGCAAGTGTGTCAGTCAATTTTCACTTGTTGCGTATTACGATCTTAATTTGCAGATTCACATCCCATTCACCTTACCGACTCCTCTAGCGCTATCCCGATTTTGACTATCAGGAGAATATTTATTTTTTTTCACGAAGAAAAACAATTCAGAAAAAAAAATTTCATATCCAATCCTTCTCAACGAGAAAAGATTTTGCTACATTATCGAAGCGCTTCTTTATTCAGCTCCGCTGAGTCTATTTGACAGCACAAATAGTCGAATTAATATCGACATCTCATCATGCAACTTCGTGTCGCACCCACACACTACGCCGTCCTGAACGGCAATTTTAATTCGTTGATAATATATAGTTTCTAGGCACTTTTTCAATTTTCAAAAAAATGGCGACGCCCCTAATCCACCCCTATTTTTATAGCATTTACCCCTAAAACGCCCCTAGTTTTTCTCAAAACACCCCTGTTTCACCCCTAGTGTGATACACTATTTTTCTTAGGAATATAAAAAATGGAATATTGTTATGGCAAGAATCGAATGTTACGTTTCAGATGCGGCGAAAGAAAAACTCACCAAATTCGCCAATAAAAAATCGGTTGCCCTCTCCAAGTATATTAGTCAGGTTCTTGAGAATCATTTAGATGATGGTGAAAACCAATCTGTTTTTCAAAAAAAGGTAATGACCACTTTGTTTGAAATATTAAGCTGTGTATACAATTCAGATGCTCAAAGTACCAATCATGAGACCGTTGCATCACTGATGCGGGATATTAAAAAGCAGTGTGAAGAAACGGTATTGAACGACAATGCATAATAAAGAAAACACTATGCCAGTTATTGATGAATCACTTGTGCGAAAGCTAATCGCCAGTCAGTTCCCTTTGTGGAAAGATTTAATGATCCAATCTGTCAAGTCGAGCGGATGGGATAATAGAACTTTTCACTTGGGTGATAAGATGTTGGTTCGCATGCCAAGTAACTTTGATTACGCGCATCAGGTTGAAAAAGAACATCAATGGCTGCCGAAGCTCGTGCCATTTTTACCACTACCAATTCCATCGCCTGTGGCATTAGGAAAGCCAACAGCTGATTATCCTATGCCTTGGTCAGTGTATCGATGGATTGAGGGTGAAACTGCATCGACTTCGCGAATCGATAATGTCGATGATTTTGCAAAAAGCCTTGCTGAATTTTTGGTTGCGTTACAACGTATCGATACAACGGGCGGTCCATTACCCGGCCTACATAGCTTTTATCGTGGTGGGTTGCTCTCAACCTATGATGAGCAAACACGTAAAGCGATCGAGGTACTAAAAGATAAAATTGATCGCAAAGCAGCAGTTTCAATTTGGGAAACAGCGCTTACAACCCAATGGAATAAATCACCCGTCTGGGTTCATGGTGATATTAGTCTTGGAAATCTCCTCGTTAAAAATGGCAAGCTTTGTGCGGTCATTGATTTTGGGCAATTGGTAATCGGTGACCCTGCTTGTGATCTTGCAATCGCCTGGACTTTTTTTAAAGAAACAGCTCGTGAAATTTTTCAAAAAACCTTGTCACTTGACGTTGATACATGGGCACGTGGTCGCGGTTGGGTTTTGTGGAAAGCGCTTATTGTAGCTGCTGGATTTACAAATCCAACTAATTCTGAATCCAAACAGTGCTGGAACATTATTGATGAAATAATTTCAGATGATAGGCGAAATTCAGCTTAAATTTATGAGATTTTGAAAGTAACGATACTGATTTTGCAGTATACTATTTCAGCTATTGAAAAGGATAATCAACACATGAGCGCCCTGCCAAAATGCCCGCAATGTGATTCCGAATTTTTTAAAAAGGTTTAGGCTATAAAAAATATGACTACTATCGAAGAACTGCTTAATCAGCATGAAGGAAAAACACTTGAGTTCAAACAAGATTTGTCTTCGCCAAAGTCATTATTAAAAACATTGGTTGCATTTGCAAATACTGCTGGTGGTACTCTCGTTATCGGCGTAGATGATAAGAAAAATGTGATTGGTATTGATGACCCACTTTCTGTTGAAGAAAAGCTGACTTCTCTGATCGCCGATAGCATTGAACCGTTTTTATTGCCTACGATAAAAATCGTCAATCAAAAAACGAAATCATTAGTGCTAATTGACGTACCCTATTTAGCAAGCATAGGTCCGTTTTACTTGAAGCAACTCGGCACAGAAAAAGGTGTTATGGTTCGGCTTGGTTCCAGTTCGCGCGCAGCATCAACTGAAATGATTCAAGAATTGGTGCGCGTTCGCCACTCCCAGGGTTTCGATTCTATGCCCTGCTCGAAAGCGACAGCTGATGATTTAGATTATGAATTATTAGAACAGGTATTTGCCAAAGCAGATCAATCCATCAATAAATCAAAACTCAGAACATTAAAAATTTTAGTGCCCTATGGCGATGATTATGTGCCATCCAATGCCGGTATTATTTTGTTTGCAAAAGAGGCGGTACGTGAACAATTGTTTCCAATGGCTTATGTGAGTTGCGCGCGATTTGCTGGAACTGAAAAAGTTGATTTTTTAGACCGACTTGATATTGGAAGAGTCATTGAAGCAGTGGATGCTGTGCCACAATTTATTCGTCGCAATACGCGCATGGGCGCCGTCATAAAAGAAATTAAACGAAAAGATATTCCAGAATATCCCGCAGTTGCAGTACGCGAAGGATTGTTGAACGCCCTAATGCATGCTGATTATGCTTATTCAACCATGCGGATTTTTGTCAGTATTTTTGATAATCGTTTAGAGATAAGAAGCCCGGGGTGTTTACCGCCTGGAATGACTATTGAAAGTATCAAAGAAGGCGTAAGTATTCCACGTAACTTGGTTATCGCACGTATTTTTGAAAAACTCGGCTGGGTTGAGCGATTTGGCACTGGTTATTCACGAATTCTAAAATCCTGTGCTCAATATGATTATCCCCTGCCTGAATGGTATGAAGTAGGCCCTTACACTGACCTCGTCTTTAACCCTCTAGTCATGGAAAAGATACATAACGTACAGAAACAACCTGGTCCCAAATTACGACCTGGTCCCAAATCGGGACTAGGTCGGGATCAGGTGAAAGACCCATCATTTATAGACGATGAGGAGCACAAGCTGCTTAGTGTAAGCTATGAAGCACGACCTATCAGTGAGTTAATGGAATTATTAGGATGGAAAAATCGGAGTAAATTTAGAAATCGTTTTATTGTTCCGCTCATAGAACGTGGATTACTTGCGATGACAAACCCAGAAAAACCAAGCAGCCATTTACAAAAATATCAAACCACCAAATCAGGGAAACAAATAATCGAAAAAAAATAATTAACTAATACGGATCATCCTACCCAAGAAACTCCCTCTCCATATCCCGATACCGCTCCTTTGGTTTTTGGCTTTGCACATTAGCATCAGATAATTGTGTAGCATTTTTATATTGTTCAAAAGCACGATTGATATCCTGTGCAATTTTATTCGACTGCCCAGCTTGCGCCAAATCATTGTAATCCGTTTTTTTATTGTTAATGGCTTCGGGGAAAATACAAACAACACGTTTTCCATTTTCTTCAAAATGTTTCATGGCATTTTTAATGACGGAATCGTGAAGTGGATTTTTTAAATCATTATCCAATACAAGAACGATGGTGCTCGCTGTTTTTTGTAACGGAATATTTTCTATGTTACTTTTACCAAGTGTTGCAACAACCTGCGCATTTTTAATTTGCATGGCTGTGTCACGAATGCTCAATGCCGTCTCAACGCCTTCAGCAACAAAAGTGATCTGGGGTGATTTAATTTGTGGCGTTAAATTAACAAATGCACCAGATGGAGAATTAAGGGTGCGCTTTGCAATTGGAAGCCCAAGCACTTTCGCACCAGTGTCTTTGTCTAAATAAGTTAATTGGATTGCCTGTGGTTTTCCATCTTCATTATGTGAAATTGCCATCAAAGCAGATGAAAATGGAACCTTGTCTTTATTTCCACCGCCTGTTGTTACATGCTCCAAAAATCGCAACGTTGTATTTTTCATATCTTTAATTGCCCTGCCTTGTAAATATTTTTCAGCAATTGTGCCGACAAGCGGCTTAGACTGTGAAATTAACTTATTAATATATTCTTGCTTTTTTTCAGAGCCAACAATAGTTTTGATTGGTGGTAGTTTTTCTTGAGCAGGGGCTGATTGTTTTGTGAGGTTTGCGCCACCCAGTAAATTTGATGCATGTTCAAGTGCCTCTTTAAATGGCAAGCGAAGCTCACTCATGAGTAAAGTAATCATGCCGCCTTTTTCACCGGTTTCAAAATTATGAAAATAACCGGCCTTATCCCCATCAACCACTACAGACAAACTTCCCTTAGAGCCGTATCGCCAATTAATGTCATTTGAAAGGGAATGGTTTGGTTCCCCTAAAATATTGCGCGCAATTTCTTTCACTTGAAGCGCTAAATTTTTTTCAACTAATTTTGCATCTAAGGAAATTGTCTTGTTGTTAACAGTTGTTTTTTCAAGCGGTGTTTTTTTATGCGCTATTGATTGCCGTTTTTCAAGTAATCCCATTGCTTCCAGCGCACTTGCCTTTTCGCCTTCATTCCAGATAATTTGTCGTTTAATTTTTTCCTTATCGTCTGTAAAGATGAGCGCCTTTTCTTGTGCGCGTGTAAGTGCTACATAAATCTGACGCATAGTATTAGATAACTTGTTGTAGCTATTTGATAAAATAAACACAGATTTTGAGGTTGCTGCCTGTAAACCATGGGTCGTTGAGCAATAACTATAATCGACATGTTGATCGTTGTTTTCATTAAAATAAATGATATGTTTTTCGTCTTGAGCAGTTTTTGCGGTGATTGTTTTATTTTTAAGATCAATAGACTCGACAGTTAATGATAAATTCGCACGTATATTACGATCACGATCTGTTTTAGTAAATTTGACATGCTCACCAGGATTAATTTCAATATTTCTCACGTCATATAATTCAATAAAATTATTTTTAGCAAGATGCGGTAACGATAAAATTGAAATTTCACCTTTCTTATCACTTAATGTAACAAAGTTACTTTTAACATCAGAGTTAACAACATTTTTATATTCATTTTGATATTTTACAATCATCCCACTCTTATAGTGTTCAGCAACACGAAGTTCAGCATCCGTTAAACGAGAATCATCTAATATCTGCATAGAAATACTATTTTGAGACAATTCACCTTGTTTTTTTAAACACCTCCTAATTTCTTCATTTATTTTAATTCTGTCATGATTGGTTGCTGCGGCAACCAATGTTTGAATACGCTCGCCTTCAGGTAAGGTCGCATATGTTTGTGCCAACATCTGCGTCGACGACAATTGATCACCATCATTTTTACTTTTTATAGTTTTTTCAGGATTAATTTCAATAATGAGTCCATTTTTTTCTAATAGATCAAATGCACTTGAAAAGTTTTTTAACCCACCCGCCATCAATAAATTCGCAATTTTTTTTAATTCAGGATCAATTTGACGTTTATTTTCAAGCATAACAGCAGTTGCTATGTCTGCTTCTTTTGATATATAGGCAAGTTCACTTGGTTTTCCTGCTTCTACTGCAGATAATTGAGCAATATCACCCAGATAAGCGCATCGTGCATTATTTTTTTCAATTACAGCTTGTAATTGATGGAAATCACTGTTAGAAATCATAGATGATTCATCTACAATAATTAATTTGTTTTTTAAATCAAGATTGATGTTTGACTGATCACTTTTAGTGTCTATTAAAAAGCTTTTAAGTGTTTTCGCTTCAATATGTTTCTTTTGCAATTCAATCACTGCTTGATGTGTTGGAGCAAGTGCGAGTACTGATACTTCTTTTGGTAACATAGTTTGTAAAGTATCAAGGGTTCTATCACCAATGAGTGTTTGCAACATGGTAGATTTACCTGTTCCAGCATAACCTTGAATCATCACAAAGCGATCTTTTGTTGTTGAGATTAACTCGCAAGCTTCTTTTTGTCCTTGGCTTAAATTAGTATTTTTTAAAAATGATTTTGCAGATAGTGATGAAATTAATTCTGGAACCTGATTTTTTCCATTTTTAATTTGTACAATAATTTCTTTTTCTAATTTAATTGCCTCAGATGTTGCAAAAATAACCTCACCAAACTTATCTTCACGCATATGCAATATGCCTTCTGAGAGTATATTTCGTACTTCAGAATGCACATCTGCAAGTGAAACAGATGCTATTTTATAAGACATTCCTTTTTTAATAAGGTCTTCTTGTCTAAATGCAGCTTCTCTTGAGCCAACCACTGCAATTGCATAGTCTAATGCAGTTCGCGTAGGTGTTTTTTCAGGTGTTATATCCTGTAATTTTTGATCAACGGCATTTTGTTTTGATTGATCTATGTGAAGCTTTTTTTCTGCTTTGATTTTATTGTCAGTAATAATGTGAATATGATTGCCATGCTTAGTAAGCTCAGATAACACATTGGCATTCAGTGCATGGTGAGGTAAGTCGCACAATATAGTTTTCTTTAGAGATACCGGTAGCTTTTCATGGATCGAATGAACATAATCATATGTTATAGCCAGACCATTAAGTCTTTTTGTTTTAATGGAAAGTGTTTTTTCTGGATTTGACTTTATTTCAAGTAAAGTTTTCTTATCGTTTATTTCTAATATTTTATACGTCTCGCCAATTTTCAGGTTCAATAATGTAGATTGTTTATTAGATTGCGATAAACACAGTAAATCTCCTTTTGAAATTTCCATGTCTTTTTCATAAAAAATACTGGCTTCATTTTTTTGAATTAAACTACTAAGATCTTTTGGTGAGACAGATTCAAATCTGTTTTTTTCATTAGACACTATTATTTTATTGGAATTTAAATCATAACGCGTAATTTTCTTAACATCATATTGTCCCCTTCCTTTATAAATTTTGATGAAGGCATCCTTTGGGTAAAATTTTGCATGTTTTTGCTCTTGCCTGCTTAAAAAAACAGGAGTAATGGCTATTATGCGGTGTTGCTCATGGCTTATTTTTCCATGCTCAATAAGAGAGCCGCGAATCAGTAAATTTAGTTTTTCAGCAGCGGTTTTTGATTGGGAAAATACCAGCGTTTTTTCATGTTGATTAAGGTAATTTTCAACATAAGCTTTAACAGAGAATGCTTGTCTAATATCTTGTTTTTCGCGTTTTTCATTAGTACTTACACTTTCAGCTTGATTAATTGTTATTTTTAAATCGTGACCATGTGATTTTTTATTTTTATCCTCATTTTTTAAATAATTGCGTATGTCAATTGTGTTAACCTTACA
>JAPLRF010000052.1 GCA_026399315.1 Gammaproteobacteria bacterium
ATTCACGTTCGTCAAATTAAATATTTAAATAATATTGTAGAGCAGGATCATCGTGGAATTAAAAAAATCACAAAACCCATGATGGGCTTTAAAACATTTCATTCTGCAGATGCCACTTTAGCTGGAATTGAATTATGTCGAATGCTGAAAAAAGGCCAGCATATTAATTCTGAAAGTTTACCTGCATTTGATCAGTTTTATGCGTTAGCAGCATAGTTGCGTCCAGGAGAAATGCGCTTGTAATTTTATTGAGCATAATATTGAATTTGCGACAGAACCTAAATTATTGCATATTAATACCACGATTTTTAATATTCATGGAGGAAATAAACATAGAGATAATTAAATGCCGCGCAACTATAGTGACAAGGTCACCATTACCCTCTATAGCATACAAAATGGCTCACAATTTAATCTTGTAATTTTAGATGAAATCAACCATATTTTAATACTTAAAACAAAACTCTCCAAGGCTGCCGAACAATTTCAACGTGTACCGCCCCAGTATACATTGTCGGTTTTACTTATGCCTGATTGGATGAATAATTTTGATTATGAGAGCAAAACTTATATTGAGGCCAAAGCATCCTTTTTTTCTATGATTCAAGCGCGTTTAAATGAATTAGGTTTAAGTGATATTCTACTTGAAGATTTCTACGAAACAGCTCTTGGTAATAATCCAGAATACGCAGCTCAAAAAGAATTCTTGCAAAAATTAACCGCAAGAAATAGAACATCTGATCTGATGAAAGTGCACGTCATTATCTCAAATGCCAACTGTAATCATTTGCAAATAGACAGTAATACCCAAATTCATGATTACCATGGTTTCTATCAAGCCACTTTTGGATCTGGAAAAAATGATATATTACTATTAAATGCTGCATATTATCCTGAGCATCATGTTACAGCACACAATAAGGTTGTTTATACAACCCCGAAGCATTCTTTTTCAAATGAATTAAAGAAAACGCATTTGGAATATTGTGCAACACATTTACATCACCATGATTTTTCTGAAAAACATTCTGTATATGCCGATAGCTTTATTAGAACACTTTACACGATTGGTTTAGTTACTTCTGTTAAAGCTATTGAAGATGACACTAGCACGAAGAAAAAACATATTTTTCCTGCTATTTTAGATAAGCCTGAATATGCGCTTTCAAAATATATTGTTACCGTATTGAATCTGCAATGGAAAGATCCAAAAAGCTCGTCAAAATATTATTCTGATATATTAAAAAATTTTCCTTTCGTTGAAATAAATGATGCGGTCTGTGGTTATGCGGCATTTTTGATTGCAATAAAGCGATGGGCTGGCAATATTGGGTTGCACAAATACGGTGAAAGATACGATGACTTACAAAGAGATCGTCTTTCGAACAATCTAGAACGACTTAATGATGATACGGAAACGCGAGAGCAGTTATTTCGAATATCCGGTACATATATCGACAAAATTATAATTCAAAAATTTTATTATTCTGCGCTAAGACATACCTCAAATATATCAAATGCAGATGAATCATTTTTTTTGATGCAGACACTGGCAAAATCAATTCCAAATAATTTGAACGGCAACATACTTACAAGTAAGTTATTCGGATGTTCGGTTATTGAATTGCATGGCAACCCATTTCAACCTGAAAAGCACCTAAGAGAAATAATGATGACAAGAGAAAAACTAGAATTAACTCCATCCGAGCTCCATTACCGTGATGTTTATTGCCAACCAAATCATGATTTTCAGACATTACTTGAAATGCAATTAGGTGATGATTTCACTGCAATTGTAACAGCGCTTGATCAAAATGGTATTGTTGCCTTACCTCAGTTTTTTTCAGGAGAAAAACTTTCTGAAATGCAGGAAGATTTTAATAAGTGGTGTAGTCGAAAAATGCCTGATGTTCATGCGCATATTCAGTTTGGCGGTACTGTTGAAGAAGAATATCTAACTGATTCACAGGCAATGTGTGATGCTCTGGCTAATCCATTAGTGTGGGCGGTCGGTGCGCACGCCTGGGGACGCGATCCAGTGATGTCCTCTATTCGGGCCTATCGTATTTTGCCTACGCCACCAAAAAAATATCGTGCATTTCAACCGCATAATGATGGGCACTCTAAGGAATTCAAAGTTATGATGCTTTTGACAGATGTAAAACCTGGCGAGCAAGGCATGCGTTATTGGACAGGCACACATAAAATACAATGGCAAATTCATTCAAGTCGCGACACGCTTTTTACTGATTCCGAAGTTGAGCAATTGCATCAGCCATTTGAGTGTGCCGGACCCGCAGGCACACTGTTTATTTTTAATATCAATGGAATTCATTCTGGCGTACGTAACGAAGGCAGTACCCGCGATACATTAGTTTGGAGTATTTCTGCAGGAAAACGCATGTATCCTGTGCCTGCATTGCATCCATCTGTTATTGCTAACCTAGGCGCCTATGAAGCAGCGATTTTTAGATGCGGAAAAGAAAGCAATACAGATGAAGTAGATGGCGAGATAATGACACAACAGTCAGCAAAATCGTTACAACAATTTCTCACATTGAGAAATGTGCAAATTAGAGAGTCGGCACAAAAAATTATTCCAAAAATACAACCACAGTTAAATTCGGCACCGCGATACGATGTTTCACCGTTTGCAATTCCACAAAAACCAACAGCAATTACATTAAATTGTGAGCTGACTGATTTTAATTCTAAAAATGAATTATCAAGAGAATCAATTATAGCTGCAATTAATGAAGATCCAAGACGAGGAATGGCTTTGCCGATTCGTCTATACTCAGGCTCAAGTGATAAATCACGTGATATGGCGTTGTGTTTTATTCGTGATATTTGGCTTTCACCTGAACGCGGAGAAGCAATCGTTTCAAAAATTGAAGGTATTAGACTAGAAAGCAACCAGGTGGCGAGCGAAGTACAACACTACCAAAAAATCGGTGAAAAAATACTCACATTATTGCCTGAAATAAAACCATTATTTGTTGGTCATTCTGTTGCATTAATACACTTTGAGAATTTTATTATCGATCTACAATGGTGCTTGAGTACCGCTGAAACACATGTTTTAGTGCGTTCTGGATTGTCATTTTTGCTAAGCATTATCGATTTTTTCTCGGAACATTTAAAAAAGAATATTAGATCAGATGAAAAACTCTTTAATAATTTAAATTTCCTTTTTAATGAGGCTGTAAGAACTTATATTGTCCACATTCAACTTGATATTTTATTGAAAAATGAAACCAGTAGTGAAAAAAATACTGGCATTGAATTTAAAAAATATACAGCTTACCAAACTAATGATGCGTCTCAATTACCGCCTATTGCAGTATTTTTAACGCATTCAGTCGTAGTTAACTCCTGCGCCTCTAATTCAAAAAATCGTGATGACGTTGAAAAAACTTGCGAGCAATTGACAATGTAATGAGAATTAGTATGAAAATATATTGCTTCAAAAACAAGGTGAGATAACATGATAGCAATCAAAGAATTGAAAATGCATATTTCATATAGTAAAAATAAAATTGGAATCACTCATCATGCCTTATTTGTTTAATGAAAAACTATTTAATGAAATTGGATTGGC
The DNA here is from genome assembly GCA_026399315.1 of Gammaproteobacteria bacterium. Lineage (GTDB taxonomy): Bacteria > Pseudomonadota > Gammaproteobacteria > Coxiellales > Coxiellaceae > 2-02-FULL-42-43. The sequence goes on from JAPLRF010000052.1 coordinate 3,602, forward strand.
ATTTGAACAAGTTGAAATTAATTCTGAGCTTGTTGAGTTTTCAGCGCCAGAACACTCTGATTATCTTTTTTTAAAACTTACAACATCTGTTATAACGCCTTTTTATAAAGACAATAGAAAATCTTTCATTGCAATAATTTTAGAGGGTGACAAGTTATTAACGAAAATTTGCAATGCCGCTCTAAATTCTATTGCTTCAGTGACATTAGGGTTTCGCTGGCGTGGTTCTTATCATGATGTCAAAACTATTACTATACTTGGACTGGCTATTAAAATTAATTATACTGAAAATAAAACTTCACAGCGCGAAATGGTTATTCAAAACTTATGCGCTGAGCTTTCAAAAGCGAGATTATTTTCAGACAAGATAAATCATTGTGATCAAATATTAGCAACATTATCACGAACATTAGTTGGACCGAAATATCTTACAAGCACACAGCGTTGTCTTTTCAAGCCACAAGTTGATACGATCCCGTCTGAATTAGAAAAAATGAAGGCTTATATAAAAGATCATATTGCGCCAATATTTCAATCACATGTATATGCACACGAATCAAATTTCAATCCAACTTACCAAGACATTGCCACTGTGTCTTGTGGACTTCATGAGAATCAGAAAAAAATTTGGGTATTTAGAAAAGATGGAGTCATCGCAATTGGAAATAAAAATGCAAACTGGGTCAGCTTTGCAGAAAATAGTTTGTCTGAAGCGATTCATCACTCTACTCATTCACAAATTGATTGGAACGACAGGTACGGTCATCCTTCCTTAGCCCATCCATATCCTGGTTATGATGGCTCTGTTTATTATGCCGGTCTTTTAGCGCAAAGAAGTGATCATCTTGAAATTTATTTATCAAGTGGACGCTATAATAGACATGATTTAAATGAGAATGATAAAAAAATATTAGAATCGTATATTGCTGATCAATTTCAGATTTCCTTTGGAAATCAAAATATTATTTTTATTGACTCACCATCAGATAATTACTATGAGTCATCTTATTTTTATTATAATAGGACATTGCCGAAATATTGCAAAAGAAGAATTTATACTGTAAAAAAAACATCAAAAAATATTTTTATAAAAATAGAAGGGTTATTGAATCTGATACAAAATAATGACTATGGTTTTGTTAATCCAGAGGCACCTGAAAAACTAGGCGAGTTATTTAACGTTATTTCAGAAATACAGGCTTTTATAAATAACAATTCAGCTGAAGCTATTTTAGCTGACAACGAAGATATCATTAAAAACATGATAAAAACATTGCTTGAAGCAATAGCGGATGATTTAGTTATTGCAATTGCCAATCTATTGAAATCATTTATCAATAAAATATTTTCACTCGAGTCGATACATTTATTATGCGAAAATCTGGCCCATTGTTGCGCATTAAATCGTATTTCGTCATATATTAGTTTTATCAGTAGATCTACTTTTAGCGGTGGAAGGATAGCAGTAGTTGATCTTCTGGAATCAATCATTAGGAAAATAATGAGTGTTGGTAATATGTCAGAAGTGCTCACGTTAATGTTTTCCGAGAAAAATGAACATGACTCATTATATTGGCTTAGAACGGCTTTAGTTTTGAATGGTACCGCTGAAGAGGCAGTGCAAAATCTAGAAGTAATGGAAAGAGATATTAGCGCGCTCGACGCAGGGAAAAAAAGAATTATTGCATTGATACAATTTATCGTGAAATCCGCATTCCTTGATAAGAATATGGTCGATAATCATATCGACCTATTATTTTCATTAATATTTAAAGTAAACTACATTCCTGTTATTTATGATAGTCTCATTTTATCGCGGAAAGTTTTGCAAAAATTACCAGAAGCATTAAAAAGAGCAGCGCCTAGTAAATCAATGAGTGAGGCTTTTTTCAAAATTATTTATGCAAGGCATGATACACTGTTAGGAAGAATTATTAGAACAAACCCACCGGATGACATTACATATAAACCAAATTCCGCAAGGTTTGCATTCACATCCGGAGAAACTGCAAGAAGACGGTTTTCAGATTTGCGAGAAATGGATGAGCCAGGTATAGAAATGCGCTCAATGTCGACTTAAAATTCCTCGACTGCTGCACGAGTTCAATTAAATTTTTTAGCAGCCCACTGCTTCAAGTGCGATGACCTGCATATCAAAATTTTGTTCGCGTGCGCTAACCCTGGCGTAACCGATTTTCATGATAAAAAGCGCCTTCATGTGACGTACAGTTCGCGACACTTAAGAACTTCGCCATTCGGTAGACTTAGATTACGAAAACCAGTATCTTGAGCCGAATTAAAGGCGTAAGTGTATCGCTAAAATGAAACAAGGGTGGTTCATAAAAAAGACCGTTTTATCGAACCAAAAAAATATTCTTAATCGAATTACGAAATAAAATCTCACAATTTAAAAGGTGAAGTATGCGACCAAATGCACATCCAACAAAGGAAGAAGTCAGTCAACTCTTCGCTCAATTTCAGAAACATGCTGTTATAAAAACTACGCGAGGCATGGAAACTGCGCAATATTATGCGAAAAAACTTTCTCAGATAAGTTGTCACCTTGCCATTCCATCACCTGACATGAATCGCGATGATCTTTTAACATTGTCACAATTTACACTTGTCACAATCCTTGCGCCCGCTGGAGCAGTTGGAGTAGCGGCGAGGCTTGCCGTTTTAACACCCTACGCTTTTCAAAAAGTGAAACAGTTTTATGGAGAAAAAAAGCATAAACAAGAAGAACAAAAAAATACGGGGGAGCATCAAGACTTGCTTAAGTCACTCGAAAAGCTAGCAGCTGAACTCGATGCTTCAAAAAAAACCGCGTATCGTGCTGAGAAAATGGGTCGGTACACAGAAGACAGAGTAAGTGAGCTTAATGAGCGTCAAGAATTATTAAATAACCTCATGAAAGAAGGGAAAAAATCATCCCCAGAACAATTAGATGAAATTAGAAAACGTTTTTCTGATGCTCCTCATCATTCTGACGAGAGCACTCATCGAGATGATCCCGCTGGCGAAAAAGAGGAGCAACATTTCAGTGATCCGTCTCATTCACAGAGCGAACAAGAACAAAGCGCTCACCTGAAATTTACACAATTTCAACAATCACATAATGATGCACGACAACACCAAACCAGAACAGCAAATAGAATAATCGATGACATAACAGCCGAAAATCGTCTTGAACATGAAAAAACAAAAGATCATGTAACACGTGATGGCGAGGCAACAAGGGATACAGTTCGACGTGATGGCGAGGAAACAAGAGATGCAGTTCGACGTGATGGCGAAGAAACAAGAACCACTGTTCGTCTTGATGGCGAGAAAACAAGAGATACAGTACGTCTTGATGGTGCAGAAACACGGCTTAAAGTGCAGGAAGTTGGCGACCTAGTCAAAATAGTGATCGCGCAAGCAGATGGGTTGAATCAAACATTAACTACCATTGCATCCGATAACAATAAGCGTTTTGATGAAGTTCAAGCAAATCAATTAAGTCTGGCTCATGCTTTACTTCAAGGCATTGACACGCTTTATCAAGAACATCAAAAAACACGACAACAATTATGGTGGCTTAGTCATGACGCTCATTTCACCAGCCAATATCTTGCTGAGATGGATCGTCGAAATCAAGAAAATTTCGCAACATTATTCGGCGCTGATTATGAAAACGTGAGACACAGCGTCACCACTTATCACGCTACGCATGGAAAACCGACTGACAATGGACTCGAAACCATGCGCTCGTATTTCACCAAAGTAATCGGATGGGCAACCATTCATGCTAAGAGCAGCACTGTTACGGGTATGAGACCAGGGCAATTTATAAACGATATCAATATGCAAAAACATCTTATTACAATTTTATCCCGCCTAAGCGCGATGGAAAATAATATTAATTATTGGGTGGGATATGCGCATGATGTGCTTGGCGTTCAGTATGATAACGCCTTAGTTAATCCGCTGATTTGGTCAGATTGCGCGTCACTGGTATTATTTTTTCCTGAATTGCTACCTGGCTTTTCAAATAATCCAAACCTCAAAAAACAAATTGACACTGTATTTTCTGAAGGCGCAGAAATTTTAAAATTTATGGTTGAAGTAAAAACAAATCCCCGTGTTTTTGAACAATTAATCAGTGATTATGCGGACGCCGTAAAAAATGTTGTGAGTGAAGTGAAACATCTCGTTCATGAATATGCACAGGAAAATATCATTAAGTTTGTAGCGGGTGATTATGATCGGCGTTTGACTCTTCTTCAACAGTCAAAAAACTCTGCAGGTGGTTTTATTCAAGACGCGTTCAATTCTTTATCGCAAGTTGCTTATGCTGAGCAGACTGAAGAGGGTTATGTCAGAAAGTTTGCCGCGCTGACTGCGCAGTGTATTCAAGATAAACAAGAGAGCTTTGCATTTTCGTGTGAGAATGATCAAAAAGTGGTTTTTTGCAGCAATGATTTAATAAATCAAAAGATTGAGAAAAAAAAGCAGGAGTATCTTAGAGGACCACATAATAAAAGAAATATTGTTGTCGATAGAATTGAAGCTAATAAATATGCTGATAGAGAAGGGTATGTTACTGAAGTTTTTTTACGAAAATCAGAAAAATTTTTAAGCGGCACAAAAGAGGTGCTTAAATGGGAGTGCGGCGCCGGCCGTCTTGACTCAATTGCCGTCGACCCAACGTCGCACAATACAGTTACAGCGGGTGTAACTCGAATAACAACTAAAGTGAAGAGTGAGGCATCAACTGATCTCACTTTTTTAATAAATCAAGCGGCCGAACAAAAACGAAAACTGCATGAGCAGTCTAACGACCCTCAACTTCCTTTTGATTTATTTAAAGATGTATCTGATGACTCACCTTCTTCTTGGATGGATACATTACGCTCGGTGAGTGAACATGTGGTTTTTTCAGATTCCAATCTTGTAGCAAAACTGGCAGCGAATGCGCTTTCTGGTTTAAACGCGAAAAATAAAAAAATTCTTAAACTATGGTTGCAGGCTGAGTATTTGGGACATGGAGAAATTCATTATTCAATCGCACAGACTGCACGAAATGTTAACGATATTACAGTATATCAAGCAGATATAAAGTTTATTAGCGGTCATGCGAACCGAATTAAAAAAAATACAAAAGAATTTCAGATAGTTCTTAGAGCAGAATTTCCTGTTTTCAATTCACGCGACCCTGAATTGTCTGATTGTGCGCTTGGTTTGAAAGGCTTCACAGAAGCACCCTGCGGATTTACCAACGATCCACGCAACACAATATTAAAGACATGGTTAGATTATAAATTTAGAAATGTGAAAAAATTTGATGGCATGGTGTTTGTTGATCAAAGTGCGCTATTAGAAAATAATAAACTTACTCAAACCACTGTCAATGCGGAATTAGTAAAACACAGGCAAAGTGTCACTCAATCAATTATTTCAAAACTTTCTAGCTTTGAATCCAGCGTTATCAATCAAGCATTGATTTATGTTGATGCCGCCGCTAAAAAATTAGCTGCTTTTGTTGCATGGACTTATCCAGAGCTAATAGAACGTGCTGAATTCAAAGAAAAATTAACAGCGATATATGACAAAGAAAAAATTATGCGTCATATTCTGCACTATCAACAAGATCCTCACGGTAAATTTATCCATCAAGTTTTAGAAGATATACTGACAAAGCCTTTAATTGAATTAAAAACTTTTATTTTGAACGAAGTAAAAATTGCAAAAACACTGCGTGACGAAGAGTTGTTAGATGTCCGCTATCCTTTAGTTCAAGATACGTTGGGATTATTAACAGCGTTTGATCATCATCATTTCTCTTCGGTAGAACCAAAAATTTATACAGCCGTTGAAATTTATCGAATGCATCAACACGACGATCAGGAAGAAATTTTAAAATTGCGGGCTGGAAAAAATAACATTCTGGTTGTTAACAAGCAAGGGAATACCGCATTACATTTAGCGGTTAAGCTTGGAGACATCGAAACATTTATCGCTCTGCTGCCCATTATGTCAGCGGCAATCAACTTGCCCAACGGTCATCAACAAACACCGATGGATTTAGCGTTGCTTATCGAAGATGCAAAAACAAGCGCTGATCTTGTTAAACGTATTTGCGCGCAAGGGAATGCGGACACGCGGTGTAGCAGATTTGATTCGCATGGCAAGTCAATTCCAGCGTCTGCTAAAGCTGAATCAGCAGAACAGGACGCAAAAGTTTTATTAGACGAGCAAAGAAAATTGGCTTCAAGAACGAGAGCGCTAACGAAACAGAAAGAAATGGTCGATGGAATAAAAGATAGATGCGAGGCCGTAACAACCATTAGAGAGATGGAAGAGAAAGGAGATATAGAACCGCAGAAGGGAAATCCAGACATGGAGCGCGCTGCTGCACTCTGTAATTCAATTTTTGGTGACAACGCTTTGTCAGTCCGGATTGAAGCAGCAAAAGTACAGTGTTGTGATGTGCCGAGTGAAAGATCTTCCAGTTGGCAACCAACCTTTTTTAACGGATTGTGTAACTGGCTAACACGAGAAAATGGGTTTCAGAAGATTGCAGACGTAGAAGCATTCTCTCAAGGCACGGCGGTTAAACATGCCAACACCCAATAGATCGCACGAGCGATTAACTAAGGATTTTTTAACCTTATTCAATTGCACGCATCTTCCAAGTGAAGCTGCACTCATTTCTTTTTTGGAACAACATAAATTAGGTTGTTTTGTAAGAAAAGAAGCTGAATTACGACGAATTACGATAAACAGGGCGGAGATTAATTACCGAGAAATTTTTTGCTTACCATTTTCAGCAAGTATACCAGATGATTTTATTCAAAAATTAAGTAAAGTTATACATAATTGCCCTGTTATTTTATATTGGACGTGGGAATTGCCTGAAAATAAGGGGTATGTAGCATTACGCATCAGCCTAGAACGTATCGATAGCGAAATCCACTTCCAAACAGAAATTTTACATCCCCTTGGGTCTCATTCTGAAATCACTCCCATACACGAATTAATAGACAAACTGGCGATACGTTTATACGCGTATGATTTTATTTCAGATGATCCGCCGAGTGCTACTGCACCAGTTGTGGGTGATGAAATATATTGGACCGCGTTGGGTTTATTTTTAAAATTGGCTCAAGCGGATGTCAACAGCTATATTAATGAATTTAAAATATGGAAACAAAAACAAGAATCGACATTTCAGCATGCTGGAGAACAGTTGCTAAGTCTTGTTCCTTACGTCCATACAAATTTATTTTATGTCGAAAAAGGGCTGGCTATTGCTAATATGGATTTATTGCGAAATCTTACAGATAAATTCACTCCGAAACGGAGCAGAAATATCCCGCTGATCAGTTTATTGCGGATCGCTGCGTTATGTCATGTATCCTATGAGGTTTTCACAAAAAAAGATTATTTAACACTGGTTAATTTCCCGCTCATTTATGGTTTGAATTACTTAATGACACGCGCTGGGAAAAAAATAAAAGAGGGTTACACTGGCTTTTTTTTATTTGTTCTGTGTCAGTGGTTTGCAACTGCTCTACAATTATTAGCATTTAATTTATACGCGGCATCGCTGATCAACGACCCCATTCAACGCGACATTAGTGCGCCACGTTATGTTTTTCAGTGGATGACAGCAATGATTAAAGAGACGATAAAACTCCCGATTCACCTGCTTGGCCAGACTCTTTTTTTCTTCTTGCTTTTTTGTGCAGAGAAATTATTTCATAGACCACTAATGAATACAGCTGCGAATCAAGCTGGTTTTCAAGCCATTGCTTTTTCCGCGATAAAACTTTTTATTGTATCAATTGAACAGTATTTATTTCAATTTAATCGCTGGGTGTTTCCACAAAATGCGGAAGAAAGAATGTTATCCTATATGCTAGGTGAATGCGAAAAATATCATGGATTCGAAATAAAAAGCGCACGCGCCACACGTGTTTTGCATCAGGCTTTTTTTAATACGCAAACTCTGAGCGTTGAAGTCAAAAGTAAGAACACCGTGACGCAATGTGAACTTGAAATTTCACAAAATAATACTAACGCTACTAAACTGTGTGCTGATTATAAAGTAGAGTGTCAATCTCATTTTTTTATGGGTGATACAACTAATGCGACATCGGCTGTCAGCAAATCATCAATTAAACACCCTACTCGTCAATATCAGTATTGCTAAATGTATCGATGGATACCGGCATCGGAACAGGTTCAATAATTTATATTTATCTTTCAAATAAATAAAAAATTTTATTGATCATTGGCTTTAAAGGATTTAGCATACCAATCAAGCCAACATTGCACAAAAGGCAGGGAAGTTTTTTAAAGGATAATGGCTATGCAAAATGATTTGTGTCCGCAACAAATACAAAAATCTGTGACAGTGAATAACAATAACAATTCCTTAGCGCTCCATTTTGTATATTGGCGTATTTGTTGGCATAGCCATTCTACTACCACAAAAATTAATCAGAAATGGTGCGGCGATATCACCTATATTGGGGTTCTAACCATTCCGCCCGCCAATGATCCCAGCACCTTTAAACCCGCATGGTTGAGCCAAATTTTAGCATGAAAAATCCTTTTTTAGGGCGTTTTTCGCACCAAAAATCGTCAGTTTTTCATCAAAATCAATCACTCACAGCCACTACGTTTTTCTTTAATAAAACGCTCTGAAACTGTTTGAGCTGACCCTCTAAATTCGCTTTTTCTTGCGCTGTAAATTGATGATCATGCCGTAATGCGTTCACCTTGTCATTAGCTTTTGATAATTCATTTTCAAGCACCGTAATTTTTTCATCCCCCATTTTTAACTTGAGTTGCAATTCAATAACGGTATGATGTTTGCCTTCCAAACTTTGCGACTGCTGTTGATGCGTTGTCACAAGCTGTTCATAATCTTTTTGCATTTTTTCATGCGAAGCTTTTAACATTGAATATTTATGTTGCATTTCATTATAATGTAAAACATGTGCTTTGTGATCATTTTCTAATTGCCCATGCGTTTTATTTAATTGAACACACTGCGCCTGATAATTTGTTTTTTCAGCGAAGATTGATTCAATCTGTTTTTGCAATTGTGCTATTTTTTGCTCGTACTCGCTGCGTTGCTTTTCAATTTGCAGTGCCTGTTCTTGGCGTAATTGTTGTGTTGCTGTTTGATAATGTTCAAGATTGTCTTGCACATGCTTTAATAATTGATGCAAACGCTCGATTTCAGCTTGAGCCTGCTCTTTGTTGGATTCAAGATTGGTTGCACGTTCAGTTACCTTTATTTTTTCATGTTGCTCTGCATTTAATGCCTGTTTTAAAGCATTAATCTCTTCAGTTTTTTGATGGTTTTGTTCTTCCAGCGTGTGAATTTTTGCTGCTGCTTCTGATTGCGACTGTCTGTATTGACTCAACTGTTGCTGGAATTGCGCAATTTTTTCATCGAATTCTTTTATGCTTTCGGCGGATTGGTTATCCGCTTTTTCTTGCAGTGCGCCCCACAGTCCTTTAACCAAATTAATTAAATCACTCGGTAATGCGCCATCGTCATCATTTTGTAATCCATTTTTTGATTTCCACTCACGCAAAAAACGGGCAATGGTGCTTTTGCTACCGGTGCCGAGAATTTCGCGAATATGATCAACTGTTGGATTTTTTTGCTGGCTTTGGAGTGTGGATATCGCTTTTGCAACATCGTGATAAGTAATTCCAATTCTTCCCATTGCATTTCACTCCTTGTTTTTTTGTGAAATAGAACGTAGCGCATAATAAAACGTTTTAAATAAATTAAATAGTATTTTTTATAACAAAATAAAGTTATCCGATAATGTAACTTACCGGCGATATTAAATTTTCATCGTGTTAGCATTCCGTTCCGTGCGTACGAAACCCGGAATTCATCCCGATTTTTTTAAATTATAAGGAAATAATCAAAATGGAAATAAAATCATCAGAAAATCTAGCGCTACCGTCATTACGTAATAAAAATGAAACGCAAACCACAGAGAATAATACAGTTACATCAGATTACATTCATGCGGCAACCAGCGATAGCACACGAAAATCGTATCAAGCGGATATTCGCCACTTTATCGCATGGGGTGGAATGCTACCTACCTCAAGTGATGTTGTCATGCGCTATTTACATGAGCATGCCAAGACGCTAAACCCTCGCACATTGATGCGTCGATTAACTGCACTGAAAAATTGGCATCAGTACCAGGGGTTCAATGACCCAACGGCGCACAGCGCCATACGAAAGACGCTCATCGGCATTAAAAACACACATGGTAAACCAAAAGATAAGGCGCCGGCACTGACATTGGAGTCACTCACGCAAATGGTTTCGTTTCTAAAAAAATCAGACCGCCTGATGGATTACCGAAATTGTGCTTTGTTACAAATTGGTTTTTTTGGTGCGTTCAGACGCAGTGAATTAATAAATATTACCTGGGAGTCCATTCACTTTGTCAAAGAAGGTGTGGAGATTTTAATTTCACGCTCTAAAACAGATCAGGCGGGTAACGGACAAGTATGCGCTATTCCCTATGGCGACGACACGCTGTGCCCCGTCAGTGCATTGATTGCTTGGCGAGATCGCTCACATTGTAATTCAGGGCATGTGTTTCGACACATTAAAGGAAATGAAGTTAGGGATAAAAATATAAAGCCGCGTCAGGTGAACATGCTGATTAAAGCTATTGCGGAGTCTTGTCACCTTGTGGATGCCGCAGACTACAGCAGCCACTCAATGCGCCGCGGATTTGCAACAGAAGCAAGCAAAAATCATGTGCCATTTGCGTCCATTAAGCGACAAGGGCGATGGCGATGCGATACCAGTGTGCTTGGATACATCGATGAAGGAAAGCGCTTTGATCAAAATGCCGCTGGAATGATGTTAAATCAAAAAAGAGATAAGAATGAGCAAAATAAAGAAAATAAAGAAAATAAAGAAGACGAAGCAATCAGACAGAGTGAGACGCTTACAAATTCTGAGTGACGAAGATGTATCAAAAATTTTTGGTGTGCCGCAGTTTAATCCAGCAGAACAAAGTCACTTCTTTTCCCTGCCAAAAAATATTTTGGATGGTCTTAAAATAAAAAAATCAAATGGAAAAAACACTTCCGCAAAACTCTATTTTATTTTGCAGTACGGATATTTTAAAGCAAGACATCAATTTTTTGACATCGATTATTCTGAGATAAAAAGTGATGTGGTATTTATTATGGAAAATTATTTCCCTAATGACAGTACACCACTTCAAATACCAACACGAAAAGTGCGAAAATTTTCAAAAGAAAAAATACTGCGGTTGATGGATTTTAGTTACGATGACGAAAAAACCGATCAGCTTATTTTAAAAAAGACGGGGTGTCTTGTAAAAATCACACAAAATTTATCTGAAATGTTCGACGAAATCGTAAAACACCTGCACGATGAAAAAATGGTTTTGCCGCCATATTCTCGACTGCAAGATTTAATTGGTGCAGCGTTAAAAAATGAAGATGATCGCCTGATAAAATTGGTAAAATCTCAGCTTACAAAAAACGCAAGACGATCACTTAAGGATTTATTCGAACAAGAGGATGCGTTTTACAAAATAACTGCACTAAAAATAGACGCCAAAGGTTTTAAAACAGGTGAAATGGGAAGCGAGCTTGAAAAACTGGAGATGTGCAAACCCATTTATGAATTTGCAGAACAATTTTTACCGAAATTATCACTATCACGCAGAATGATTGATTATTATTCTAATCTTGCAAAATTATATGATGTAGACCGATTAAAAAAAATCCCAAAAGAGCTCGCTTATTTATACTTGATTTGTTATGTCAACAGTCGATGTGAGAAGCTCAATAATAATTTCATTCAAGGATTTATTTATTACGTTGATAAATATAATGATGACGCCACAAAGTATGCGCAAGACAATGTATCACTGGATGAAAGTCCACTGGAAAAAGAAAAAATAGCTATTGGTAAACTTCTGCAAATTTATACCAATAAAAAAATCATGCGATTAGATGGTAGTCAAATTGAAAAGCATGCATTTAATGTTATGACAGAGGAGAAAATTGATTTAATCAGTAAGCAATTACTAAAAAATGAAATCGCCAGGAAAAAGCAAGAACAAAAATTGATGTGGGAATACCACAAAGATCATTATCAAGGATTAATTGCCAATTTACGACCACTGTTTTTAGCGATTGATTTTGAATCAAATGGCAAGCTAAAAAGCTTTTTCAAAGCAATTCGTTTTTTAAAATTATTGTTTCGTAGAGGGAAAAATTTGCATAAAATTTCATTTAGCGCCATACCAACTGGACACATCAAGCCAAAGGAGTTGCTTGATTATTTTTCTGAAGTGTCAGACAAAATTGATAAAAAAACAAGTAAATCTAAAAAATTCATTAATGCATATCAATATGAATTTTATATTTATCGTGTAATCAGAGAAAATATTAGAAGTCACAAAATATTTATTAATAATTCAACTGAATACAAAAGCTTTGAATCCGAGGTTAAAATACCACCTGACTGGAAAGAAAAGGAAGCTGAAATATTAAAAAATCTTAACAACAAAATATTGTCGCGACCTATTGATGACACACTATCAGAATTACAAGCTATTTTAGAACCACTGATTGAGCGTACCAATAGACGTGCTTTAAATGGTGAAAATGAACATATTAATATTAAACGTCATCGTGATGGAACAGTAGATTACACTATTCCGTATCCGCCCAATAATACTGAGATTGATAACCCATTTTACGATCAACTAGAAATAAAAACTATCTCTGAAGTATATGATTTCGTTGGGCAACAATGCCGTTTCACACGAGCACTCACACATATCAAGCAAAGAGGTGGTTCAAATAAAAAAGACTATCTCGCAGAAAAAGCGGTGATATTAGCTGATGGAACAACACAAGGCATACATGCATTTTCAAAGCGATCCAATCTTAAATATAGACGGCTTCAGGTAACTGAAAAAAATCGTATTCGATTGCAAACATTGCGTGATGCAGCAGACATTATTGCAGATTGCATGATTAATCTTCCGATATTTGATCTTTATGATTTAGGTGGTAAAAAACATGCTTATGGTGACGGAACAAAAAAGAAAACGCGCCGCCGTATTTTAAAAGCAAGGCACTCGCAAAAATATTTTGGCTTCGATATTGGTTTGGTGATAATGACAATGGGTGTAAATTTTTTACCATTTGTTACTGATATTATCGGTCCAAATAATCACGAAAGTCATTTTATTTATCCGATGTTACGTCGAAATAACACTGAGGTTGATATCAGTATTATTTCAACAGATACAGCGGGCGGAAATAGCGTGAATGATTTTCTGCATTATTTAATTGATAAAATACATGCACCTTGTTATCGCTCCACAGCAAAAAAGACGGAGGATACACTTGTCGGATTTAAGTCATTGTCAGAGTATAAAGATTTACTAATCACGCCCGCAGAACAAGTAAATATAAAATTAATTCGAAAAGAATGGCCAAATTTAGTTCCCATACTTGCGTCACTGTTGTCGCACGAAACGAATCAAGAAAATATTATTAAAATATTAAGCTCGCACGAATACAAAAGTGATACTAAAAAAGCACTGTGGGAACTCAATAAAATATTAAAAAGCATTCATCTTTTAAAATACATTGATGACATTGAATATCGACGCAATATTCGTGCAGCGCTTAATCGCGGTGAGGCATATCATCAATTACTTAAAAAAATAATGGAAGTCGGTGGTGGTAGTTTTCGAGGGATGTCAGAAATTGAAGTTGAAATCTGGAATGAGTGCGCGCGATTAATTGCGTTAATTATTATTTATTACAACATGCATTTGTTATCAAAATTATACGAAAATGCCGTTACTAAAAATGATGATGCGGCAATTGGGTTTTTAAAGCATATTTCACCGGTCGCATCACAGCATTTGAACATCGATGGTCTTTATGAATTTGCAGAATCCATTGCAAATATCAGTGTTGATAATGTGGTGGAAGTGTTGAGTAAAATTCTGGATGATGCTGTAAATCCGTCATTGACTAGCGTAAAAACAGGGAAATCAAAGTGATATCCGTGCAGAAAATTTTAACCAATTGATTTAATAGCTTAATTTTAGCATATTTCTGTGAATTTCGTCGTTGCCCGCGGTAGATCTGATTTAAGAATTCTGTGCTATAACTACCAGACTATTTAAAGTTAAAACTCGCGTGAGAGGATATATGAGCAGAAGCAACGAAGAGTGGTCAGCTGAACAGCATGCACAGGATCTGATGAGTGGAAAAATAGCTGAGAACGCTACGTATTATGAGGTGCTTGGTTTTAGAAATGAAGATCATGCAAGCATAGATGTAAATGAAGTTAAAAGGCGTTACAAAAAATTAGCTCTTATTTTGCATCCTGATAAAACGTCTGGTGAAAATGCTGAGAAAGCTTTTAAGCAAGTTAATAACGCGAATGAGACACTCTCAGATAGTGAAAAGAAAGTAGCATATGATCGAAATACAATATTTTTTTCTGCTGCTCCTGGTTTTAATGCCTATTCTGGCTCTGGATTTAGATCGACTCCGCCTAGGGCCCAAGCTGAATCAGCGAATATGACGTCTTTTTTAATTAATCAAACACAAAATTATAAGAATTACGGTTTGAAGGAAGCGGATTTTTCTGATCCAAATTATCGGGATTTTCCAGGTTACGGAGAGGTTGAAAAGTTTATTGCGTTTCGAGCTCAAATTTTGCGGTCAATGGATAAGGCAGTTTTTGTCGTTACAGTTGTCAAAGCACTTCAGGATAACTATCCCCATCCTGATAGCTATGCTCATATCAACGTTTTTAAAACTCTCTATAACATGCTTTCGCCGTCCACATTAGATTTTTTAATTACAAAAGCCCGTGATGATTCCTCAAGTGAAAATCCTTTTTTGCCGATTGCACGGTCTATCGCGCTGTTAGTGCGAGCAAATTCAGTTTCTGTTAATGCAGCTTCTGTAGATCGTGTGATTACTGAGATTAAGAAACATACTTCTGAAGAAGTAAAAATCTTACTAGAAAATTTTGATAGAACGGTTTATTACATATCTGCTGGATTAACGGTTGAAGCTTTGCTTGCAGATATTAGCGCGCCCAATGAGAATGCTGATGTACGATTACAAGATGCAAAAACACTTGTGCATCGTGAGGTTATGCTAGATAGACTTGTAGCGACGTTTAAAATGACTTTGGAAGACAAAGGGAAATTGACGGATAATGAAAAGAAATTTTTAACGCACCCACTTGTTTATCAGTTGATTGGTTTTGATTCTCATGACGTTTCTTCAGCTCTGTATAGTGCCAAAGTACTTCCTTTTCTTGATAATGTATCTTCACTTGGCACGTTCCCAATGATGGGTTTGTCGACATTAAAAGAATTATTGCCATTGCTGGAAAAAGGGATGCTGACTGCAAATCAAGCTCTTAACTTGCCTGTGGACGTGTACAATTTAATACTAAATCATATGATTCCTGTTATTGCTTCTGGAAAAATACCGATAGAAGTTGTTCTGAATGGAGATATAAATATACTCAAAGAAATTGATTATTGTCTTCCGTTGATTCAAGATGGTCAATTAACCGTGGATGCAAACGGCCAAATTCAACCTGCAGCTGAAGTTAAATTCAAGCTGGCCGCAGCGGATAAACTTTCAATGCGTGGAAATGCTAGGGTAGATATCAGTGTTGCACTGGATGTAATGGACGGCGCTAAATTACTTGATACGGTGAGTAATGCATTAAAAAATTACAATGCAAAAAGCAGTAGTGGAATTGGAGGTCTGGCTCAAAGATTTTTGACGAGCAAGCCTACTTGGGTGCAGGAAAAAATAGCAACGCTTAGTAATGCCAGCGATTTAGAAGCAAAAAAAGAGTGTGCATTAAAAATTGCCAAAGAGATTTTTTATGATAAATGTGCAATGAAAGAGGGGCAATATGTGGTTTATCCAAAAGACGAATGCGGAAAACATTTAATGGCGGAGCTTCAAAATCAGGGATTGATTGTTAAGGGGCGGTTGGGACGGGTTTATGTAGAAGAGCAATATGCGAAAGCACCAGCACCTGCTGCTGCAAGAGCGCATGATGTCCCCAAAGCCAGGTGATGCTCAATACCAATACGGGGCAATTGAGGGATCACCAGTTTACAGCACAAGAAAAAGCGAATTTAGGGGGTCAACTCAAACAATTTCAGAGTGTATTATTGAAGAGAAATGGGGTGACCGTGAGTGGTTAATTTTGATGAAAAACAGTGATGATTTTTGGTGTAAAAAACGCCCTAAAAATGGATTTTTCATGCAGAAATTTGTCTCAACCATGCGGGTTTAAAGCTGCTGGGATCATTGGCGGGCGAAATGGTTAGAACCCC
>JAPLRF010000020.1 GCA_026399315.1 Gammaproteobacteria bacterium
TATTAAAATATTTTTGAGATACTTCTTTTGTAAGCATGATCTGTCATCTTATTTTGTTTAGCGATGAAATCTTATAACGGTTTCATGTTTACATTTCAATCATTTCAAGCACTTACAAAAAAATTCGTGGGGATACCTCAGGGCGGTAGCCCTCACGTGAACCACGCGACAGGCTAAGTTTAATATTTATTTGAACGAACGGAAGCGGAAGCGTGTGCTCCCGCGTGATTTAAATTATGACTAAACTATTATCTTTCTTGCTGCATGACTTGTCTTCAGACATTCCTGACATGCAAATCGACAACATTACCAATGACAGTCGTGCCGTTACAAAAAATACTTTATTTCTAGCATATAAAGGCGAGAAATCCGATGGCAGAAAATATATTCAGCAGGCTGTTGAAAAAGGCGCTGTCGCAATTTGTTATGAGTCGAGTGACGATTTTTATCTGCCCGTTAATGCGAATGGAAGCGGAAGCGATAGCGACCGCGTGATTCCTGTTATCGCCACCCCCAATTTAAAAATAATTCAATCATTAATCGCCGCACGATTTTATGATTTTCCCAGCGCAAAAGTGCCAGTAATTGGTGTGACAGGCACAAATGGAAAAACCAGTGTCACCCATTTTATCGCGCAAGCATTAAATTCTTCGTTGTGTTGTGGGATCGTTGGGACCATTGGATATGGTTTTTTAAACAATCTCACAAAGACAATTAACACTACTCCCGATGGCGTACAACTTCAAAAAATATTTTCTGAATTAATTGAACAAGGTGCAAAAACAATTGCAATGGAAGTCTCTTCGCATGCATTGGATCAACAGCGCACGAATGATATTCAATTTCACACGGCTGTATTTACAAATTTAACGCAAGACCATTTGGATTATCACATCACAATGGAAAAATACCGTGACGCAAAAGAATTGTTATTTCAGCAGCCGGGTTTAAAAAATGCAGTGATTAATATTGACGATGCTGCAGGAAAATATTATGCCGATAAATATAAGCATAAATTAAATGTTATTACTTATTCTTTACAGAACAAAAATGCTTCTATTTATATTGAAAAGTGCACGCCGACCGAACATGGATTTGATTTAAAAATAATAACACCCTGGGGATCGGGTGAGTTTCATTTGCCTTTAATCGGCGAATTTAATATTTATAATGTGTTGGCGGTTGTCGGTGTGTTGGGTGTTTTGAAAAACACCTCTGGTAGCTTCGCTCCCGACACGCTTTTTCAAAGCGGGTTGTCGTATTTGCAAACTGTCCCTGGCCGCATGGAATTGGTAAAATCAAATCCCTTTATCGTGGTTGATTATGCGCACACACCCGACGCATTAGAAAAAGTCTTGGAAAGTGTGAGAACACATTGCAGCGGAAAATTAATTTGTGTTTTTGGTTGTGGTGGTGATCGTGATAAAACAAAACGTCCGATTATGGGGGAGATTGCTGAAAGATTATCGGATTATGTGATTGTTACGAATGATAATCCACGCAATGAAGATCCTAAAATTATTGCGAAAGAAATATTGAGCGGCATGAAATATAAAAATAAATTTATCATTGCCTTAGACCGCGCGGTGGCAATTCAAAAAGCGATTCAAGCGGCGAATAAAAATGACTGGATTGTGATTGCAGGTAAAGGGCATGAAACAGAGCAAATTATGGGTGATCAGGTGTTGCACCACAGTGATCAAGAATGTGTTTTAGAAAACAAATAATATAGAAATGCGGGCGGAAGCCTGCGTGTGAGCCAGCAGGAAAATAATTTTATGAAACTATCCGAACTAGCAATAATCTTAAACGGCAAATTGCACGGCAATGACGCTGAATTTGAAAACGTTTCAATAGACAGTCGCGCGATAAAATCAGGCGATTGTTTTTTTGCGATTAAAGGCGAATTTTTCGATGGACATGATTTTATTGCTGATATTGCAAAAAAGAATGCAGCAGTCGTGGTTATTGACCGCGATATAAAAACAAGTATTTCCAGCATTCGCGTTAATAATACGCGCAAAGCATTAATAGATTTAGCCTGTTTTTATAGAGATTCTGTGCATATTCCTGTTATTGCTATTACGGGAAGTTGTGGAAAAACAACCACGCGTGCTTTATTAGAAAATATTTTAAAGTTAGCTGGCAATGTGTTGGCAAGTCAAAAAAGTTTTAATAACGATATTGGTTTGCCATTAACTTTACTGCAATTAAAACCCGATCACGATTTTGCTGTTTTAGAAATTGGGACAAATCATCCGGGTGAAATTGCGGCATTAACAGCTATTGCCAAACCAACAGTTTCTGTTATTACCATGGTGGCGGGTGTGCATGTTGAATTCTTTGGCTCAGTGGACAATATTGCAAAGGAAAAAGGCGATATTTATTCGACCTTAGAAACAACAGGCATTGCAGTGATTAATGCAGATGATCCGTATTGTGATTATTGGAAAAAATTAAATGGTAATCATCGTGTTATTACGTTTGCACATGATGCGCTGGCTATTGTGAATGGAAGCGGAAGCGATTATCGGAAAAGTGATGTACTTTCTATAGTGAATGGAAGCGGAAGCGATAGCGACCGCGTGACTTCGATTGTAATGGCAAGTGATGTTTGCATAATGGAAGACGGAAAAGCAGCATTCACATTACTATGCGGAGACGCGCGTAGCATAGTGCACTTGCCGATTCTCGGCCAACATAATATCACTAACGCGCTTGCCGCTGCTGCTGTTGCCTACGCATTGGAAATCCCTATCGAAACAATTAAAAAAGGGCTTGAAACAGTAACGCCAGAATACGGCCGTTTAAACGTTCAAAAAGGATTAAATGGTGCGACCATTATCGACGACAGTTACAATGCCAATCCCACTTCAGTCAAAGCAGCGATTGATATTCTAACCCATCGTTCTGAAAATACCTTTTTGGTTTTAGGGGACATGAAGGAGTTGGGCGAAGGTGCTGAAAATTTGCATTCAGAGATGGGTGAATATGCCCTAAAAAAAGGCATTAAAAAATTATTGTGTTATGGTGCGATGAGTGCGCATGCGGCAACAGCGTTTGGAAAAAATGCGCAGCATTTTGATGATCAGCAAAAATTAATTGATGTGTTGAAATTATCGCTATCTGAAAATGTCACGGTTTTAATTAAGGGCTCAAATTCGATGAAGATGGTGAATATTGTAAATGCAGTATTGTAAGAGACGCAATCCATTGCGTCTCTTGCAAGTTAATTGTTAGGTGTAATTTCCATGAGCATAACCTGGCTGTTGTTGTACAACAATACCTTGAACTGGTTGTTGTCCAAACATACTTGCGGGTCCTGCAACACTGAATCCAGCTGGATTTCCAGAGGCTGCTTGTGCTGCAATTCTTTTTGCGTCCGCTTCGGGCGCACCGCGTTTCTCAGCATCTAACAGAGCAGCGTTATAACGTTGTACGCCTGGAATAGCGCGCGCAACTTCAGCAGTGCAAAATGCTTGATAATCTGCACCAAAAACGCGTGTTGCGATTGGGTGTAGCTCAAAATAGGATTTGTATTCTACGTCAGTAAGGCCGCGACCCATTAAATTTTCCATGGTGAGTTTGGTGAATGGGGCATCTTCATCCATTGCGTCCAAATCATGTGGGTTAATTGCTGCTGCTAAGTTACATAACAACCAAAAACCTCTGCTATAAGGAAATGCAGGTCCTTGGTCTTTTAGGACTTCTGTCCTTTCATCGCTAAAGTCATCCAATTCAGCTGCAAAAGGGGCAACTTCTTCCAATTCCTTCATCCAGTTTGTTTCTGCATTATTATCTGAGCAGCTTAAAAATGTGAATGCATTATTTTCAGGGTTTCTGCCTCTACCCTCTAAAAGCAATTGCTTTATTTGCGCTATTTCGGCCTTACCGTTATTGGGTTCACCGTCTGTCAAAAGGTAGTGCATTGTTTTCAAGCCTGAGGAAAGTGCTTCATCTATCATTTTTTGCATGTTTGAAAAAATGGGCGTGGTTTTGCTTGGTGTTCTGTTAAATGCAGCTCTAATTTGCTGGTGAGCAGTTGCTGAAAATTCGTCAGGTGTTTTTCCTTCGTAGGTTAAAACAACTTTTTCAGGACAGCCTCGAGCGATTTCTTCTTGGCTTGGTCCGTTTAAAAAGTCGATAACAATGGGATTGCCTGGAATATAGGCAAGAAAATCAATTAACGTGTGTAGACGATCTTCCTGTTCTTCCCAGCGCGTTAATATTTTTGCGCTTGCGTTACCAACATTGCGCATATAAATAGATGCATCTTGGCGTAACACGTTAGATGTGCCCTGAGTTGACCCGCTGTCGTCACATTTAAAGCGTTTTGCATACCCTTTAAGCGCCATCAATTGATTGATAAGACCAATGGGCACTTCGTGTTGTGCAAATTTTTTGGATAAATTATCCAGTAATTCACCGCCATCGATTGCCCTTTTAGATTTAAAGGCATCGGTAAATTCTTTTTCTTGCGCCATTTCCATTACTACTTGAACATTCTCAGGCATGGGTTTGTTGGTAAGGTCTTGTGCTGCCATTGCATCATCCATGGTGGAAACAATAGTGAGTGCTCTTGTAGGATCCGCTACGGTTGTTTTTGGATCGGATGTAACGCCTACGTCTGGCACATATTTTGGATTTCTTTTCATCTTGCCATCGATAGAAATAAATTTTGCTTCGGGCATTTTTTTCTCCTTGTGATTTTTAATCGCTATTTCAAATCCATTTAATCAAAAATCCTTTGTGTTTGGATTAAAGCATGTTTATTTTTTTGAAGCAATTACTCGATGTTCTAGTTTTTTCTGCGGCAAAAGGCATAAATCAGGCGTGCCATTTTATTGAACTGTTCGGAAGCGCGGCCGGAAAGTTGGGTGCGAACGCGCAAACTATTTCTTATTTTCATCATGGTTAATGTCAGAAAAACCAGCTGATCATTCTCTCGCTCGTTAAGTGCGTTGTACTGTGTGCAAACCATGTCAGCAGGAACCGTCAAGTGATGCGACCCTTGTTTTTTCGCGCGACGCACGCGGTCCTCCGGATGTAGATGAGTGACGCAAGTATCGCGTCTTGCTGCAAAAACAAGGGAGTCGCATCACTCACCACCTCCAAGATCATCGCATAACACACAACCACATCGCATTAACTCACTCTTTCAGGCTGTTTTTTTCTAAAATAAATTACTTGCGATAAGATGCAGCGAACGATAAAGATAAAATGTTTTATTGATAATCGACCGAGCGGGTGACGGTGATGCGA
>JAPLRF010000001.1:0-1634 GCA_026399315.1 Gammaproteobacteria bacterium
AAATGGAAAGTAAGACAATTTTAAAAATCGAAACTTCTGCCCAAGAACTCTTTTTTTTCATTGTAGGTGTTGTAGGAATAGCTGGGGCTAAAAGAATTGTTCCAGCAAAAAACTTTCTATATTTACTTCCAACTAATCGAATGGCAAGCCCACCAACGCTTGAATGTCCAAGCAAATAAATTTTCTTACCTTGAAGATTTAGATATCGAATCAAATCCATTATGTCATCTTCAAGCTGCCCTATATATGTGCAATCTCCAGCTGTTTTTCCTGAACCAAAATGCCCCCTTAAATTAGGAACAATTACTTGACCAATCTCTTTTGAGAAAAATTTTGCCAAATGATGCAAATACTCTCCATGAGAACCAGATCCATGCAAGCAAATAATCACTATATCTGAATCAACACCCTCATAAAAACGATAGCTTAATCCTTCCCCATCTCTTGCTTTAAAAGTCTTTAAAGCAGGTAAATTAACTTTTTCTTCTAATAAAAATTTAGGGAAATCCATTTATCACTCATCGGCTTTTGCTTATTTCTTTATAATAGTTGCGTCTATTTCGACTAACTGATTTTCATGTCCAAGAATGGCTACGCCCAAAAGAGTTGCTGGAGGCACAATTCCATTAAAATACTCTTTTACAGCTTGCCAAGACTCACTTAGAGAATCTATGCTACCAACAACATAGATAGTTATTTGTTGGATATCAGACTTACTAAACTGATGACAATTTAACAATAAATCAAGATTCATAAGGCATTTTTGTGCTTGCTTATATGGACTCGATAAATCTTCAATTTGACCTGACTTGTTATGAGGCACTTGACCCGATATAAAGAGCTGATTTCCAACATGGCTTGCATAGCGATATCCAGGAGTTGGTGGTAATCCCGATTTTTCTTCAATTTCGTTCATTTTCTTCCTCCATAGTCTGTTATTTCCCTGTAATTACTCTGCCTTTGGCAATTTAATGAGTATGCTAACAAATCTTACAGATATAATTCCATTAAAAATAAAGATAGTTACTAGCCCTTTCTCACAACACAAATTAGATCGCGTAGTCGCTTTCCAAAAAACACTACCCAAAACCAGAGGAGATATTGACGACTCTATGATGGAAGGTGAAAAAATGTATGGTGACGATAGATTTTATAAGAAAAGACCTCCCCTTTCCAGAAAAGTATCCTACAATTATCGTAGAGGCCTCTCTAAGCAGTCACTCCTGCCCTAATGTAAAGGGTGAGGCTGATAGACGGGAGGAGACAGCTAGCTTTACAAAAGAGGGCCCCCCATTAGTGATTAACGGCCATAGAAGGGCCTTGGATTTTTCAGAATGGATCCCAATAGCCCTTCCAATCCCTGAAATTGCAACTTTTTTCTAGATTTATAGCCAACGCTTAGATTATCTTATTTAGAAACGACAGAGAGAAATAGTAATATGATCTTAGCAATAGGTTCAACAAACGAAGCAAAAGTGCTCGCAGCAAGAGAAATCATCAAGAGTTCTCCTCCTTTTTCTGATACACGTGGATTGCTCTTTCATTGGTGACTTCAGGATCAATCAGAACCTTTTTCACATTTGGAAACTGGCTACTCAATCGGTTATTCCCTATACGCTCTTATAAGAGATTTC
>JAPLRF010000001.1:1663-4952 GCA_026399315.1 Gammaproteobacteria bacterium
TCAATCCCCTTGATGTCCATTCAACAGAGCTCGCTGTTAAAAAAAATAACGGGGCCTGCAATTTCTCGATTTTTTGTTGTATAAATCAAGAATCGCAGCCCTTGTTATATTCTGGCGCTAATTCGGTAGTTTAAGCGTCTTAAAAATCCACTTTGGATCTAAATCAAATAGGCGGTATTGTATTCCACCGCCCATATGTGTTTCTAGACTTAAGGGATCACATTGCTTCTTCGCCATTCCCCAAAGAAATTGGACGTTAGATCCTGCTGGAATTTTGATAACGGTTATATGAGAGCGCTCTCCCCACGAACTTAATAAAGCAGCTTGATCTTTAAGAATATCTAAAGCGTCTACAAGACCATGATAATAGCGTAAGCCCGTTGCTGGATTTATCCTATTGACCTGAGCTTGTTCAATATGCATTGCCCACTTTAGACTTCGATCCACTCCTAAGATGCCAGAACCGTGTATTTGCACTAAAACCAGATCACTTTCTAATCGGCCTTTGTATTGCAGAGGAGGTCCATAAAACTCTTTAATGTCTTCATAATAATTTCTAGCGTAGCTGATGCGTTCAGGCAAGTGTGGCGATTTAATCAATCTAGCTGCCGGCTGAAGAGCTCTGTCTTCTAAATAACCCAGAGGCCGTGCAAGCCCTTCATTAATGATTTTGCTAAGCTGACGATTGGCTAGATAATTAACCGTTTGCTTTTGCACGCTTTGCTTGCCAGTTGCAAAAATTTTATTTGCAACTGAAGATCCAGCCTTTGTTAGCGGCATCATCAAAGCGCTGAGTGCAATATCTTGGCAATTCTGATAATATTGCATACTTTCTGAGGGAGCTATTCCAAAGCGGCGGTGATCGGCCAGAGCGGCAAGAACCATCCTTTGTTGATGCTTTTGACTAATTTTCTGAATCCAAGGCTTCTCAGAAATCTGCTGCACTTTTTGCCCCATATAAACTTGCAGTTGCCCACAAACTTTTTCTACACGTGGATGACTCTTACAAATTGTTTTAGCTCCCCAGACAATGGCTTGCGCTGGCAAATCCAAAACAGTGGAGGCAAGATGAGCATCCCTCATAGAATCACGATGATTATTTATTTCCATAGTTCTTAAAGTGAGGTCAAATGGAGTTTCTTCTTCTTTTACTAAAGGATTTTTGTCTTGTTTAGGTGTTTGTTGTGGTAAAGGTTTTTTGCTTGAAGAATCAGCACCGCTAGTGGCTAAAACAGCCAATCCTGTAGCGGCACCGCCCAAAGTAATGTTTGCGGTTAATGTTCCGCCGCTAAGAGATAAACCAAATCCTATACTCTCTCCGGCAGAGACGCCTGCTCCAATAGCGCCGGCTTTAAAGGCGCTTGCCAGGGCCCAGCCTCCCATACAGCAGGTGCCAACAATTGCAACAATTTTCACTACTTGCATCCATCTGTTTTCTTTTCGCTTTTCGATAGCACGCTCTGTTTGGAGGATCGCTTGTTGTATGGCAAGGGCCTCTTGCTGCAGATGACAGATCTGTATGGAAAGGTCACCTTGACTAGCTTGTAGCTCTTGATGACGCCTTTGCAAGTCGTCGATATTTGCCTGTAAAACGTCGACCTTTTTTGTCAGCTGGGCTATGGATTGCCGCTCTTTTTCTACGATTTCTTGAATCTCTTGAATCTGTATTGCCGTTTGCTTAGTGTGCGCTGCGATACTCTGCGATAAAGGTTTAAAATTTCGCTGCAAAAGTGTGTTTACATCTGTTTGTAAACGTGTAATCCATGCATCCTTATCTTCTCGAACCGCATCCAGCTGCTCTTGTAGAGCACGCAACGGCACTTGTGTTTGCATGCTATCAACACGCCTCTTCAGTTTGTTTAAATCTCTTTCATCTGCATTACGCAGATGCGAGAGCCTCTCTTTAACAGCCTGCAACTCCAGCGCATATTGATCTCTCTTCTCGGCTTCAACGCGATCCAACAAGGCCTGCCTGGCGATAATTTTCGCCATGCGCGCCTGCCTATCTAAAACTATAGCAGAAGGCGTGCTCTCTTGCTGCGTAGGTACTGCAATCTGCGCTAAAGTAGGAAGTGTTTGTATCTGTGTTATCGTCGACATGAAACCGTCCTAAAAGTTATTTGATGCAGTTGTCTATTGCGCTTTGCAGCTGCCTTGTATAATAGCTGCCGTTGCTGGAAATTGCTTGGGATCCGTATGAGAGCGTAGGCGGAGCTTGTGCATACCACTCATCAATAGCCCTCATGTTGTCGGCAACCTGTTGAACAGCAGAGCGCGCTGCATCTATACGTGCATCGCCAGTTTGAATGGCTGCCGCCACACGTGCATCGCCAGTTTGAATGGCTGCCGCCACACGTGCATCGCCAGTTTGAATGGCTGCCGCCACACGTGCATCGGCAGCTTGTGTAGCCGTTTTAACTGCTTCGATTTGTGCTGCGACGGTAGCGGCAACACGTGCATCGGCGCTGCGTGCCGATGCCACCATCTCTTGGCGCATCGTCTCAACAGAAGTTTCGGCAGAGCTCACCTTGTCTGTAATAGCTTGTATCTCTGCTTTGTGTAGAACTTCAAGCTCACGCTGTCGGCTATCCGATGCAATGAGCTGCACGCGCAACTTACAATTTTCTTCGGAGAGTTTAGTAAAGCGCTCTTTCATCTGCTTCATAAATTGCTCTAACTGCTGCGCTGTTTTTTGAGCACCAATTGCAACGCGATCGTCTGATTTAGCAAGCACCATTAAAACCTGCTCCAAAGCTGTACTATTCTCTTCGGTCACTTCATCGTCACCTATACCAGGAAGCTGTGAAGAACCCCTAATGGAAATCATTGACATAGACATATATATACTCCTAAAATGGACATTGATTATAATTTGTTTTAGATAATTGTGCAGCTGGAATCGTCATCTAATTCTTCTTGTAGGCGCCGAATATCCGATAGCGCACGATAGTTGTCCCAGCGTAACTGTCTAATTTCTTCTGCACACTGTGCAATACGCATTTGCGCCTGAGATAAGGAGCTCTGCACCTGATTAGCATGTGCTTCACTTACTACGACACGCCCTTCTAATTTGGTGACTGCTTGGCGGTGCGTATGGGTCATTGAAGAGATGGTGGAGATTGCTGTAGAATGGGCTGCAGCTGTTGTGCTAAGCTGCGTTTCTAGACGGCTTACCGCCTGTTGATGCGCCACATTCGCTGCCTGAATTTGTGCATCTAGAGCAACAACCGCACTTTCATGGGCTTGATGCATTTCGATTAACTGCGCTCTCAAGACATCGGAGACAGCG
>JAPLRF010000074.1 GCA_026399315.1 Gammaproteobacteria bacterium
TACTTGTATCTATGTTTATATTGTTTTTGAATATTATTTTTTTTAATTCAGAAAGATTGATGTCCAGTGGATCAATATTCAAATGGTTTAAAAATAATTGCTGATAAGCTATTTTTTCAGCGGGTTTTGCATTGATCGTGCATTGTAAAAAATCATTGATTTCGTTCATTAAATCATGATGATTAAAATCAGGACGATACCATTCCAGCATGCTAAATTCAGGGTTGTGCTGATGCCCCGCTTCACCCATGCGAAATGATTTTGTGATTTGGTAAATGGATCCACTGCCCTGCGCCAATAATCTTTTCATCGCATATTCGGGCGATGTTTGCAGGTAATAATTTTTCTGGGCGTTAATAGGGACGGAAAAACTTTCAATGTGCGGGTCGGTTACGGTGTGCTGGCATAGCAGCGGCGTTTCGACTTCCATTATATGATGATTTGCGAAAAATGCGCGGATTCGAGCATATAGCTCAGCGCGTAATCGCACTCCGTTTGAAAAAGCGCTTTGCATAAATCCCCCCGATTTTAAAGCGTGATAATTTATCGCCCATTTAAACTGAATTGCGCTTTAAAACCGACCCCCTTTTGCAAAGGGGGTGTCGCTTCGTTCAAATATATCGCTACGTCAAAGCGCTTTTTTAAAAAAATCTTTCACTTTAATTTCTTTTAAGCGTGAGCGGTGTAATTACCCCCTTTGAAAAAGGGGGGCGGTTTGATGGCGTTGCGAGAATTGAATCATGCGACCTATTCCGACGCCTTCAAACCGGGGGGATTTTACACCTTCGCACGAGACAAATACTCACCCTTACGCGTATCGACTTTAATAATATCGCCTTCTTCAATAAACAATGGCACACGAACAACCGCACCTGTTTCCAATGTTGCCGGTTTTGTACCGCCAGTTGCTGTATCGCCACGCACACCGGGATCTGTTTCTGTGATTTTCAAAGTGATGGTATTCGGTGCTTCAATCATCAATGGCGCACCATTCCACAATGTCATGATGTAAGTTTCTTGTTCTTTCAACCACTGCTTGGTATCACCTACCGCTGTTGCACCGGCAGAAATTTGCTCAAAGGTTTCTGGGTTCATAAAATGCCAAAATTCGCCGTCACAATACAAATACTGCATATCGCAATCACTCACGTCCGCACCTTCCAGCTCGTCACCGGATTTAAAAGTACGCTCCAACACACGACCTGTTTTCAAATTGCGCAATCGAACGCGGTTAAATGCCTGGCCTTTGCCAGGTTTAACATATTCATTTTCTAAAATACTGTACGGATCATGATCGATCATGACTTTTAAACCGCCTTTGAATTCATTGGTGCTGAACTTACTCATGAGATACTCACTTTGATCTGTTTGGAATGGAGTAATGCTATGATATTGAATACAGAAAGTCGAGCAAAATACGGGTATAGTAAGCTATCAAAAATCCAGGCTTCCAATGCAAACAGCGCTCATCCTACAAATTGCCATTCCCACCCCACTACGCAGAACGTTTGATTACCTGTCATTGCCTGATATTTCGGATTATGCATTAGGGCAGCGCGTCAAAGTGTCTTTTGCGCGTCGCGAACTCATTGGCATTATTGTTGGATTGTCAGATAAATCCGATTTTCCCATCAACAAGTTAAAAACAATTATTTCCATCATTGATGAATCGCCATTATTAGACGAAAAATTATTATCACTCTATCAGTGGGCAAGCGACTATTATCAACACCCGATTGGCGATGTTATTTTAGGGTCGTTACCGAAACGAATTCGCGAAGGCGATGTTTGTAATGGTGACGCCTGTGACGGGGACAATAACTCGCGCAACGCAGCATTACTGTTAACGAATGAACAAGAAATAGCGGTGAATGCAATTATTGGGGCAAAACATTTTCAAGCCTTTTTATTGTCTGGCGTGACCGGCAGCGGAAAAACAGAAGTTTATTTGCGCGTCATTGCTAACGCATTAGAAAACAATAAACAAGCCTTGGTGTTGGTCCCCGAAATTGCATTAACCCCGCAAACAGTGGCGCGATTTAAAGCGCGATTTTCAGTGCCTATTGTATTATTACACTCTGGATTGAGCGAGAAAAAAAGAATTGCCGCATGGATGCAATCAACCCAAGCTAATCCCTGCATTGTAATTGGAACGCGTTCTGCCGTTTTTGCCCCCTTGAAAAACATTGGCGTTATTGTCGTTGACGAAGAGCATGACATTTCATTTAAACAACAAAGTGGCTTTCGTTATTCCGCACGCTCCGTTGCTGTCATGCGTGCAAAACTAATGGATATTCCGATTATTTTAGGCACTGCAACACCATCATTAGAAAGCCTGGAAAACACGCATCAAAAAAAATATATCTTATTAACATTGTCGGAACGAGCAGGAAATGCCACCTTGCCGCCCATCACCTTACACAATATTTGCGGTGAGAAATTACATCAGGGACTCAGCCCTGAATTAATTAAAATAATGCAAAGGCATTTAGAAAAAAATAATCAAATTTTATTGTTTTTAAACCGTCGCGGTTATGCGCCCGTATTGATTTGCCATCAATGCGGCTGGTTTGCCGTGTGTTCACATTGCGATGCGAAATTAACATTACACGCCAATCCAAAACAATTAATCTGCCATCATTGCGGCTATCGCGCTGCCATCATGCACATTTGCCCAGAATGCAAACAAAGCGAATTAAGCGCACTCGGTTTAGGCACGGAACAGTTGGAAAAAACCATACAGGCATTATTTCCGCACAAAAAAACAGGTCGTGTTGACAGAGATAATATCAAAAGTTTTTCAGCGCTAAATGCTAGTAAAAGGGCATCATTTTGAAAACGTGACGTTGGTTGCCGCAATTGATATTGACAACGCCTTATTTTCAAGTGATTTTCGCGCAGTGGAACGGCTAGGGCAGTCTTTAATTCAAGTCGCAGGCCGCGCTGGCAGAGCCGATAAAATAGGCGAGGTTTTTATTCAGACGCATCATCCAGAACATCCGTTATTGCAAATATTATTTCAATCAGGCTACTCTGAATTTGCAAACACATTATTAATTGAACGAAAACAAGCGCAATTACCCCCCTTTTCTTCCATGATTTTATTACGTGCAGAAGCAAGGAATATTACAGTTGTTAAGAATTTTTTAGAAAGTGCGAAGAATGCTTTGTTAAGAAACAAAAATAAAATTGAAATTGCTGGACCGTTTTCAACGGCGATGGAAAAAAAAGCGGGCATTTATCGCATGCAATTATTTTTGCAATCTATTAACAGGGGCGCATTGCAAAAATCACTGAAAGAATTTCTCATCGCGCAGGAAAAGCAGAAAATGCCATCGGGCTTGAAATGGCTTATTGATGTGGACCCGATGGAGATGGGCTAAGATCCCTGATCCCCGATCACTTTTCAGTCGTTCACTGCATCTTACCGCAGGTAATTTATTTTAGAAAAAACAGCCTGAAAGAGTGAGTTAATGCGATGTGGCTGTGTGTTATGCGATGATCTTGGAGGTCGCATCACTTGACGGTTCCTGACATGGTTTGCACACAGCGCAACGCACTTGACGAGCGAGAGAATGATCAGCTGGTTTTTGTAAAATTAACCATGATGAAAATAAGAAATATTTTGCGCGTTCGCACGGAGTCTTCCGGCCGCGCTTCCGAGCAGTTTAATAAA
>JAPLRF010000046.1 GCA_026399315.1 Gammaproteobacteria bacterium
ATGCCAGGCGACAACATTAAAGTGGTTGTTGATTTGATTTGCCCAATTGCGATGGAAGACGGTTTACGTTTTGCTATTCGTGAAGGTGGTCGTACTGTTGGCGCGGGTGTTGTTGCGAAAATTATACAGTAATCAGGAATCGGGGATGGGTTGTCGGTAAAAGCACCGATAACTTATCCTCGATAGCCGATAACTTTTTAGGTCAGTAGCTCAATTGGCAGAGCGGTGGTCTCCAAAACCACAGGTTGGGGGTTCGATTCCCTCCTGGCCTGATTTTTGGCGTTTTAATCTATAGCGTGAGTACTTGTGGTTATGAACCAAATCAGTAATGTCAGAACGATTACACAGGCTGCGCCAACAAGATTTGATGCTCTTAAGTGGACAGTTGTTTCTTTTCTTGTAATTGGTGGTATAGTTGCCAACACTCATTTTAGTAGCATACCCTGGGCAGTAAGAGCTGCTGTGGGAATGGTGCTGTTGGTGGTTGCTGTATTTACCGCATTACAAACAGCAACAGGTCAATTATTTTGGTCCTTTGTGAAGGGCGCGCGGATTGAATTACGTAAGGTTGTTTGGCCAACAAGGCCGGAAACGATTCACACCACCTTGATTGTTGTGGGGATGGTTGTAGTTGCTGCATTGATTTTGTGTGGAATAGATAAGTTGTTTTTCTGCTTAGTGGGCTGGTTGACAGGACAAAGAGGTTAGCGAAGTGACAGACGAAATCAAAAAACGTTGGTATGTGATTCATGCTTACTCTGGCCTTGAGAATTATGTTGTAAAGGCGCTGGGTGAACGCATTCGTTTAAAAAATATGGAAGATCGTTTTGGTGAAATCATTGTCCCTACTGAAGAAGTGGTTGAGATGAAGGGTGGCCAAAAAAGGAAAAGCGAACGAAAGTTTTTTCCAGGTTATGTTTTAGTTCAAATGGAAATGGACAATGACACTTGGCATCTCGTTAAGAGCGTGCCAAAAGTCTTGGGTTTTATTGGCGGCACTGTTGAAAAACCAGCAGCCATTACCGATAAAGAAGCAGCGGCAATCTTGCGTCGTGTTGAAGAAGGTGAAAGCAAGCCAAAGCCCAAAGTGCTTTTTGAGCCAGGTGAAGTGGTTCGCGTTACTGATGGTCCATTTGCAGATTTTAATGGTGTTGTTGAAGACGTTAATTACGATAAGAACCGTTTACGTGTTTCCGTTTCTATTTTCGGACGTGCGACACCGGTTGAGTTGGAATTTTCTCAGGTTGAGAAAGCGTAATTGATTAGAAAGTTTTTGTTTAAAGCAATTTAAACAAGTTGGAAGTGGAAGCGAATGCGACCACGTTTTGTAACGGGGAGTTAAATTATATTTAACGTTTGCACCCAAAATTAAAGAGTGAAACATGGCAAAGAAAATCCAAGCTTATGTCAAGCTGCAAGTTAAAGCTGGCGAAGCAAATCCTAGTCCACCGGTTGGTCCTGCATTAGGTCAACAAGGTGTTAATATCATGGAATTTTGTAAAGCGTTTAATGCAAAAACGCAAGGCATCGAAAAAGGATTGCCTATTCCTGTGGTAATCACCGTATATTCCGATCGCAGCTTTACTTTTATTACAAAAAGCCCGCCAGCTTCAGTGTTGCTGAAGAAATTGGTATTGGGTGGTAAAAGTGGTAGCGCAACGCCGAACACAAATAAAGTAGGTAAGGCGACACGTAAACAGCTCGAAGAAATCGTGAAAATGAAAGAACTCGACTTAACGGCGGCTGATTTAGAGGCGGCGGTTCGTACTATCGCAGGTACTGCACGTAGTATGGGTATTGAAGTTGAAGGGGTAAAATAACGTGAGCAAACATTCTAAGAAACAAAAAGACTTACGCGCATCGCTGACACCAGGTAAACAACACCCTATTTTAGCGGCTGTTGAACTTGTGAAAAAATGCTCAACTGTGAAATTTGACGCAAGCGTTGACGTTGCAATGGTGTTGGGTGTTGATGGCACTAAATCTGATCAAGCGGTTCGTGGCGCAACAATTATGCCAAATGGTACTGGTAAAACAGTGCGAGTGGCGGTATTTGCGCAAGGCGATCAAGCTAAAGCAGCATTGGCTGCGGGCGCTGATATCGTTGGGTTTGATGACTTGGCTGAAGCGGTAAAGTCGGGCAATTTTGCTGCCGACGTGGTTATTGCTACGCCTGATGCAATGCGTTTGGTTGGTCAATTAGGTCAAATCTTGGGACCAAAGGGCTTAATGCCAAATCCTAAAGTGGGCACTGTCTCGAATGATGCAGCAATGGCAGTTAAAAATGCTAAAAGCGGCCAGGTTCGTTATCGCTCAGACAAAAACGGTATCATTCATTGCTCAATCGGAAAAGTGAGTTTTTCTCCTGAATCGATTAAGCAAAACGTTGAAGCCTTGCTAATTGATTTGAAAAAAGCGAAACCATCTACTGCAAAAGGTATGTATCTGAAGAAATTAGTGATTTCTTCAACTATGGGCCCTGCTTTGCATATTGATCTTTCGTCTCTCAGTATTTAAAGATTTCGTGCGGCAGAAATTGCCGTCGAAGACCGTAGGTGTGTGAAAACACTTAATTTCCTACGCAGACGGTGTGTCGTAAATAATTTTACGCTCACCACAGGGGAAACCAATTTTTTGGTTTCATATTAATTAATCTGGAGAGTGACAGTGGCTTTGAATTTAGAAAACAAAAAAGCAATTGTCGCAGAATTGACTCAAGTTGCAGGTTCTGCAATTTCTGTTGTTGCTGCTGACTATCGTGGTCTGACTGTCTCTGTGATGAATGCATTACGTAAATCTGCTCGACGCTCTGGCGTTGCTGTTGGTGTTTATCGTAATACATTAGCGCGCAGGGCTTTGAAAGACACGGAATTTGCTTGTCTCTCTGATGTGTTGACGGGTCCTATTGTGTTGTTTTTTGCGCACTCCGATCCGGGTGCAGCTGCCCGAGTTATTCGGGATTTTGAATTTGCTGATAAGTTAAGCGTTCGTGGTTTAGCCCTTGGTGGCAAATTACTACCTGCGACTGACCTAAAAGCAGTTGCAAGCTTGCCAACACTTCATGAAGCGTTGTGTCAGCTTGTCTCAGTGATGAATGCACCAATAACCAAATTTGTTCGTACGCTTAATGAGCCTACTGCACAAATGGTTCGTGCTTTTGCAGCTGTTGGCGATCAAAAGAAAGCAGCATAGTGGAGATCGAGAATCAGTTATCTGGGAACGGTGTTAAATTTTCTGGCACTGGTCACCGATCACAGATCCCCGATACCGAAAACTTTTAATTTAATGGGGTATTAAACAATGACTACAGTATCAAAAGATCAAATCTTAGAAGCAGTTGCAAACATGAGTGTTATGGATGTTTGTGATTTAGTTAAAGCAATGGAAGAAAAATTTGGCGTTTCTGCAGCGGCAGCAGTAGCGGTTGCGGGTCCTGCAACAGCGGCAGCAGCAGTTGAAGAAAAAACTGAATTCGATGTTGTAATGACTAGCTTCGGTGCTAATAAAATCGAAGTAATTAAAGTTATTCGCGCAGTGACAGGCTTAGGCTTGAAAGAAGCGAAAGACATGGTTGAAGCAGTTCCTGCGCTTGTGAAAGAAGGCGTTGCTAAAGCTGACGCTGAAGACATCAAGAAAAAATTGACTGATGCTGGTGCAACAGTAGACGTTAAGTAAGTTTACAGAGAGAGTGTGAGTTGAAGTATCTGCGTTAGAAAACAGCGGGTATCTCGGCTCATACTTTTTTGCGTTTTATAGTTTTTAGATTTATGTAGTGTAAACCAAAATATAATGGCTTATAGGGTTGTGGTGTCAAATTGAATTAAAAAATCCGAGTGGATATTTTTAATTTCTCACACTCCCACTCCCATTCACACTTACGAAGAGGCGAATTCCGATATGACAAAACCTAATGATCGTTATACAGTAACTTCAGGATCGGAAAAAAGACGCGTTAGATTACGCTTGGGCGAAAGTCAATCCGAGGTAATGCAAACACCTTATTTGCTGGCCATACAGCTAGATTCTTACGAGCAATTTTTACAAGCCCATATCGCTCCCGAAAAACGTGCAGATGTTGGTCTTCAATCCGCTTTTAAATCGGTATTTCCCATTGAAAGTTATTCAGGTAATGCCCGCTTGGAATATGTTTCCTATGTGCTTGGCGAACCTTTATTTGATGTAAAAGAATGTAAATTACGCGGCTTGACCTTTGCTGGCCCGTTGAAAGTAAAAATGCGCTTGGTTGTATTTGACAGAGAAATTGCAAAAGACAATTCCGCAATCAAAGTAATTAAAGAACAAGAAGTTTATATGGGCGAGTTGCCGTTGATGACGGAAACAGGAAGCCTTGTAATTAATGGCACAGAACGCGTTGTGGTTTCACAATTGCACCGTTCTCCTGGTGTGTTCTTTGAGCATGACAAAGGCAAAACCCATTCATCTGGAAAATTGTTATATTCCGCACGTATTATTCCTTACCGTGGTTCATGGTTGGATTTTGAATTTGACCCGAAAGATTGTTTGTTTGTGCGTATTGATCGTCGTCGTAAATTACCGGCAACTGTTATCTTGCGTGCCTTGGGTTATGACTCAGAACAAATTTTAAATTTATTTTATGAAACGAATTTATTTCATTTCGTGAAGGATAAAATCACGCTGGATTTAGTGCCTCATCGCTTGCGTGGTGAATTGGCAGCAATGGATATATTAGATGAAAAGGGTGAAGTGATTGTTGAGTCAAATCGCCGTATTTCAGCGCGCCATATCCGCCGTATTGAAAAAGCCAATATTAAATCTCTTGAAGTAACGGAAGAATATTTAATTGGACGTCGTTTGGCGCATCCTATTATTGATAAAGTAACAGGCGAAGTGATTGCAGAGGCTAATGCGGAAATTTCAGCTGAATTGATTGCTGCGCTACGTGCTGCAAAAATCATGTCTGTGGATACATTGTATATTAACGAAATTGAGCGTGGCGCTTATATTTCAGACACCATTAAGCTCGATTCATCCACCTCAAAAATGGATGCTTTGGTTGAAATTTACCGTATTATGCGTCCAGGTGAACCACCAACAAAAGATTCTGCTGAAAGCTTATTTGAAAGCTTATTTTTTGCATCTGAACGTTATGACTTATCTGCTGTTGGTCGCATGAAATTTAACCGTCGTGTTGGCAGAACAGATTTAACAGGTGCGGGCGTATTATCTAAAGAAGATATCGTTGATGTATTAAGAGTGCTGGTTAATATTCGTGATGGCCAAGGCGTTGTCGATGACATCGATCATTTGGGTAATCGCCGTGTTCGAAGTGTGGGTGAAATGACAGAAAATCAATTCCGTGTCGGATTGGTTCGTGTTGAACGTGCGGTTAAAGATCGCTTGAGTTTGGCTGATGTCGATACCTTAATGCCTCAAGACTTAGTGAATGCGAAACCTGTTTCTGCAGCGATCAAAGAATTCTTTGGATCAAGTCAGCTTTCACAATTTATGGATCAAAATAACCCACTA
>JAPLRF010000002.1 GCA_026399315.1 Gammaproteobacteria bacterium
AAAATATCACAATTAAAACAGTTCACCGATGAACGTAAATTGTATTTACGATTGATTGCATTTTTGCAGCATCAGTATTATTCAAGACAGGATATTTTTTCCGATATCTTTCTACGCTCAGTTCGATCAACTAAAAACTCGGCATTGCATCAGCTTAAAAATGAAGATCAATTAACACGCAGTGAAAGACGTACTGCTGTGAAA
This sequence comes from Gammaproteobacteria bacterium, assembly GCA_026399315.1. GTDB lineage: Bacteria > Pseudomonadota > Gammaproteobacteria > Coxiellales > Coxiellaceae > 2-02-FULL-42-43. The sequence continues at coordinate 205 of JAPLRF010000002.1, forward strand.
CATCTCACGAAATCACGACAAGGTTACAAATCCTTAATTGATGAAATTACGGAAGTAACGCATTCAGTTGTATTCACGGATACTGGTAAAGTACAAAAAATTGCTGAATTATTGAAAAAACACACAGATGAAGAAAGTAAGAAAGAGCAAAAGAAAATAGAACAATTTGAAAAATCATTAGATGAGCTTGCAAAAGACAAAAATTATTTTGACATATTAGAAAGTTTGTCAAGAAAATTACAAAACCGTGTATCCGATATTTTGAAAGTAATTTCATTTAATCCTGAAAATTCAGATAAAATACTCTTAAACGCAGCCGATCATTATAAAAATAAAGATGGTGAAATCACGATTAATTCGCCACAGGATTTTTTAAGTAGCGATGAGAAAGAAGCGCTTGTTAATGAAAATGGAACATTTAGAACATCCCTATATAAAATATTATTATTTATTCATATTGCTGATGGCATTAAATCCGGTAAATTAAATCTAAAGCACTCTTATCGTTATCTTGCGATTCAAGATTACTTGGTTGATAAAGTTACCTGGAAATCACAGCGAAATGAACTCTTAAAATTAGCGTGGCTAGAAGAATTTTCAGACTATAATGTTGTCATGAAAAAATTTGTCAAATTACTAGATGAAAAATATCATACCGTAAATCAGCGGGTTTCAAACAATCTCAATCCGTATTTGTCATTTGATGAGAAGAGTAAAAATTATATTCAGATAAATACACCCGCACTTGAGGAAAAAGAAACAAAACATATTTCAGTCTTTTTAAATCAACTGGGTTACATTCCTGTACTGCGTGTATTATCCGATGTTAATCACGTCACAAAATTTACAAAATCATTTACACATCATTCAGTGAAAAACAGTAAAACAAAAGCAGATGCGGCGACATTCTATGCGGGCATTATTGGATTAGGCTGCAATATTGGCGTTCCAAAAATGGCGCAAATATCTTCTGGCATTAACAAAAACACAATGAGCACCGCTGTCAATTGGTTCTTCTCCTTAAAAACACTTAACGCTGCAAATGAATGCATTCGAGAATTTATTAATCGATTAGCACTTCCAAATATTTTTGCAGAAACTGAAAATCAGCGTCATGGCTCAAGTGATGGTAGAAAAGTAGGTGTTTCTGTGGAATGCTTATTGGCAGCTTATTCTTTCAAGTACTTTGGAAAAGACTCCGGTGTGAGCGTTTATACGTTTATTGATGACAGGCAAGTGTTATTCCATCACACAGTTATCAGTGCATCAGAGCGAGAAGCTGCGTACGTTATCGATGGTCTTAATAATATGGATGTGCCGAAGATTGATATTCATTCAACAGACACACATGGCTACACTGAATTAATTTTTGCAACAATGCATTTTTTAAGTACTTCATTTGCGCCACGCATAAAAAATATTGCCAAACAAAAAATATATGCATTTTCAACTAAAAAATCATATGAAAAATTAGGATATAAAATACTACCCTGCCGCCCTATTCGTCAAAAATTAATCGCTGAACATTGGGAAGATATTTTGAGATTTATGGTGACAATCCGTTTAAATAAAGTAAGCGCATCACAATTATTTAAGCGATTAAGTTCATATGCAAAAGACAACCCACTTTACAAAGCAATCAAAGAATTTGGTCGCATCGTTAAATCATTATTTGTTTTAACGTATTTTGATGATGTAAAATTACGCCAGCGGATTGAAAAACAATTGAACCGAATTGAATCTTCAAATAAATTTGCCAGAGCGATATTTTATGCAAATAACAGTGAGTTCAAGCAGTCCGATCCAGAAGAGCAGAATATTGCAGTTGCCTGTAAGGTGCTCATACAAAACAGCATTGTTCTGTGGAATTACCTCTACCTGTCGCAGCTACTGACCAATTGCGCTGATGCAAAAGAGCGTGCGGAAATGATTTCATTGATCAGAGAGGGTTCAGTACTGACCTGGAGCCATGTGAATTTACACGGTGAGTTCGATTTTAGGCAAAAAGCTGCTAACGAATCTTTCTTTAATTTGGCCAGGATACTGGCTTTGAAGGTGGTTTAGGGTTGCGAACGGGAAATTCCGGCGCTTATGTAGATT
>JAPLRF010000004.1 GCA_026399315.1 Gammaproteobacteria bacterium
TCGTTTAGTACTCAGGTGAGGAGTGTGTTTGGAAAGACGTCGTGAACCCATCCATGGGGACTCGAGATTAGCATCCATGCTAATCACGCTTTCCAAACACACTCCGTCACCTTCGCACACACTCACTGCTTCATTGCGCGTGGTAAACTGTGCATTAAAGTGATTTTATTTAAAATTAAGCATGATAAATTTGGCGTGGATGATTATGAAAGAGGTGTTTTTGAAACCGTCATTGGCCCGGATGGCCAATGACGAGACACCATGGATGGGTCTACGGCGAGTTTCAAAAACACCTCTGAATAATCATCCAAAGACAATTTATCATTCCCTATTGTTTTATTTACTACGCGTGGTTGTTTAAGTTATTCAAATTTTAATGGGACAGCCGTGCGATACAGTTATAAACCCTGTTAATCTTCTTTTTCAACCGCTTCTTTTTTCTTAAGGGTAATACCTTCTAAAATATCTCTCAATTTAGCAGCAATTTGTTCTGCCAACACGGGCGGATCCAGCGGTGCTGGTGGATAATCCGTTCCACGATCCATATCTCCCACCAATTCCATCGCGACCGTCGTTGCTTGTCGACCTGATTTTCCACACAAGCGTTGCACATACTCAATTTGATCACGCACAATTTTTCGATCTAATATTGCAGCACGATAAGCAGGATCTTCCGGTACTTCCAAGGGTTTAAGATATTCCGTCAAAAAATAGTCAATCGGTGCTCGGCGGGTTCAGACGATTCAAACTGTGATTGTGTTTGTGCCACTTCCGCAAAGAAATCAGTGGGTATTTCATCCAATTCAACGCGTTCTTCAAAGTTCGTCAGTAACAGGGTTGCGCGGTCAATAGGCGATAATTGTTCATACTGATGCATTAATTGGACTGCGCGCGTAATTTCTTCATTCTCTGAAACCTCAAGCGGTTTCCATCCTGTTCGCGCTGATTGATCAAGCGTTTGATAAATGTCGAAGGATTTTGCCAATTGACGAACCACCTCATCTGCTGGCGCATCAACCATTAAAAAATGATTCAGATGCATGCGCTTAACAGGCGTTGGATTGGCATAAAAAAAACGGCCACGTACGATTTTAGATTTAAAGAAAAAGTGCGCTTCACCTTCACGCTGTTCTTTTAAATCAAGCAAATCAACACGCGCACGTTTTTCTAATCTCGCGCCTTTCGCATCTGCATAGGTGCCCAACATACTGTTTTGATCCACTTGAAAACTATCAACGTGTGTCACATACGCTTCACCCGCGGTCTTCATAAAGAAATCCCAGGTGTCCAAGGGATCTTCTAATTTCATACAAATTTTAATATTGGTATTCGCGCCGATGGATAAGGCTTCTTCTTTTGATGCTTTTTGAAACGCCGGTAAATCCTGCCCAGCAAAAACAACAGAGAAACCCAGCGATCGCGCTTGCGCTGGCACAACCGCAAAACCTTCTACCGCATAATAACCATATTCATCCAGTATGCATAAATACGGTGTTTCAGAGGTCGTTGGTTTTTTCTCAATTAAATCTTTGAATTCACCCTCAACGCTATCACCCAATCCGGCTGCCATCATGGATTTTAAAGTGGCAATAACAATTTTTCCCAAATTGGATAATTCTTCCGGGGATTTTTCTAAGGCGGGCAACAATACGCACAAAATACGGCGATTTAAAACAACGTCCGTTAAATCTACTTCGGGTAAACGAATACGGAGAATGTGACCGTAAGTATCTGCCAACGACGTGAAAATACGTACCAATTGCATAACAATATAACCATGCTGCTCAAACACTTGAGAAACTTGCTTACCTTTACTTTCTTTTTTAAAGCCAGGCAAGGTATAAACATAATTGGTAATTGGCTCAAGCACCACAGAAGGGAAATTTTCTAAACTCACTGACTCCATGCCATCGCGCGGAAATAATTTATCTAACACGATCGTTTCTAATTTCGGCAAATGAAAATAATTACGAATGGTATTCGCGTCTAATAAAATGTGCCCTGCATCACGCATCGCCACCAATACTTTCATTAAGGATTCAACGAAACCAATCGCACGGCCTTTCCACATGTCGCCGTCGCCACCGCCTTTGGCACTGCCCATTAAGCTCACGACTAAATTTGACAACATGCTCGATGAACCCGTACCAAAGGGATTTAACGTATTGGACAAGCGTAATTCTTGTGGGCCAATGACATCGCGCGCACCGGTCATGAAGTTAATTAATAATAAGTCATCCTCGCGCCCCATGGATCGCACCATTGAGAACACAGAAGCATATAAACTATTATCCCCTTTACCATCGACGTAAATAAATCCAGACGCCTGAACCAAAGCATTATAAGCAATCGACATTAAGGCTTGTGTTTTACCCGAACCGGTTGAACCAAAAATTAATACATGTGTTCGCATGTCTTCATTGCTGAACCACATTTCTTCATTCGTTTTAATTTCATTACCGAAATAATATATGCCGCGTGCCATACGCGGCTTTCCAGAACCTGATAATAAATCGTTGTAATCTTTTTCATGTGACATTTGAGGCAAACGAAAGGGCAATGTCCGCTTTTGAAAATAACCAAAAATAAAACAGCCTACCCCAGCAACCAGTAACAATTCACTCGCTGCTCCCATTAGAAAAGCAGCCATGGCAAAACAAAGCAACACCACCACTAAGGCATGCGGTTTTTTTAGGGTGGCGGCGATACGCATACCCATGGTACGCGTATCGCGAATAATACGTCCCTGGTCTTGTTCCTGCGATGCGTCTAATCCGCGCTGGTTGTGTGCCATAGGTCACCTTTTTCAATATGTAACACATTTTGCAGCGCTTCATCTAATGCATCAACCGCACTTTTAACCATTGGTGTTTTCAAAGCGCGTCCTACTTTTTGTTCTGCTTTCCAATGCGCATAGGCACCTGCCACTTCGACAAAAGCAGCGCGACGCCCGACATTATTAAGCATAAACCACATGCGACGATCAACTGGCTTAAGCCATAAAAATTCGGCAGATGCTAACACGCCGTCACTTCTGGCAATTTGTAATAATGACGCCATGAGCGTTGCCATATAAGCATGACGCACCTCAAGCCACTGTATAATGCGATGATTATAAAATTGACGCAGCTGATCTGAAACAGTAGAAAAATCTAATTTTCCGGTGGCTGCAGAAGCAGCAATTTGTGATAGTATTTTTTTCGCAACGGGTCGTTGACCTGTTGCACGTGCCAAGCAAATTAAGGCAATCGCTTTCATGTGAATGGGCAATGCATCTAATCCTTTCCACATTGGGCCCAATTGTAGTGCCAGCAAACGGTAGGCGGGCTTTTGTTTTAAGGTCCATACCTTTTTATTATTCACGACTTTCATTAAGAGTAATTCGTGTTGTCGACAAAATTCCAAAGGCAACTGACACATCGCCCACGGCCCTTTTCCGATATCTTCCTTCACTAAATTGAGCGATAAAACAGGCGTAATTTGTGGCCAGAGTTCTTGCCCAACAACACGCAATGTTGTCATATCATAACTATGGCGAAATTGCGCAGCACCTCGGAAAAAAACAAATGCAGCGAGCAAGCCCAAAATAATAACAGCGGGGTAACGCGTCCATTGACCTAAATCAACATTGATGGCTGAAAAATTAACCCACGACACTCTGCTTGGTCTTATTCTTTGCATGTATTCTTGCAAAGCATCGAGTTGATGCATGTTGGGGGGTGTAATATGTAGCAGTTGTGCGACTGGGGTCCAGGCTTGCGCTAAATAACGCATCAATTCAATTTCGTGTATGCGCATCCAAAAAACAGGAATGACCACTGTGCGAGAATCCAGAAACCAAAATACAATCACAGCCCCGAAAATAAGCACAATCATCCAAAAAAAATTGGCTGTTTGATCTGATTGTTGCTGTCCGCCACCTTGAGACATTCCTTATCCCTGCTTAATTAATTGGCCATCCACAAAATGATAGCGCACTCCTTGATGAACAAATACAATAATTCGCCCCTTTTTCAACGCTGATTCTTTTAATAGCAACAATGGATGATCAAATTGATCTTTCAATGGTGCCGCATTTACGGCCGATTGGATATCAATTTTTTTGACAGTCACGACAACATAAGCTTCATTGCCTGCACCCGCCGCACGCAAACGAATGCGTTTTTCAATATCTTCTTCGTTTTGATAAATGGGGCGACCGACAACATAGCGATCCAGTGATCGCAATTGCATTGCCCACTTATTGATATTGTAACCATCACTTTGAAATAACGAAATATAAACCGTCGCTTCATCTTCTAAAACAGGGGCTGCCGAAGCAAATTGCTCGCTCGCTTTTATTTCCAGCTTTGCTAATTCTAATTCTGCTTCTGTTTTGATAGCCATCAAAGGTTTGATGGTATTCTTTAAAAATAAGGAACTTTCCCAATCACCTGCGCCCATCACATGGTCGACCGCCGTAATGACTGCATTCAGTAAACCTGCTTTGTCTTCTTTTGAAAGCGTTTCTTTAGAAAAAAACTTGCGTGCAAAGTCAGAGAATTCACGCGCTTCTTTATCGAGGCATTCGAGTAATTGTTGTTTGAGGTCTTGGCTTTTATCCATGAGTACTTCCTACATCGCATCCACTCACGTGGACGCTTCCGTGCTAATTGACTAGCTTATCAGCGATTCAGTCTCTACGCTTTATACAAAAGCACATTCTGCTGATTTTTTACGTTAGTGTATTAAACGGAAGCCCTGACATTAGCCAGGGCGAGAAATTGTCAAATTACTTTGGAGCGTTCAGCTTATTTGTTGCAGCTTCTTCTTTAGGACTTCCAGAAGTTGATTCCAAAAGCTTACCCGCTCCACTTTCAAGTTTGCTGGCTTCAATTGCACTACGAAGTTTACCGACAAACCCACCGGCTTGTTTAATCAGTTCTTGGGCAAGTTGCGCTTGATTTATTGCAACACCTGAAATCACTCGAGACAAGGTTGCCGCTGGTTTTTTTTCTTCTGGATTCATACTTTCATTTGTTTTAGGCATATACACCACCGAATTCGTTATAACCGTTTGTTTCAATACGCTATCCGTGGCACCTTGTTCTTCCTACTTTTCTCAATTGTACCGTTCAAATCTTAAGGAAACATTAAGAGAATCAATTAAAATTTTATTCTATTCTCTAATTTTAGCAGATACCGGGGAAATTGCTTGAGATGGTTCCGCTCGCGAATTGCATCAAATTAAATCCTACCGAAGCTAGCTAAAAAACCATTCGTTGCATCAAAATAAATCTTACCCAAGGAGGGGAGAATTATGGCGAGACGACTGACTATGAACCTTTACCTGCAACACCTGAAAAAACAGTAT
>JAPLRF010000044.1 GCA_026399315.1 Gammaproteobacteria bacterium
GCGACTGAAAAGGGGTCAGGGATCTGAGATCAGGGATCGGTATCAGAATGCGAACACTGATCCCAGACAGCTGATCCCTGATAACCTCTAGCAAAAGCAATGATATTAGCATCACCCTGAAAAATGAAGCGGATACAATTATCCGCTTAATATAACGCTTCCGCTCACTTGATAAAGACAAAATGTTTTATGAAGGATGACCTCACGGGTCCTGCCGATGATACGACTCTCATCTGCTCGTTGATGAATACTTCGATTACCGCAGAATTGCGCATGCTGGCAATTAATATCAAGAGTCCCATCAGCTCCGCGCACGAGAGGGTCGCATCATCGTCACCCGCTCGGTCGAGGTCGCATCATCGTCACCCGCTCGGTCGATTATCAATAAAACATTTTATCTTTATCGTTCGCTCCATCTTACTGCGGGTGATTTATTATAATTATTTAAGTATCCGCTCCAAATTGGACACCGACATCCTGTCACTCAAACGCAACTTATAATTTGTTTGCTGGCAATTTCAATCTCTTCTTCCGTTGTATATCGCCCAATGCTTATGCGCACAGCGTTATTTGCCGCTTGTCGCGACAACCCCATCGCCAATAAAACATGAGACGGTTCTGGATCGACTGAATTACACGCTGAGCCAGTAGAAATGGCTATTTCAGGACACTTTTTAATTAATGCATCAGTATCGATATGTTCAATTGAAATATTCAAGCAACCACACACTCGATGATTTAGATCGCCATTTAAATGGACATTTTTCAACGCAGATAAATTTTTCCATAATTGATCACGCAAATTTTTAATGCGACTCGTTTCTTCAAGCATATTATTTTTAGCTATTACATAAGCTTCACCCATGCCGACAATTTGATGTGTTGGCAATGTGCCGTATCGCATTGTATTTTGTAATTGCACCCGCGGCGTACGACGCATAAACAAAGCACCCACGCCTTTTGGGCCATAAATTTTATGTGCTGACAATGACATTAAATCAACCGGTAAATTTTTTAAATCAATATTAATTTTACCAACGCTTTGCGCAGCATCAACGTGAAACCAAACACCTTTTTCTTTCAGCAATTTTCCAATGGCAGCAATATCTTGAGTGACACCTGTTTCATTATTCACATGCATAATTGAGCATAAAATCGTGTCTTTTCTAATTGCTGCTGATAATTTTTTTAAATCCAACAATCCATTTTTTTCGGGATTTAAATATGTGACCTCGAAACCGAGTGTTTCTAAATAATGACAAGTATCGAGAACCGCTTTGTGTTCTGTCGACATCGTAATAATATGTTTTCCTTGACGCTGATAAAATAACGCAACGCCGGTGAGCGCGCGATAAATAGAATCGGTTGCGCCTGAAGTCCAGGTGATTTCTTTGGGATCACATTGAATTAAATCAGCGACTTGCTCTGCTGCGATATTAATTTTTGAGCGTGCATTTTCACCAAAAGCATGCGTGCTGGATGCAGGGTTTCCAAAATCACCGTCGATTGTTAAACACTGTTGCATCACTTCAGCGACGCGTGGATCAACCGGGGTTGTGGCCATGTAGTCGAGATAAATAACGGGGCGTCGGGGATCAGTGGTCAGGGATCGGCAACTGTCGTTATAGATACTCATCATAATTATCTGCACACGCGTTTAAAAAACTTTGACAAAGTTTATTCAATTTCGCCATGATTTTATCCGATCCCCGATCCCTATTTATATCGACTTATTTTGTAAATCCACCAAGCCATCGCTAAAAATGAAGTTAACCCGAGCGTCGTTGCCAATCCAGATAAACTAGACGGCATGATTGATAATGCATTCGCACTGCCCATCATAACAAAGGGAATCGCCAAAAATACGCCCATCAGCGCAGCGCCTGCAACCAAACCACAGGCCAACAACAAACCATTTTGACTGAGGTCATGCGCTTTTTCTTTTTGCGCTTCCGTTTTCGCTTTATTCGCGGAACGCGTCACAAAATATTTAACAAGCCCCCCAAATACCGTTGGCAAAATAATACTGGGTGGCAAATAAATCCCCAAGCCCACTGCCAACGCAGGCAAACGACGGTTTTTGCGACGCAAAATTTCATCGGCGATAATCACAACAACCGCAACAATCATGCCAATAATAATCATCGTCCACGGTAAATTCTGCGTGCGAATCCCGTTAATCACCGACGCCATTAGACCGGCTTGCGGTGCCGCCAACATTTGCGATGGATCCATTCCTGGTCTGGGCATCACACCGCCCATGCCATAAGCTTTAAACAATAAATCCAATACTGGGCCAATAATAAAAGCAGAAACAACCACACCCAAGCCTAAAATCACTTGTTGCTTCCAGGGTGTTGCACCCACCATTTGCCCCGCTTTCAAATCTTGTAAATTCTCATTTGAAATGGTTGCACAGGTTGCAACAACAGCGGAAACCAATACCATCAAGGCAGCTACTTTTCCACTACCATCGTGATGCGGGAAAAGAAAAAAGTAAACACCCCCTAACATTAAAATAGACAAAATCAAAATGCCCGACACAGGATTATTGCTCGAACCAATCAGCCCCGTAAAATAAGCACAAATGGTTGCCAAGAAAAATCCAACAACCAATATGTAAACAACAGAAATCAATGTTGCCCACAATAAAAATGTGTGACTGTAAACAGCGTGTAAATTTTCGATATAAGCAAAATGTAACACCAACATATATAACAATAACGCGCAAATAATCACGCCTAAAAATGCCCACATGATTGGAATATCACGCTCTGTTCGCGGCACATGCGCTTTTACGCCACCCACACTTTGTAAAGACACGAATGACAATTTAATGCCTTCCCAGACAGGCTTAACCAATCGAATGAGTGTCCACACCCCGCCGACCAACATGACACCCACACCCACAAAACGCAATTGTGTTGACCAAATTGTCATCACCGCATCGTGAATATTTTTTGCATGCGGTAAACCATAATGTAGCGCGAATACAGGTAAAATAATCACCCAGCCAATCACAAAACCCGTAAACAAACTCACACCCACTTCGATGCCCACAATATAACCCGCGGCAAATAAGGCAGGTGAAAAACCCAAAGCAGCGCCCACGACTGATTTTCCCACAGCAAACCAACAACGAATACCATCAGAAAAAATTTGAATACCTGTTTGAAAAAATATCATGATACTGCCAATACTGATCCCCTGAATTAGGCGTTTCATGTGGGTATTACCTGCGCGATTCTCTGTCGTGACACGCAATACATTACCCACCGCTGTCCCTTCCGGAAAACGCAGCGTTTTCATATTTAACATCACACGACGCAAAGGAATAGAGAAGAAAACGCCAAGCAATCCACCCAAAATAGTGACCGCAGCCGTTTCCCAATAATCAAATCCGTTCCAAGCATGAATAAAAATCATCGCCGGTAAAATAAAAGCAATGGCAGCAGCAACCCCTTCGCCCGCAGAAGCCGCCGTTTGAATCAAATTACTTTCAAGTACATTTGAATTCTTAAAGCAGCGTAAAATACCGATTGCTAACACAGATGCTGGAATAGACGCAGAAATCGTCATGCCAATTTTCAATGCCAAATAAGCATTGGCGGCCGACATCACCGCAGCCAACAAGATTGCTATAATAATTACTTTAAAGGTAAATTCAGGCAGCTTAACTGAAGCGGGAATTAAAGGTTCTTGATTTTGAAGCGCTGGTGCTTTTGACATCGGGTGTTCCTTAATCTTTTAAAAGGTTTTCTCATCATAACAATTCCTGCTGAGAATGGAACCCCGTGTTTTGTACCATTGCTGTTGCGGGGGTTTATCAGGGATCAGCTATCTGGAATCTGTGCTCGCATGCTGACACCCACCCTTGATCCCTGATGCTCAATCGCCCTTAAAATCCCGCGCAAAATATTTAATTCCGTCACCGTTAAATGTGAACGGTTAAACAATAACTGCAAACGTTCCATTAATCGTTTCGGTTGTTTGTGATCTAAAAAATTGATATCCAACAATGTTTTTCTTAAATGTTCGTAAAATCCAGCCACTTCATCCGCATTCGCCAAAGGATCTTGCGCGCACGGTTTGATTTCAATTTTATTTTTATCCGACAACATCGCCATTCGCAGTTCATACACAATCACTTGAACAGCAGAGGCGACGTTTAGCGAACTAAAATCGGGATTGGTTGGAATGGAGACTTGGTCATGACAGAGCGATAATTCTTCCGTTGTTAATCCACTGCTTTCGCGGCCAAAAACAATTGCCACATTACCAGCCAACTCATCGCGAATTTTTTCAGCACAGTTTTTGGGGTCTAAAATGGTGCGTGATAATTTACGTTGACGCACACTCGCACCGATCACCCAATCACAACTTTTTAAGGCTTCCGCAATTGAATCAACCACAAGGGCGTTTTCTAATAGATCATCCGCGCCCACAGCACGAAATGTCGCTTCATGATGCGGAAATTTTTCGGGGGATACCAAAACCAATTGCGCCAAGCCCATTGTTTTCATGGCCCTGGCAGCAGCGCCGATATTGCCAGGGTGTGTTGTGTTGACTAAAACAATACGAATACGGTTTAACATAATTTATCGCATGTGAGGAGTTGAGGGCAGCAATGAATGAGCATACTGTAATTCACTTCGCTGATTGCTAGCAATTTCACGCGCAATACCAGCTTCGCTACATAAGTTATAAGCGAGGTATATTGAAGCAACAGGCGTGAAAAATCCAGATTCATTTTTTTCGATTGCGATTCTTTCGTATGGCATAATACAGCAAGCTCTGTTGTTAAAACCAGCCATTTTTTCTCTTTTACCTGAACATGGGGATGAAAGAAAACCGTCTTCATCTTCAATACTGAATGTAAATGTTAAAATAGCCCATAAAAAACTTAAAGTCGGCACTTGAATCATCGCATTGGGAATACAAAGCATCATCCAGCAACATTGGCCCCACATTTCTGAACTCTGTTTTTGATATTCATTATAAGCTTGAGTCATTGCAAGACTTATTTCATCCGACATTTCGGGATGCGTTACTACAATATATTGCTGAATGTTAGATTCAATAGTCTGCATTGCTGCTTGAAAGTTTTTATCCGCTGTATTTTTCATTTTATACAACTGATTAATCACCCTCGCAAGTTCAACAACTGTTTTTGCCGCTTCCATTTTTTCTTTTAAAACTTGGCAATCTGATGAAACATGTGTTGTATGCTTCGCTGTTGCTTCTTGCATCATTATTTCATAAATTGATTTTGCAAATGCAGCAGAAAATAAATTTTCTTCAGTAGGCAATGTTGTTTTGGAATAATTACTATAATCTGATTCTTCATTTCTTGAGTCTGTATAATGGCCCCCAAAAACTAGACCACTAAAAACCACAAAATAAGAGATATAATCCTCCCAAGAAATGGGAGTAAAAGATGACAGGTGTACGCAAGAGCTATAGCGCACAGGAAAAAGCAAAAAT
>JAPLRF010000053.1 GCA_026399315.1 Gammaproteobacteria bacterium
CTGGTATTTGTCTTATGCGTTGAGCAACCGCGATATTGAAGAAATGATGTTGGAGCGTAAAATTAATGTTGATCATTCTACGATTAATCGCTGGGTAATTCATTACTCGCCATTACTTGAAGAAGAGTTTAGGAAAAATAGTAAGCGTAAAACGGGTAGTAGCTGGAGAATGGATGAAACTTACATTAAAGTAAAAGGTGTCTGGCATTATTTGTATCGCGCAGTTGATAAATTTGGCGCAACGATCGATTTCATGTTGTCTGTAAAGCGCGATAAGGCTGCAGCTACAGTCTTTTTTATCAAAGCAATCGGATCAAGCGGAATGCCAGAAAAAGTAACTATTGATAAAAGTGGTTCAAATATTGCGGCATTAAATTTAATTAATTCTCAACTTATAATGCTGTTTCTATTTGGATGCGCATTTATGAATATTCACGTTCGTCAAATTAAATATTTAAATAATATTGTAGAGCAGGATCATCGTGGAATTAAAAAAATCACAAAACCCATGATGGGCTTTAAAACATTTCATTCTGCAGATGCCACTTTAGCTGGAATTGAATTATGTCGACATTCTGCGGATGCCACTTTATCTGGAATTGAATTGTGTCGAATGCTGAGAAAAGATCAGCATATTCATTCTGAAAATTCACATGCATTTGAACAGTTTTATGCTTTAGCAGCGTAGTTTCGCCCAGGGGAAATGTGTTTGTGATTTTATTGCGCAATTTAAAAATTTGCGACAGAACCATTTAATCGATGTGTTTTGTAGCAGTCATTTTTATTGTGATTGGGCTCAAGAGTTCGGGCCCATCTCGGGTGACGCTCCAAAAATTAAAAATCCTATCGAAGGCTACATTCAAACTACTTTTGCCTATGCTACACGATTGGGTCCAACACAAACGGCGCAACACGTTCGAGGCTCAGCAAGTGCGCACACATTATCATGGATTAACAGGCGTCATGTCACGTCTGAGATGCTGGATAAAGCAAGAGAGAAATTAATTAATTTATACAATCAGTTTAAATTACCGAAGTCATAGGGAAATGGGAAATCAGTGGCGGGTGATGGTACGCTTGAGGAATTACGAATGCAAAATCTTTTTGGCGAATTTCACTTTAGATATAAGAAAAAAGGTGGCATTGCTTATCATCATGTCGCTGACAATTACATCCTATTATTCTCAACATTTATGCAATGCGGTGTGTGGGAAGCCGTTGAAATTATCCAAGGATTATTAAAAAATAATTCTGATGTGCAACCCGATATTATTCACGGTGATACACAAGCGCAGTCTACCGTTGTCTTTGCATTAGCCTATTTATTAGGCTTTAAATTAATGCCGCGCATTCGCGACTGGAAAGATGTGAAATTATTCAAGCCAACTAAAAATACAAAATGTAAAAACATTGACAGCTTGTTTAGCGATACGATAGATTTGGATTTAATTGAAACGCATTGGCAGGATATGATGCAAGTGGTGTTATCAATTCATAAAGGGAAAATGAGTTCGTCAAAATTACTCAAAAAACTTGGAAATTACAGTAAGAAAAATCGTTTATACCAAGCATTTCAAGAATTAGGGTACGTGACCAGAACCTTATTTTTATTGGATTATATTTCTGACGTTGAACTGCGTGAAACAATTACCGCGCAAACAAATAAAGTGGAAGCGTATAATGGATTTAGTGATTGGTGTTCATTTGGTATTGAAATATTAGTCGCAAGTAATGATGAAAATGAAATGGAAAAAGCAGTAAAATATAACGGTATCCTGACCAACGCAGTGATGTTGCAAAATGTTTCTGATATGACAGAAATAATTGCACAGCTTATTGACGAGGGTCACAACATCACGCAAGAGGATATGTCATATCTGTGCCCCTATTGGACCAGCCATTTAAAACGGTTTGGGGATATCGTGATGGATTTTACCAATATTCCAAGAAGTGTGGAGGCGAGCCGCAGAAAAGTGCTGTTTTAACTATTTAGCAAACTAAAAAAACAATAAATTTCAATGTATTGCAAATTTACCGCCAAAGTCGCTGTTTTTAGCCCAATTTTAATTAATTGTTAATAAATTTAAGCTATAGTTACACGAAATATCGTTGCATAATGCGCGAGAAATTTTTCTAATAGGAGATCATTATGAGCAGACATCCCGAGCCAACTGTTTCAATCGAAGGCTTATATCTTGATCTCGATCGAACATTGAGTGTACTTCAAAACCGTTTCCACCAACAATCAATAGAAAGATTTTTATATGAATTAAACCAATTAATTCAAATTGTAGCTGAAAAAAAATTGCCACCACAGCTCTTGCGTGAGAGTGCTGGACGAATCGAAAAATATATTGATTTTCTAATTACATTTAACAAAAACAATGCAAATGCGTTACAAAAAACTGAAAATTCAACTCCTAATTCTGAAGATGCAAAATTTCTAAGTGCTGATGCCGCGAAGCATCTTCACGCTATTGCTACCGTTGTTGATACATTAAAAAAAGACGGTGTTGTAACTGGTTCGCAATTTGATGAGTTTTGTCGTCTGTTTCTAGACACACAAGCAACTTCAGCAACCTCACAAACAAATTATGCTTCATCATGGGCGCCATCACCAGCATTCAATCGTTACGATATCGATTCTCTCATAGAAAGACTTTGTCAAACGCGGGATGATGACAGGCATGTACATAAATTACTAAAAGAAAATCAAGGAGATTATCCAACTGAAGGTTTTTTAAGTAATTTAGCTGTTTTAAATTTTGTGCAAAATCATCTAAGCAGTGAATTCAATGCCGCTGCTCTCAATAGACTACTTGATGCAAATTATGGTCGTTCACGCTCATACAATCAGCGTTATGAAATAACAATATCGCATGCAACTTTATATCCTTACCTTAGATTTGCCTTAGTTGGGCCAGTTCAAAATAAAGAGCCAGGCGCGCTTGTTGTTCGCGGACAAAGAGACCTAGATTTAGTACAAATGCCACAAGAAGGTGGGCCGCAGACATTAGATTTATTGCATGCTGTTTTGCGAGGAGGACATAAACAAGATAAAATTCATCCCGTTGAGCTTGTCAATGCTTTAATTGGCGGTGAAAGTAACGCATTTGAAACATATCAAGTGGATTATCAAGTTTCGCTTCCACCATTAATTTTTCACTTTATAGAAAATTCAGAAGCCACAAAACTTTTATTAAAAAATATTTTATATGTTGAGAAATTTCAGCACGGTTTTAGGGATAACTACCGCGATACTACAAAATATCAACCTAATAACGCAGCAGAATTATTAAAATTAGTAACATATGTATATAAAAATGCACAGCAAAGTGGATCAAAATCAGAAGTTGTATCATCATTTCTAACATTAGTTGCTAATGAATTTAAGGCTGGAAAAGACGCCGCCTCATTAAGAAAATTATATGAGATGCGCTCTGGTGTAAGTAGCGAAACGCTTGCGATTGAAGGTGCGGCAAGACAACAACCACTGAGCATTACTGATGCGGTTTTAGCACAAGGCTTATTCTCCAGCTCAACAGCAAGAGGTGCAGGCGCTAACAGTGTGAAGGATGATCTTGTTAGAAGAATTGATGTTCAGCTTCAAGATGCACAGAAAAAATATGACGGCGATAAGGGTGTTAATGATCTTGAGCAGCATTATCAAAAAAAGACTGTGTTACATGCAGCAAAAGATGTTTTGAGTGGTAAGGCAATAGATTTTGAAGTTATAAAACGCGAGAATCCACGTTATTCCGAAGGCTTGTTGTCGCACAAAACAAGGGATTTGATTGCTGAGGTTGATAATTTTTTGAAAGCACATGCTCCATCTGGCCCAACTATGAGTACATGATTGAACTTTCTTTTCAATAATTGGGGTCCTATAGGAAGTCCCTCGAAACGGATCAAAATGACTTTTCACTTCGCATTTTACCCTATAAATTCAGGCTTTATTCGCTTAGTTTTAGCACTTTTGTGTCGCTCGCGCAATTTGATATCAATGTATTTATCGGTAATTGCACCAGAACTATGTCCAGCGTCATCACGCACATGTTCGCGAGGGCGGGTTTTAACGTCATCAGAAATACCAGTGTGGCGTAACCAATGCACAGTAGCATTTGCTAATTGATCCGCCTCTTCTTGTTGGTTATCTTCAATTAATCTTATATATGCACGATCAAAACATTGTTGCACTAATTCGCGAATATTACGCGTGCTTTTTAATGGGGTGTTTGATTTTAACGACGTTAATAACGGTGTTTTTTCATTTGGAGCGGGCAGGGGAGAGAGATCTAGTGATTTACGATAATCCTTGAATGCAGCAAGCATTGCGTTGCTTACCGATATTCTTCGTTCTTTATTACCCTTTCCAACTGTTAAAAACCACCATAGGCCATCAGCAT
This sequence comes from Gammaproteobacteria bacterium, assembly GCA_026399315.1. GTDB lineage: Bacteria > Pseudomonadota > Gammaproteobacteria > Coxiellales > Coxiellaceae > 2-02-FULL-42-43. The sequence goes on from JAPLRF010000053.1 coordinate 4,407, forward strand.
CGCGATGGAAATCTCCCATGGTTGGCGTCCAACGACTATTTGTCACTAGTTCAGAGATTCTTAAATACATGCCATACAGCGCATTCATAATAAATAATGTACGCGAATGCTGATCTTTATTTTCTTCCGCCATGATTTCAGCAGTTTCAATGACATAACCCCATTGCATTTCTGATAATCTGCGAATAGGTGTTGATGATTGTCTTTTTCTAAAGTACTTATTTTTTTGCCGAATTAGCAGCGCTGGATTAATCATCGTATATTCAGACTGGATCAAAAAATTATAAAAACTGCTAATAACGGCAAATAAAGCTCTAAATGCTTTATCTGATAACGCGTAATCATTTTTATCTGGTGTTTTTCCGTCTTTGACATCGACCTTTGATATTTTGACAACAAAGGGTCGCCATTTTTTATTAGGTATTTTAACGCCGTTTTTCTCAATGAATCGATTTTCGATCGTATTTGAAATCCAGGTCTTAGGTGGATTCTGACAAAAATCTAAAAAAGCCTCGAACTCACCGCGACGAATTTGCTTAACAGTAATATGGGCAATTAATTGGCACCACTGTAAAAAACGCTCAATCTCTCTACGGTAAGAATTGAAGGTATCAACGCTACCGCGATAGCTTAATAAAAAATCTCTAGCGTGCTCATAGTCCTGTTGAAAATCAGCGCTTAGGTTTGGCTGATAGTCGTCACGTGTGATCATCTGTTGGAGACCATCGAATATAGGGCTTGGAATTGGTTTGATTGTTGTCATAAATTTTGCTACAGTCTGACGCCTGTAATCACCGTTACTAGCATTTACAAGGATATTACCGCATATCAAGGATAGTTTCAACTAACAGTGAGGCTACCACTAATGAACGAAAAGCGATTAAAAATTCTATCAAAAGCCGAAATCAATGAGCTGTACGGCATCCCCCACTTTACAACTGACGAACAAAAAGCCTATTTCTCGCTCGGCAAAAAAGAATATGCGGAGATGAGTGAGTGCGGTTCACTCGCATCGAAGGTGCATTTTATTTTGCAGCTCGGATACTTTAAAACAACATCACAATTTTTTGATTTCAAATTCCGTGAAGTAAAAAATGATGTTGGCTATATTTTACAGCATTATTTTGATAACGCAAAATTAAATGTTAAAGCAGTCGCTAAAAATACACGTCTGACAAATCAAAGAGTTATTGTGAAGCTTTTACGTTATAAAACAAACAAGTCTGATATTAAAACAGCACTAGAAAAGATGCTGGAAATTAAAGCGCAACTTTCTGGAAACCCAATTTATTTATTTCACGAGATACTTTGCTATTGTGCTGAGCACAAGCTTTGTTACTTGGCTTTACAACACTGCAAGATTTAATTGGTGATGCAATTACCAGCGAAGAAAAACGATTAGGTGAATTATTAAAAGTGCACTTGTCTTATAATGATTGGAAATCAATTAGAACCATGATGGAAAAGGAAGAAAATGAATACATCATAACAGAACTTAAAAAAGATCCAAAAAGCTTTAAACCAAAGTATCTGAAGGCGGAAATTAAAAAATTAGATAACCATGAATCATTACGTCAAATTTCTAAGAACGTTTTACCAAAATTAAAACTAACCAAACAAAATATTCAATATTACGCCAGCCTTACAGAACACTACCCCGTCAGCGATTTAAAAAAATTATCAGAAATAAAACAGGCAATTTACATATTATGTTTTGTACACAATAGGCATGAAAAAATTAATGATAATTTGACTATTAGTTTTTCGCATTACATACAGAAATTTAAAGACGAGGCTGGTTTAAATGCACGTGAGAAAATTTTTACTGATAAATTAGAGATTAATAATGACACAAAAAATGCAGCACTTGTGTTACGTTTCTTTGATGATGAAAATATTTCAGACAAGGAATCATTTGGACGTATTCGAAAACGTGCACACAAGCATGTAAAAAAAGGAAAATTTAAAACAATATCTGATTATCTAATTGGAATATTATTTGATTACCAAGAGATAAAATGGAACGAAATCGCGCAATTAAAAGGAAAAATAACGAAAAATATTCGACCTATTTTTAAAGCATTAGAATTCTCAGGTAGTGACAGCCAAAAAAATCTGTTATCAGCTATTACGTTTCTAAAGAATTATTTTCTATCTTCACCTGCTGATAAAAAGAAGTTAGCAATCAATGTGCCGACTAGTTGTATACCAAAATGCTGGCAGAAACCAAGCAAGGAAAGTGAAACAAATGAATCACCGGTTGATATGGCAAAATATGAATTTATGCTTTATCGCCTTATTTCGGATAAAATTGAAACAGGAGAAATTTATATAGAAAATTCTGTTTCATTTAAAAGCATATCATCCCATTTAGTTAGTGATGAAAAATGGCGTGATAAAGCGGAATTTTTAAAACAGCTCGGTAATAAAAAATTAATGATGTCTGCTGACCAAATGCTTGATGATCTTGAAAAAGAATTAGAGCAGTTAATTCAAGATGTGAATAAGCGTATAGAAAATGCTGAGAATAAAAATATTAAAATCAAAAAGAGTGGCGATGAAATCACATTTACACTCCCCTACCCTGATACTATCGATAAAGAAAATCATCCAATTTTTAAGCAGATCCCCCAAATTAGTATTGCCAATGTTCTGAAGTTTGCTCAGAAAGATTGTGATTTTATGAGTGCATTTACACACATCAAGCCATACGATGCTAAAGACACGATTGATCATACTGCAATGATGGCGTGCATTATCGCCAACGCTACCAATCTGGGTATCTATAAAATGGCAGAAAGTAGTGATCTGGGTTATCAGCGCATGCAATCTCAAATGAAAAATTTTATGCGCTTGGAAACCTTAATCGATGCCAACGACGCAGTGATTAACGCCATTGCTGATTTACCGATTTTTAAATACTGGAATATCCATGATAACTTGATGCATGGCAGTGTTGATGGACAGAAATTTGAAACAAGATTGCATTCATTTATCGCACGTTATTCTTCAAAATATTTTGGTGTGAGTGTTGGCATTTCAGCATACACATTGTGCGCGAACCACATTCCAGTTAATACAAGAATTATTAGCTCAAATCACCATGAAAGCCACTTCTTGTTTGATATTCTATTTAACATCAGTAGTGATATCGCAATAGATTGGCTGTCTGGTGATGGCCATTCAATTAATCAAATTAATTTTGCATTGTTAGATTTTATTGATAAACAATTTTCACCACACTTTAAAAGCATTAACATAAAAGCTAAAAAATTATGTGGCTTTAAATCGCTTAAAAAGTACAAGAATTTAATTATAAAACCTAAAAAGCAAATGGACAGGAAGGCAATAAAAAAAGAGTGGGATAATTTTCAGCGCATTATTGCATCGTTGTTAACTGGTGAAACTTCGCAGCATCTTATTGCCAGTAAACTAAGTTCACATAAACGAAAAAATAAAACGAAAGAAGCGCTGTGGGAATATGATAATATTTTGATGAGCATTTACATGCTGAAATTTATTAACGACCCCACGATCAGACAAAACGTTCGTCGCGCATTAAATCGTGGCGAAGCTTACCATCAATTACGACGTACGATTGGCAACGTGCATGGACGTAAATTTCGAGGAAGAAATGATCGTGAAATTGAAATGTGGAATGAGTGTGCACGTCTGATGTCTAATTGCATGATTTATTATAATGCAAAAATATTAAACGCCTTGCTCCTGAAATTTCAAAAAGAGGGAAATGAAAAATTAGCTGGGCAACTAAAATATATTTCGCCAGTTGCGTGGGTTCACATCAATCTTTACGGGTATTACATGTTTGAAGAAGAGCTGGGTGTGCAGAATATGGCTGAGATTGCTGAGACTATTAATATGCTGAAAACTGTTTAATTTCATGTTGCGTAGCCTTATGAAATTCAAACGAAAAATGACAATTTTAGGTCATTATTTAGCATAGTACTATACTAATCAGGAGGAAATGCGCTTTTAGTGGGGATATCTGCATGCGCCGCAATCAAACTGATCTACAAACACCAGAAGAAAAATATGTTGACGATACGTTGCGGCGAGTCAATGAAAAATACAAAACTGATATTGTATTTGTTTCTAATATTTCCGAAATGGAACAATACATAAAGAATAACCCATCAAAAAATAAAATTGGTTTTTTAATCAAGCCACCTTGGTACATGCAAGACCGAGGTCATTTTTCTCCAATTTATTTTGAACGTGTCGGAAAAACAGAAAATTTCATGCAATGTGATACTGTTGGCTCTGTTTATTTGTTACCAGAATCAGAAGATCCAACAATAACGCGAAAGCAATACTACAGCCCATTTCAACGACAAGTTAATGATGTTGGCTGTTTTGAAGATAGTGTTACTATTTTAAGAAAATGTTTTCAAGAAAAAGACATGATTTCATTTTGCTACGAAAACTCGGTAAAAGATGAAGAAATTAAAATACCATCTGAAGATAAAAAATCAAAACATTGGATGTATAAATCCGGTAATGCCGATCTCAAGAGCTCTTCCCGTGAACCAGTTGCACAATTTCATAAATTGACAACATTGCCCGCAAGATTTCTTACCAATATAGAGCATTACGCAACCATGCGTCATTTTAGAGAAAAGGAACCAGAAAAATTTAATATGCCGTATAACGATCATGAAACAGTTCTACAGCACATACAGAGAAAGGGAATTTTACGCTCTCAGGATAAACATGCACCACAAGACGAATCAAAAAAGGATGATGTAAAAGGACAAGATTTTACTAGCAGAAAAAGGCGATATCACAAAAAGCAGAAACACCAAGTATTTCAAAAGAAGATGTTACTGCTAAATTAAGTGCGCTAGATGAATTTAGAAATACTGGTATGCCCCATACTTATCAAAGTATTAAAACATTAATTCGTTTTGCAGTTGATTTAAACCAGACGAGAGACAGTAATAATAAAATTTTACTGGATGTTATTTTATCTCATGCCGAAACAAAAAAGGAAGATATTGATGTTGTATCTCAGAGAATTGAGGTTGGTCAATATGAATTGAATCGAGCAGCATCTTATCTGAATTGTGAATGCTTAAGAAAATTGACCGAGGTCACAAAACAAGAGCCAAACTGGCTCCCGACTTTAGAAAGTGCAATGAGCAATCCTGATTCGCTTAACGTAATGCGCATGTTACTTGAAAAATATTCAAAAAAAATAATTGAGGAATTGAATTCAGGAAAAGATTCTCTATATGCAAGTAGTTTAGTTTCTAACTTGTATCTTGGCGGTAATGAAAAAAGAAGTGCTCAATTAAAATTATTGAACGAATTTGGTATTGATCCTATTGCTATAGCAACAAAATTGGATTTAAAAGAGGATAATCCTGATTGGCATAAATTACCAAAATTGCAAAAATCACTTCGTGATGATGCAAACGAACGCGCTGTTAATAAATTTTTTGATGAACATCCGCCAAAATCAGGTTCATTTTGGTTCGGAAAAGATAAGACTAACATATCACTCGAAGACATTGTTCGACATGCATTTGGCGAAAACAATAAAGGTTTTTTAAGCGGGCATTCAGGGCGTGCTACAAAAACCGCATTACGAGATGATTACAAGGTAGAATTTAACAAAAAATTTGAAGAGTTGCCTATCAATGAAAGAGTTAAGCTAGTATGTGATAAAATAATTAGTGCGCCAGCTAAAAAATTAGCGGCGGCGGCAGAAGTTCAGTTTGGTTCAAAAAAATAAGATGGAAATTTTACAAAAATGCCGAAATTTATAGTGTAAAATATCAAGTTAGAAATCATTTTGATCCGTTTCGAGGGACTTCTTATAGGACCCCATTGATTAATGCAGTAACGGAATTTTGACTATCCTTGGCAACATCCAGTTGTTTCAGAAATACGTTGTTTGGATATTGTGTTTTGAGCACTAACAATTCTGGACGGTCAATTGATCGAGATGTCACAACCACTTTATAACCTTGTTTTGCAAGATGCAGCGCTGTGTGAAGCCCAATACCTTGAGCGCCGCCGGTAATAAAGACCACTGTTTCGCTAATTTGTTTTGGCATATATGTCCATTCCTATTGTGACCGTGAATTTACGCATCAGTACATGTTTGTATTATTCATTTGCAAGAAAATAAGCTTTTCATTTAGGCAACTTTGTACGCCACATAGAATTGTTACTCCTAACTTTACCCAACTGTTTTTTTTGCTTTATCCCAGAATTGCATTAATTCATCAAAAGCATAGCCATTGAGTGTTGCAATCCCCTGCTCTTCTGCAATTTTTTTTACAGTATTTAATCGCCGTTCAAATTTATCAACGCTTTTTTTCAATGTTTCTTCGGCATCAAATTTACAAAAAATGCAAAGTGAAAAAACGGCATGTAATAAATCCCCAATTTCTTCCTGTAATTTTAATTTATCGGAATCAGGTGAGTTGAGATGCTCATCAATTTCAACACATTCACTTTTTATTTGATCCATAATTTGATGTGGATTTTCCCATTTAAAGCCATAGTTTGAAGCTTCAATTTCTAATTGTGTTAATTTTTCTAATATATTCATGTTAATTACCGTCTAAAAAGCCAAAACAATACACTGACAACAATACTAATGATAATGCAGGTTGTAATGGGAAAATAAAATGAAAAGTTTTGTTTTTGAATTGCAATATCACCCGGTAAATGACCTAAGTGTAATTTTTTAATAAAAGGCCAAGAAACGCCAATTAAAATACAAATTATTCCAAGAATAATAAACAATCGTTGCATATGCTACGCACCTTTTTTAATGCATTTTAAACCCGCATTTTCCCATGCAACAATACCACCAGTTAGATTGTAGATATCAAGGTTTGGACTTTCTGATAGCAATTTTTCACAAGCGATATTGCCCCGCTTTCCCAGCATGCAATGAACAATGATTTTTTTATTTTTTATGTCAGCTGGTATTTTATTAATGCTGACTGTGTTCACTGGGATAAGATGTGCACCATTAATATGCACTTCATTGTATTCTGCGGGTTCACGCACATCGATTAAAACGGCCTCTTTATTATCCAGCCATTCACTAGCGGTGATTGGATCTATTGATTTTATTGTTGTCATTAATATTCCTTAAGTTTATTTGACCGCAATGACTGTTGGAAATATTTTTGCGGTATCGTTTATAAATTTTATTTCTTTAAATCCAGCTTCAGTTAATTGTTCTTTAGTTTTTTCGAAAGAACGATAACATTGCCATTTTGATTGAATAATATCAGCAAAGATAATGCGCTGTAGCAATAAATCATCTTGATTAATTTTACTCATATCCCATTGTGAGGAATCGGTCAAAAAACTGGTAACCAGTTTTCCTTTTGGTTTTAGTGCAGCATAAAATTGTTTGTATAATTGCGTAACTTTATTGTCGTCAGGCTCATAAATATTTAAGCCATTGCTGGAGATCAAATCAAATGCATTATTGATATTTAAATTCCAAGCGTCTTTTTGTACCAATTCAATATATATTGACAAATTTCTCTGATCCGCTAATGATTTTGCATCTTGTAATGTGTTTTTATCGTAATCAATACCCGTCAGTTTTATGTTTTTTATTGCGTCAAAATTTAAATAGAGAAGCTCGCCCATCATGCCACTGGGAATACAGGCTAAATTTGCATTATCAGAAACCGATTTTTGATTTTCATTTAAAAAGATTTCAAATCGTTCTTGAGTTGCTAAAAAAACAGGTCCTTTATCCAACATAAATTTTTCTAATTCAGAAAATAGCGCACCTTGATGATTTTTTCCTGTAATCCTGCCCTGCTTTGGATGAAGCAAAGCGTAATGCGTCCAATAACCATTTAAACCTTGGTTTTGCAGTAAAAAACGTCCAAAATCAAATTGACTCAATTGATCAAGCAATTCTAATTGCTTTGAAACAGTAACATGATATTGATCGCCTTTTTCAAGAATCCGTTTTCTTGTTTTATCAAAAATAATGTCAAATTTTTCTGGTGAAATTTGATGTGATAATGAGGTTTCTGACATTGCATTCTCTTGTTATGGTTGATCATAATATAATGCGATTAATTCTTTGCTAGAAGCACATCCCAACAACTCAATTGTTTTTGCGATATAATCTTCCACCGTCCTATAAGAAAGGTGCATGATATCCGCGATTTCTTTTGATGTTTTTCCTTCAGCCAACAACTTTAAACAATTTGCTTGTTTTCCAGATAAATGTACCGGGGTATGAAGGATTTTATGAAAAATAATGACGTCTTTCGTATCAACTTTAACTGGTTTATCTGTATTATTTTTATTTTCAGAATTCAAAACAATATCAGCGATCTTGGATACGTGTTTTTCAAGCTCGCTGTTATCAGTATTAATTGAAAAATTAGCGACTTCATCATATAGGCTATCGCGCTCGTGATGTAGTTTATCTAAAAATGCTTTTAGTTCCGTTGGCTGTAATAATGGCGCAGGATCACGGGCAACACGTTCCAACTGCACTTCTGTGCTTACCTTTAAATGAACAACAAATTCTGAATCCAATAATCGTCTATTTTTTTCAGAACAAACGATGCTGCCATCTGTTGCAACAACAATATTGTTTTGCTTTTGTTGTGAAATTAATATTTCAGATTGGCAATCAAGCAAACTATTTTCGCCTTCCTTCCCTAATATATCTGGAAAAACACGGCCTACACGAAATTCTAAGTCAAAATTGGCATCAATAAACTGCCAACCCAATTTTTTAGCCAATGTCTTTGCAACCAATGCCTTACCTGCGCCTGGATGACCAACAATGTAAATTCTTTTGTATTCGCTCATATCATGTTCTCTGACTCAATTTTATTGTGTCAATCTATCATTTAGGCAGGTAAAAATAATACCGTAATACTACTGAAAAATAGCACTAACTTACCTCAAAGGATGATCGTTCCTTGGTGGTACACTATTTTCCATTGTTCCCCAACAAGACGCCAAATAGTTGAGCGTCGAGTAACACGTTTTTCTTTGCCTTGAATCAAGGTGTAGGTAAGAAGATAAGTACATCAGATAACGGTCTACATTCAAAATCGCTTGTTTCCCAAAAATCATTTTTTGAATAGTTAGGATCTTGATAACGAGCTACAACAGTATCAATACAATTTTCTCTGCTATAACGCTTACCAGACGCGCCAATTTCCCAATAATCATCGACCGTCATATTTTCAAAATCACCGCGCGTTGTGCCGAATTCTGGCCTGTGAAAAATGGGTTCGCGTTTTTTGAGCTCTTCTAATACCATCATGATGTAATATCCTGCCCTTTTAAACCACGATTAATTTCACATCAATATTACCGCGCGTCGCATTCGAATAAGGACATACTTGATGCGCTTTTTCAACGAGTGAATTGGCTACCTCTTTTGATAAACCAGGTAATGATATTTTTAGTTCAACGCAAATGCCAAAGCCAGTTGGAATTGTGCCAATACCAACAGAAGATTGGATCGAAATATCATTTGATACCGTTACCTTTTCTTTTTCAGCGACAAACTTGATTGCACCTATAAAACATGAGGCATAACCTGCTGCAAAAAGTTGTTCTGGATTTGTACCGTCACCACCTGCCCCGCCCATTTCTTTTGGAACAGATAATTTTACTTGCAAGTGGCCATCATCTGATTTTGCACTACCGTCTCGTCCGCCAGTTGCTGTTGCATGTGCTGTGTATATTGGTGTGATTGATGTCATTGTTGTTCTCCTAAATATATTAATTCCTAATATTGATTAATTTTAGATTGAAATCGCCACAATAATAAACAAACGCTAAAACCAGCGCCAATAACCATCCCCCACCAAAGTCCTGCTCCGTTCAATCGAAAATACGTTGCGAATAAATATCCAACCGGAAGAGCCAAGCACCAAAAACTAATGATTGATATTAATAGTGTAAATGACGTGTCTTTTAAGGCACGTAATACACCAAACAATGAAATTCTCATGGCTTCAAAAATTTGAAATACCGCACAAATAGCAAGTAATTTTTTTATATCGCTGACTATCGCTAAATTATTGGGATTATGGACATTAAAATCAAGTGATATTAATAATGATGGAAAACTCCAATAACAAATCGCAATTACTCCAATAAAAAATAACGCCAAATAAATTCCAGAATATCCTGCCTTTTTTGCCGCATGAATTTCTTTTGCACCAAGCAAATGGCCCATGCGAACTGTAATGGCTTGTGCAACAGAAAAAGTGATGGCGGTTAATGCCCCTAAATATTGCAATACAATTTGATTGGCGGCTAATAATTCGCTACTAAAAGAACCCATAACTAAGGTGAGCGCAAAGAAAAATGCAACTTCAATACAATACATTGCACCCATGGGAACACCAACACGTATTAATTCCCATATAAATGAAGGTTTTTGTCGGTTAAAAATATGTTCGAAGTATTTTTTATATTCTTTATGTATTAAAAGAAAAATGGCAAGTGTTATCGCGATAATCCAATACGAAATTGTCATTCCCCATCCGGCGCCTGCAATACCTAAAGCGGGAAATCCACATTTTCCAAAAATTAAAACATAGCTAAACAAAATGATCAGTGAGACACAAAACACTGTAAAAAACGTAAGAATGCGTGTTTCCCCAAGCCCTATTAATAGTTCAAAAAGCGCAATTGCAATAAAATTGGGTAATAATCCCCAGCACAGGGCGTGCAAATAAGATTGCGCAAGTGCTGCCACATAGGGTTTTTGTCCCAATAAAATAAAAACAGGTGCCATATTCCAAAATAACAAGAATGACGGAATGGTCAGGCATATCGCTAAAAATAATCCGTCGCGCATCACAAGAGAGATGCCGGTTTTATCTTGCGCCCCATGTTTGTTTGAAATTAAAATATTCATCGCGCTTAAGGAGCCAAATAATAAGCAGAAAAATGTTCCATATAACCAGCTAACCAAAGCCCCTGCAGCAAGCACATCATGACTAACATGCGCTAAAAATAATGTTTCGAAAAAACCAACACAACCACCGATAATACCAGTTAACACAAGAGGTAACGCCAATTTTAATAGTGGAGACAAATCATTTTTAATGAAATTTTTATTGATCATTTATTTAATTCTCTACTATTAAATTCAAATATATTTCTAGTATTTTTATTTACTATTCGGGTGAACTCTTTAAATTTATTGTTTGTATAATTACCAATAATTTTTCGCCAGAATCGATAGGCGCCTTCATTCCCAGGCATTACGAATGCTTCCCATTTTCCTATAAATTTATCAAAACATTGAAAAGCAACATTCTTCCCAATCCCTTTCCGAAGAAATTTTCTTAAAATGAAAAATTGAGCGATGTTAAAATCATTTTTAACATCACTAACATTTTGATCGACAATCACAAATCCTACTAGCTCATCTTCATATTTGATGATAAATGGAAATGTATTTTCTGTTTTCCAGTATTTAATAAAATCGATTCCAATGCTGTGTGTTCCGTCTTTTTGCTGCGCCCATTCCATGTATTCACTAATATCGTAAGCATAATAAGAAGCCATATTTTGAATAATGGGATAATCATCCATTGTTGCTAAAATTAATTTGATTTTATTATAGTCAATCTTTTTATTATAAATTTCATAAGACGGTAATTGAGTATCGCCAAAATTAACAAGCCCTCGATATGACATTCCTGCCTTTTCTAGCACGTTTCTTGATGCTTTATTTTCTGGAAGCACAAATGCTAAAATTTTAGAGAGTGATAATGTATTAAAACCATAGTTAATTAATGCTTTGGCAAGTTCTGTTGCATAGCCTTTATTCCAATATTTTTTATGTAATCGGTAGGCAAGATCAATATCGGGTTGATTAATTTTAAAATGCAGATGAAATATACCTGCTTGACCAACAAATGCGCCAGATTCTTTTTCAAATACAGAGAAAAAATCCATGCCATATTTCTCAAAATAACCTTGCCCGCATTCAATAAAATCTTTTACTCGTTCTCTGGTGTGAACAGAACCAACAGCGACGCTATCGGCGATGTATTTCATCACCTCAGGATCAGATCGTAATGCGTAAATATTATCAAGATCAGATAGCGCTATTGGTTTTAAAATTAATCGTTTTGTTTCTAGGGCAATAGTCATAAAGTTCGCTCATTACTGTTTTGAATTCTGGTATTCTTTTGGACATTCTATGTTAAATTTTTCACACAATGCACGCACATCCTTAAAATCCTTTTCGCTGGGTTTATAACCTAAGTGAGATTCAATTTGGTACTCTGGCGTTAAGCATCGCACTGTGACACCATCAATACACCCTTGTGCAAGAAGAGATTCTGCTGGATAAAAAAGGCCTTTTTCAGCAGGGCCATATATTCTATCACCCTTATCATTAAATGTAATTACATGCACATCAACTTCATGTCCTTTATCATCACCTAAAACAAAATTCCAATCGCTTGTATCATCGCGCGGAACATTTTGATAGCCATCAGAGATCAACAATTCACGCAACTTAAGTACATCCTGTTGTTGAATAATAATATCCAAGTCGCTATGTGGACGCGTTTGTTTTCTAAGCAAGGCGTCAACCCCCCAGCCGCCATCTAGCCAAATTTTTATTCCTAAATTATCTAGTTTAGAATATAAATTCAGTACATATTCTGATTTGAAATATTGATTCAGAATTTTTTTCAGATAATAGCGTTTATGCTTCTCTGGACAATCATCTAAAACGCCAAATACTTCATATCCATGTTTCAAATAAAAATCTTTGGCCTGAAAATCAAACGTATCTAAATGTATTAACGATACACCTAATTTTTTCGCGTCAGTTTCAACTTGATTCAATAAGAGAGTGCCAAGATCATGATCTCGATGCGATTCTTCTACAAATAAAAGGTCAATATGCATAATCTTCCAGGTGTAACAATATGCTGAAATACCAGCTATAAAAACGCCATCTTCTTTTATAATATAATTAATATTTATAATTTCAGGTTCTTGTGTTGCCGGAACACATTTTTTATTGAAAGCGAAAAGTGCATCATCAATAATCTTTGCAGCGTTTTCACTGTTTTTATATAGTTTATAATGAGAGTTGGGTATTAGCTCGCCAGTTTCGTTTCTATTTTGATGTATCCAATCCGCTACAGATTGTGCGACTTGGTTAATTTCTAATGAAGTCGTATCTAATATTTTTATATTCGCTTTCTTATCCCAGTCAATTAGTTTATCCCAGGCATTAAAATTTAATTTATTCCAACAATCTTCTTTTAGTACATGCTGCATCCATTGTGGATCTTGGTGATGCATGCGAAGCCAAGAAGACCAATTTAACATGTTCTGATCAGCATCACATGTATTGCGATTTTTTAATCGTTGAATACGCTCAAAATCACTGACATCCAAAAGACAAAAGTTGATTTTATTTGTTTGTTGAAAGGAAGGACATGCCAGCATTTCACCCAAAACAATTTGGCCAAGCAAGCAGGCATCTTTATTTTCTTGAATTAATTTTTGCAGCCATTTTTCGGTAGATTCCTGACGCCATTTTTTATCTGCTCCATGCGGCACGCCGATATCGTCAAAATCGTATACTGATATCCCTTCGCCTAGCATTTTTTTCAACTCTGATATTATCGCAGTTTTGCCACTGCCACTTGCGCCAGCTATAAAATAAAAATTACGCATACTAATCTCTAATGAATGTTATTTTAGCGATAAACTTACCGATTAATTATATACTATTAGCAATTAGGGATCCCTGTCTTAAAACGGATATACAGAAAATTAAGCAAATGAACAACTCAAAAATTGACATCGCATTTATTCGTTGGTCGTGGATGCGAGCCGTTTTGCATCAAGGTTGGTGGCTTGTTACAAGCCTGTATCTTGTGACCATCGGTCACCTCACGCCATCTCAACTGATTTATATCGGTGTAGCGCAAGGTATTGTCAGTCTACTATTTGAAATTCCCGCTGGGGTAATCGCCGACACGCTCAGCCGAAAGTGGTCATTAGTATCTCTCAAGTATTAATGGGCACAGCAATGCTGGCAACCGGCTTGGTGACAAGCTTCCCGCATCTCGTGGCAACGCAAATGCTATGGGGTATTGCTTGGTCATTTGCTAGCGGCGCAGACGTAGCACTGGCGACTGATGAGCTTAACGAGCCACATCGAATAGCCAGCGTACTCACCAGAACTGCTCGAGCACAGCTCTCTGGTGCTGCAGTTGGCATTACTGCAATTGGTGCATTTGCGTGGGCAACAACGCTTAGCATTGCCATGATTTCGGCTGGCATCGCCATGATATTATTAGGCTTATATATTGTATTTCAATTCCACGAAAAACGATTTGTTCCCGTGCGCGAACAACACTGGACGGCTTCCTGGGATATTTTCAAAAAAGGATTATGTCTCGTAAAAAAAAGTCACACTATTCTCGTTATTTTTATTGCAACATTCTTGGTAAACGGCGCATCAGATGCAGCAAGGTTATTTCCAAAGCAACTGGTTAATATTGGCTTTCCGGATGGCATCACAGCCATTGCATGGTTGACTGGGTTGGGAATTGTGACATTGCTTGCAGGGATACCCGTTCTAAAGATGGTAGAAGCTCGCGTACATGAAGTGAGTATCGCACGACGCAACTATGTACTTGCCTGCGGGATTGGTGCCGTTGGACTTCTAGCACTAGCCTTCGCACCCGGTATCATAATGGCCAGCGCAGGAATTTTACTTGTTTCCGGTATTGCCATGCCAATCACACGTACCATGGCATCCATCCAAGTTAATAACATCAGCACAGACAATGTTCGAGCAACGGTTCATTCATTTTTGGCGCAAGCTGAATATCTGGGTGAAATTGTCTGTGGTTTAGCAATTGGCCTTCTTGCGCATGCTACCAATTTATCTTATGCCCTTGCAGGAGCTGCAGCGCTACTTATACGCCCCGCGTGGAAGAACCCCCATTTTTGTAGGGTAAATTTTAAACAGTTTCCAGTACGTTGCTTTGCACAGTCTCCACGTTAAATCTTGCTCGCCAAAGCTCTTCCAGCTTTTCAATTAAACGCACAATGTCGATATTCCCGTCACTCTTCACAAAATTATACCTGCCTGTAAAAACAAGGTGACTCCACGCTATGGGAGATATTCGGCAAAACTCTTTTAACGCTTCTTTTGATGCACCATTTTTAATCATTTTCACATAAATCGAATTTAAAATAGTTGCATTGTATGCAACGATACAATTTGCAACGAGTCGGGTTGCATGTGCGCTGACCTGATTATTTAAAATTTTCTTGCCTCTGAAAATCCCATTATAAACTTTTCTGATCAACCCTTGTAGTGAATGATAACTTTCTGTCCTATTTCTTGCAGTTTTCAGTACCTTTCTTAATTGCATATCATGAATGAGATTCAATAGATGTGTGCTATTTAGCAATTTATTATATTCAATCAACGCTGCTCTTAAGCGCGCATAACGTGAGTGTGAATTTAGCTTTCTGACAAGTGTTGTTTGTGTATTTTCCTGTGTTAAAAGTGATAATAATACACGTGATATTTCTCTTTTTTGACTTTTTATCAGCTCAAAATTTATTTTGTCTTTTGCTTTCAATATCGAATTATTAGCACCCGGATTAGTCGCGTAATAAATATTATCAGCGGCTCCCCTGATATTTTTAATATTCGGTACATAATTTACGTTGATAGCACGTAAAAAAACATGATTGTATTTGTTTATTGAGTGATTATCGCCAGTCACCATATCAATAACAATGTCAGTATTATTGCCGTAAATCATATCATATAGTGAATGCCCTTCATATTCATTTGTCCCTATGTTTTTAGCATTAACAGCGACAAAATTGGCGAGCAGCGTGTATATCGAAATTCCTTTTTCCTTCCCTAGAAATTTTTTAGAATAACGAGACTGGATAGTGTTATTGGTTGAATTTATTTTTTGCCCATCAGCGTCAGCAAGAGTT
>JAPLRF010000013.1:0-6338 GCA_026399315.1 Gammaproteobacteria bacterium
AGCGGATATGAGAATTACGGGGGATGTGAGGAAGGCGTGATTGGCATGGATGCCAATCTCGAGCCCCCAAGGATGGGTTCACGGCGTCCTTCCGAACATCACCCTAATTCGAATATTGAGCGAACGGAAACAAAGCAATAAGGAATTATGAATGTGCTACGGCTGATTGATCGGGGGATATTACCGTTTGAAGGGGTTTCAAAAATACCCCACTCACAATCAGCCGCGCAAATTCATAATGCTTTTTTATTAAGGTAGTGCCATTGAGGTATAGACTGCTTTTAAAATATGTTGTTCGTTCGCTCACAAGCCTACCTTCAATGCACACAGCTATGATGACAGTTCATTTTCTTATCCAAAATAATCAGGATATAATCAAACATTCATCGTATGAATACAGGGAAACGTGACAATGCCCCCCAAACAAAATCAAGCTGAATCACTTCAAGCCTTATTTCACCTAGCAAAAAATACAAAAGATACGCTTATTCAGCAACATCACCTCAAACTAAATCAATTGCCTTTATTTGTGCGACTCACCATACAGCAACAAGAAAAACTACTGCTCAGTTTATTTGCCTCGATGCTGTTTGCTATCCAAACGGAAGAGGTTTATAAATTTTCTCAATCTATTACCCGCTCAACCGCAAAAACGATGCGCTACACAAAAGCCGCAGCTTGTGAAACGCCGCACTTTATCGGTGATTGCCTGTCAAACGATCATGCGCCAACCTTATTCACTTATTCGCGTCAACTGGCATGGCGCTATTTTATTCCTGTTTTTTTTACGAGCTACATCTATTATTTTCTGGAAAACAGACTTGACACTCATAAAGAAAACTTACCGCCATCCTTCTTCTGGATGGCGCAAAGCAGCTTAATGCTATTAAGCACGGGTTTATTTTTATTCTCAACACTTAGAAAAATTGAATTACAACTTCACACAACTATTTTGCTCATGAAACTACCGCCTATTTTTCGAAAAATGAAAATACTGCATGATATAAAAAAACAGTTGGATACAGGGAAAATGCTAGACGCAGAAACACAAGTTGATGCGAAAAAAATCCTTGATATTAAAAAATCAGTCATTAACGCCCATTTTTCACCCTGCCTAACGCAATGCAATCAATTGAAATTCCTGTCTGGTAATGCACGCGCACTGCTTATTTTCTTTATTCGTGAATTGACGGTACTCAGTGTCAAACAAATTCCTTATCTTGGCTCAATTGCTTCCTACGCCCAAATGTCATTTTCCGGCTTGGCCATGACAGAATATCGTTTAGGCGATCACTGCGAAGAACACCGCAACAAAAAATTTAATGAGCATGGCGAATGGTTTTTTATGTTTGGCTTATTATTTCAACTCGCGATATATGCGACCATGACGCTAATTGAATTATTAAGCTTTATGCCGGCAATAGCGTGTGAGCGCTATCTCGGCAAAACATTTTTATTAAGCGGCTTAGCAGAGACATTTTCATTCATGCCAAAAACAGCATATGAAAATTATTTTAACAGTATTTTCATGTTGTTTTTAGTGGGATTATCGTACTACGTGCCTTTTCCAAAGGCATCTGAAAAAGCATCCGGCCCCTTTTTTGACTTTGGCACGCGCGCTTTTACCCATTTTTTAATTGCTGGTTTTTCTGTGCAATTTAAATCAATGATTGAAAATGACGGCAATGCTGTGACATCTGACTCTGCCTTAAGCAAATTCTTGAAATTTTTAGATCATTGTGAATTTCTGACAAATAAACAAACCGCTTTAATTGAAGGTAAAACGTCGTCAGACATTGATAGCACACCGCACTACAGACCCAGCCTCATTAAATTGGCCAGAAATAAAATAAATCGCCGCGCGTCTTCATTTATTTACAGGCATTTGAAAAAGATAATCCAGTCTGCTCACCCTGAACAATCATCGCAATCAACAGGCTTTTATTTTTATGCGGTAAATTCCTTTTTTACGCCCTTACTATTCCGTGATTTCTTTCGAGATCCTATCGTATTAGAGTATTGGCCCAGCCTAATAATCAGCATTAATAATACATTAGACGCCCTAACCAGCTCTCGACAATTGGCGCTGGATATTTTCAGCTACACCCGCGAAATCAATGCTTTTTGCACAAAACGTTCTGTTCAATGGGGAGCGTGGTTATTAGGAATAGGCGCCATCACGCAAATTTTTACCTATGAATTTATCATGAACAATAGCCCTGCTTACTTAGATGATTTTTTATATTTATATAAAAAAGTAGCAAGCACAATCAAATACAATGAAGCGCAGAGAAAAGTAGCTGTTTTTAAAAAAAATATTGCCATGATCCAGAAAATAATAAAAGAATTGCCTTCTTCATCTGCGCAAGAATTATTTGTTTTACTGCAAAATGAAAATTTTCTGCATAAATTGGCTGTCTTAAAAAGCGGCTTACTGGGCTTATTAATGAAGCATGAACAAGGTCTTGCATCGCTTGGGTTTGCTGAAGTAAACGCGGTAGAAGACCCGCTGCTTGATGTCAGCAATTATTTTTTTCCGGGTGACGAAGGCGATGATTTTCATACTGTTGAATCAGATGATATAAAGCAAAGATCTTATGAAGAACGTCTTTGCTTGTTTGTCACGACGGATGCTGTATTTCCCGAGAGTGTGAAAAACGCCATTCAAAGATCACACTCCGAAGCTGAATGTGCGTGGCCCAAAAAAGCAGGGCCGCAACTCTTTAAGCCGGCATGTAGTTCAGATGATGAATTTGTGAATGATATTCCAGATGGCAGCTCGAAGGAATTTCGTGAGGCGTATGGTGACGCTTTGGGCCAACCTGCGCGAGAATCACACGCAGGCTTCCGCCTGCGTTTCTGAGCTGCTTATATAACTTCTTGTAATTTTGTGTGCGAATCTAAACCCAATGGTAATTTCATCGAGACGTTGCGCATCACATTTTCAAAAAATGAATCATGCGGGCTGTAATCACGATAATGGGTTGTGCCAAAGTTTGATTGTGCTGCATCCCAAATATTAGCAGTACCATCAGCCAATCCCAATGTTACCGCTTGGCTGCCAGTCCAGAAGTCGCCCGAAAATAATTCAGCTGGGTCGCCATTTAATTTTCCTTTACGACCTTCAGTCACATCCTTAATGAAATCCTGATGCACTGCATCCAACACTTTTTTTACTTTCGCTACGTCTTCTGGTTTAACGGATTCAAAGGGATCAAGACGGTCTTTATTTGTGCCCGCTGTAAATACGCGACGTGATATGCCAATTTTCTTCATGACATCAGAAAATCCGAAGCCTTCCATGATAACGCCGATGGATCCTGTGACAGTATCTGCGTTCACGTAGATTTTATCCGCTGCCGTTGCCACCAAATAAGCACCCGACGCCAAGGTATCTTCAGCAACTACAATCACTTGTTTGTGATATTTTGTTTTCAATTGCAAAATTTTGTCGTGAATTAATGAGGCTTGAACAGGGCTGCCGCCGGGCGAATTAATTAAAAGGACAACACCCTTTGATTCTTTATCACCGAAAGCCGCCGCCAACTCAGGAATCACTTTTCTTGCAGAGAAATTACTGCCTGCCATGATTTCGCCATTTAAACGAACCAATGAAATGTATTTTCCATCATGATTGTTTGTTTTCCCACCTGAAAAGGAAGGTCCTATTAACATAAATAGCAGCGTTAAAAATACAGCAAGCCACACAAAAAAACGGATGTTTTTCCACCGACGTGTGGATTTTTGCTCAGAGAGCAATGCTTGAATAAGCGTATTTTCCAGTGTTGGTTGGTCGTTGCTGTTCATTGTGATGCTCCTAGTTAGTACTCAATATTTTTTAACTTCCACTCGCTGACGCTCAGGGCTCTGAGCCGCATTCACCAGCCTACCGCACAGGTTATTATTTTGTTTTTATCACCCATACGTCACATGACGCAGCATGTAATATGGCATTTGCCTGCGAACCCAATAATATTTCAAAACCTTTACGGCTATGCGTGCCAACAACAATTAAATCTGCTTTTATTTTTTTGGCCAGGTCTGTCACTGCTAATTTAACTGAGCCTTCAACAATATGGAGTGACTTCAAAGGGACATCATATTTTTTACCAAACTTGGTGAGTTGCGTTGCCGCTTGTTTTTTTAAGATGTTTTCAAATTCTAAATCGATAGGGATCGTAAATTCGCCAGCATAGGCGATGGCAGCGTGCGCAATGACATGCACCATGCTGAGCTTTGCGCCGGTTACTTTGGCAATATCAGCAGCGCGCTTGGCTAGAAAATCACTATGTGTGGAGAGATCGGTCGCAAGGAGAACGTGTTTATAAACACTTTTTTTGGCTACCATGATTCACATCCTTGTTATGGGTTACAGTCATTCTACCGAAATCAACTCGCCGATGCGAATATATTCTGCAACCGACACATCCTGCGGACGCGCGTTAGGGTCAATACCGAGGTGAACAAGCTTCTCCGACGCTACCAAACGCTTTAAACAATTCCCCAACTTCTTGCGGCGATAGTTAAACGCTTCTTTAACGACTTGTGAAAAAGCATTAAATTGTTTTTCTGTTAAATTATTTTGGATTTTCGGTGTTAATCGAACAATGGCCGACTCCACCTTTGGCGGCGGATCAAACGCCTCTGGCGGTACCGTAAACAAATAATCATTATCACAAAAGTATTGCGACATCACACTTAATCGACTGTAATCTGTCGTGCCCACTTTCGCCGTCAATCTTAAAACGACTTCTTTTTGCAGCATAAAATGCATATCGTGAATGCAATTAATTTCTGAAAACAATTTAAACAATAAAGGTGTTGAAATGTTATACGGTAAATTGCCGACTATTCGCAAATCATTTTTATTTTTTGATAAAGCGGAATAAGAATATTTAAGCGCGTCTGCGGAATACAGCGTTAATTGCTTGGGATCATATTTTTGTTGTAATAAAATTATTAGATCACGGTCTAACTCAACAGCATTCAAATGATCTAGATCTTGCAATAAATAAGAGGTTAATGCGCCTTGGCCAGGGCCAATTTCAACGACATTGTCATTTTTTTTGAGGTCTAGACATTGCATGACTTCACTGAGGACGTGTTGGTCTGTTAAGAAATGTTGACCGAAGCGTTTGCGAGGATGGTGTTGGTTAATCATAGTGGTTTTCCAGTTTTTGACGACAACTCTAATGCCTATACAAAGCGTAATACCTGTATTCTTTTGTACTAGTGAATGGGCACGGAAGCCCCCGCGTTAGCGGGTGGCGAGAAATTTTATGCGTAAAATAAGCTGTTATGGATTTTTCGTACTGGCTAACGCCAGCACTTCCGTACTAATTCATTAGCTTACTGAAAAACATCTTTCCATGCATTGTAAATACACCCTTATTTCTTAGCTTGATGCTCGCATGCATTAACACTCCCGCTCAATATCACAAACACAATCGCCCGCAACAAACTATTACAATCCGCCTTACCCGTCCCGGCAATATCCAATGCCGTCCCATGATCGACCGAGCTGCGAACAAAAGGCAAACCCAAGGTCACATTGATTGCATCAGCAAATCCAGCATATTTAATCACGGGCAACCCTTGATCGTGGTACATCGCTAAAATAACATCCGCTTTATGTCGATAATGTTCTGTAAACGCCACATCAGCGCCAATCGGACCAATAATGTCATGGCCATTTTTTCTGAATTTTTCTAAAGTCGGAATAATAATGTTGTTTTCTTCTATTCCTAAATACCCATTTTCACCGGCATGCGGATTTAACCCGCACACAAGAATTTTAGGGGTTTTAATGTGTAATCTGTTTTGAAAGTCGTGAATAATAATATTCAAACAATTTGTTATGTTTTTTTCTGTTACGTTTTTAGGAACATCACATAACGGAATATGATCTGTTAATAAAGCGACTTTGAGCGAATCGGTCATCAACATCATCACTGTTTCTTTTTTCGTATAGTGTGAAAAAAAATCGGTGTGGCCTTTGAAAGCAAAACCCGCATCGTTAATAATACCTTTGTGAATGGGGCCTGTGACAATGCCTGAGAATTTTTTTTCTAAGCAGCCTTGGGTCGCTGTTGTTAACATATCAATGACAAACTGTGCATTATTTTTATTTAATTTTCCGGCGATGCATGGTTCAGCCAAAGGAATGTCGATAATGGATAATTGATTAAAATCAACTGAGATTTCCAGTTGATTTGCGCGTGCTTGTAATAATTGTTTATTGCCAATGATAATTATTTTCTCTGGCGAAAATAATTCGGGGCGTTTTTGGTGCAATTGCAAGACGATGTCTGGGCCGATGCCTGCGGGTTCGCCGATGG
>JAPLRF010000013.1:6395-7288 GCA_026399315.1 Gammaproteobacteria bacterium
CTTTTTCTTTGCTCTGTTTGGTTAAAGTATAAAACGCACTTACTACGCTGCGCTGCGTGCGTGCTTCTGAGTCGCTCATATCATTGATCTACGCACTTACTACGCTGCGCTGCGTGCGTGCTTCTGAGTCACGCTCGTTGCTGCTGATATTAATTAACCTTAATGTACGCCGTTTTTCTCAGCTCAATCAGCCATTTTTTAACGGCTTGCTGGAATTTCATTTGATACGCCATATTTTGCAATTGCACTTGATTGGGTTGTGCGACAGCTTGCCCGCGCACGCCGATTAATTTAATCACATGGAATCCATTGGGTGCTTGAATCGGGCCTGCAACATCGCCTGCTTTCATATTCGATAATTGCTGTAAAAATATCGATGGCAAGGTGTTGGTTGTTTGCCAGCCTAAATCAGTTGTGCTATTGGGCGAGACGATATTAATATCCGCGCCATTTTTTAATTGCGCCATTATTTTTTGCGCTTGATCCTGCGTGCTCGACAACACATCCATCACATGAAAAGATTGCTGCGTTTTCATTTGCGCTTGATATTGCGCGAGGGCATCTTGCGTGTCTTGCGGCGACAAGCGCACTTGATTGCCTACGGCACTTTGTTCAACTTGATGTATTAACATTTGGTCGTGAATCATTTTCACATAACCCGCATAACTTAGGTTGCGCTGCGCCAATTCCGCTTTCATTTGCGCCAGCGTCATGTGATTGCTCGCTGCAATATGCGTAATGGTTTGTGTTACTTGCGCGTCCGTCACCGTCAACTTAGCACGCTCAGCCAATTCTAACTGTAGTTTTTGATCAATTAACTGCTGTAAAACCATTTGGCGGAGCTGCGTATCATCAATTGCCGTAGGATTTTGCGCCAATTGCTGCTTTGCCGC
>JAPLRF010000042.1 GCA_026399315.1 Gammaproteobacteria bacterium
AAGCGTGATTAGCATAGATGCTAATCTCGAGTCCCCATGGACGGGTTCACGACGTCTTTCCAAACACACTCCTCACCTGAGTACTAAACGAACGGAAACAAAGCGATAACATTATATTTTGTTTAAATTTTAATGCGGGCGCCCTGAAGCGAGCGGCGGTAGCCCTCGCGCGAATAAACAATAACAGTTATAATTTCAAACAAGTCAATTCAACACCCGAGATCATCATGGCTGACGAACTATTAACCCCCGAAGAAATTGCTGCGATTAAAGACGCCGAATGGAAAAAAACACTCGCGCGCTTGGGGATAGGTGAAGTGGATATCAGGCAAGTTCGAGCTACCGACATTTTATACCTCGCGCAGCATTGGCAGTTTTTACAAATTGTTGAAAGCGGCGGAACCAAAACGCCGTTTGATGAACCGCAATTAATCGAAGCAAAATCGGGCTGGACGATCATTAATTATGGCGATTCGATGGCGACGTCACCTGGAAAATATCTTTACGGCGGCGGTTATTTTCGCGTTAGGTCGGGTGAAGATGATGAAGATGAAGGCGGTGGCATCGTTAATCCCAAAAAAGGCACGATTATCAAGCAAGCTTTCGATTCCGCTTCCGAAATGATTAAGCTAGCAAAAGAATTGGGCTGGGATGGCGTCCAAATTGTGGATGGCCATCCGGATATGCAGCGTGCCGCGTGGGTTGAAGCGTGTCGAACCGGTGTGCGGCTCGATGGTTACGGGCCTGATGTTGAAGCTGAAAAAACGCGCCGCCGCATTGTGTCGAATTCGCTCGACGAAATGCATGCGGTGTTGAAAGGCGCGCCGAAAAGAAGGGGGTAAGTTTTATATTAAGTGCCTAGCCTTCTTTCAGTTTTCTCATCCGGTTTATTGCTGCCGGGCACGGGGCCAGTTGGAATTCCGTTCGCATCTCCCTTTTTGAATAGAAGCTCTGTAATTTTATCCAGTTTTTCTTTAACCTCAGTTTCTAGTTTTTTATCTTCTCCCTCTTTCTTTTTTTCGTCTTCAGTTTTTGCGGAGGGTTGGGGTGCTGCAGGTGTTGCCGCTGCAGGTGTTGCCGCTGCCGCTGTTTGCGCGGTTTGCAATTTCTCAATCTCTGCCTTTATCTCTGCATTTTCTAGTAAACCCGGCGCGGCAATGATTGCATCTAATGCAGGCGCTATTTTTGCATTTTCGCTAGATGCTAGTTCTGCTTTCAACTCCTCAATTTTCTTTGGATCAGGCGCGCCGCCCAACTGAACTGTATTAGTCGCTGCGTTACCCAACTTATTGCGCGCATCTTGAACCGCGATCATTTCTTTTATCATCCCATCTCTGTGCGCCTTGCTATGGCAAAATGTGGTATTGTTACTGCCAAAGGGTTTATACCAACGGTTGCCTTGATAAATGGGCTTGAAGTTTGGGTCATTCGCGTGTTTCGCGTTATATTGCTCGGTGGCGATTTTCATTTCAAGCTTGGTCAAATTGAGTGGATTCCCGCTGCTATCTTCGATTGTCCTGGCTGTTTTTTTGCCGTGTGCATCTAAATCGTAGACAGTAAAGGTAGATTTCTTTTTGCTATCCAATGACATATCGATCTGGAAGTCTGTTTTAATTTCTTGAATTTTGTTGCGGTTGACGTCGATATTGGATAAATCAGGAAGCCCGGCCATATGTGGGTTACCTATTTTCCGCCCGATTTTTTGTAATGCCCTCATGCCAGCAGGGTCGGGTATGTTGAATTTGTCTATTTCTGCTAATTTATTTGTTAAACCTTCTAATTCCTTTCTTTTCCCTTGTTTTTCAAACGCGAGGGCGATGATGTCTCGTGCGCCTTTTCCGTCGGAGTTGATGCCTAACATAGACTGATCTGGATTTAATTGTTTGCCAATGACGGCGCAACAGTCATCCACTTTTTTGACAGCATCTTTATATTCCATCGTGTTTTTTGAGCTGTCCGCTGTATTGAATGTCTTTTCGGCAATTTTTTTAAAATCGTCAATGGCTTGATTGAGGTTTAGTATGTTTTCTCTAAAGGCGTTTAATGTGAGAGATGAAATATCGTTTTCATTGGCTTTGCACACTTGATTGAGTGCGGACATGTCTGCGATAGGGTGCATCTTTGTGTCGCGATCATTTTTATTGGGATGTTTTGTGACCACTTTATCAAAAAATTTGCTGGCGTTATTGTAGGAATTTTCAAGCTTTTCGATAGGTACAGTTGATGCTCGTATTATTTCAGGAGTATGTTTTTGAGCGGATGTTTCTAATTCTTTAATACTCTTATCAACCAGCTGTATGGACTCTTCTCGGTATTTTATGCGTTTGTCTAACACACCCGGGTCTGCATTAGGTATATCTTTTTGTGCTTTTAAGGAAACAAGATCTTTTTCCATTTCATCCTTAATGCGCTTGTAATTAGCTATTTCGTTAGCGCCTTTGGCATTAAGTTCTTTCCACTTATTGATTAAATTCTCACGTCTAGTATGTTCGTTGATTGTTTTTCTTGCGGCATTTAATGCCGCTGTATTTTCTGCTATTTGGTTCTTTGCAGGATTTTTATTTGTACTGTTTAATTTTTTAAGTTCCTTTTGTTGTGGTTCGAGTCGAGCTATTGAAGTATTCAGCGCACTTATTTTTGCAGTCAGCACTTTTATTTTTTTATCATTTTCAGCAATTTCCTTTTCATTAATCGAGGAGTGTGAATGTGTTTCTTTAAGATCATCTCTGGCTTTGGTAAGTTCTGTATCTTTAGTTTTAAGTGTTGCAAGTTCAGCATTAAGTGTTTTATGTTCAGCTTTGAGCGGGTCTATTGCCGCATCCATTTTTTCATTTGCTTCATTGATTTTAGTAAGAAGTGCGCTTTGTTCTGTGTCCATTTCATTGGCTACTTTTCTCACCAGCGCCTTGTTTGTTCTTATGAGTTGCTGCAGTGCTGAAAGTTCTGGTGGTTTAGATTGTGGAGTCGAGGGTGTCATTTCTACTGAGATTAAGCTTGAAGCGCTGCTGTCTGGGGAAGAATCTGGGGTATTGTTTTTTAGAAGTTCCTTAGCTGTCATTGTTTCCTTTTCACTCTTTAGTGCAGCAGTCAGTACCTCCCTAGCTCCTTTTTCTGACATATAAGAAATTGATCTAGCGAAATCACCGAAAGGTTTAGGCATAATTCACCCCTTTAAAAATATTTAATTTATGCTTTGAATTATAGCAGGCTTTTCTTAAGATAAGATTAACAAAAACAAAATACCAAAAAAAAGCCCCGACTGGCGGGGCTGCTTAACACGTTGGCTTTCGCCCGCGCTGTACGATCTTAATTAACCATTTCTTTTAAAGCTTTCAAAGGGCGCACTTTGATAACATTACGCGCTGGTTTCGCTTTGAAAATAGTGGGTTCGCCAGTAAAAGGGTTAGTTCCTTTACGTGCTTTTGTTGCTGGTTTGCGAATGACTTTGCATTTCATCAATCCGGGAACGGTGAATTCGCCTGGTCCGCCTTTTTTCAAATGCGATTCCATTACTTCAGCTAATCCTTCAAAAATAGCCGAGATTTCTTTGCGAGAAATTCCGTTGCATTCTGACAAATGTGAATATAATTGGGCTTTTTTAAGCGGTTTTCCTACTTTTAAAGCGGCACTTTTACGCGCTGCTACTTTAGTTACTTTTACTGCTTTCTTTGCTTTTGGAGCCGCCTTCTTGGCAACTTTTTTATGCGCTTTTGCTTTAGCCATTTGAATTCCCTCTTAGGTTTCTTTTTGTTAGTGAATAGAACGAGTTAGCGAAAACGTTCTGGTATCAACATAGCACAGTTTTTTTCAAATGCGAACAAAAACACAGGGAATTCACTAAAAAATGCATTTTTCTTTAATTTATTTTTGAAAACGGCCATAATCAGCAGTTTTTTTGTATTCGCCTCATTTTTCAGGGTGCTGATAATATTGTTGCTATTACAGATCCCCGATCACTTTTCAGTTGGTGTAATACTATTTCCGTTCCCCCCTCTAATTTGGAGCGGATACAAAAAACGCTTGTTTATTTGAAAAGGGTGCTGTAGTATTTTCCACCTTCAAGTCAGAGGAATTATGTGTTATGAAAACGTTTATGGCTAATGCTGCAACGATCGAAAGAAAATGGTACATCGTTGATGCCAGCGGAAAAACATTGGGTCGTTTAGCAAGTCGTTTAGCGTCTTGTTTGCGCGGAAAAAACAAAGCAGAATATACACCGCACGCTGATACCGGCGATTGTTATATCGTGCTGAATGTTGACAAATTGACAGTAACCGGCAGAAAAGCGAAAGAGAAAGTGTATTTTCGCCATTCAAATTATCCCGGTGGTTTGAAACAAGAAACATTTGAAAAATTACATGCGCGCAAACCAGAACGTGTTTTGGAATTGGCTGTGCAAGGTATGTTGCCAAAAGGACCATTGGGTCGTGACATGTTTCGCAAGCTGAAAGTATATGCCGGCAACGAACATCCCCATGCTGGACAAAATCCAGAGAAAATTGAAAGCTTGTAAGAAGTAGGTGCGGTAGCCCTCGCGCAAGTAGATAGTACAGAAGCGAGGGCGGTAGACCTCGTGCAAGCAGATAGTACAGAAGCGAGGGCGGTAGCCCTCGCGTGAACGAGCGATAAGTTTAATATAATAGAAAGTAACGAGGACATCCATGTCAAAATCACCAGCAAAGATTACACAATACTACGGCACAGGTCGTCGTAAAACGTCCACAGCACGTGTATTTTTACGTCCTGGAAAAGGCAATATCAGCGTTAACACCTTGTCACTCGAAAAATTCTTTGGTCGTGAAACAGCGCGCATGGTTGTACGTCAACCTTTGTTGTTGCTTAAAGCGGAAGACCAGTTTGATGTGCTAGTAACTGTTAGTGGTGGTGGTGCAAGTGGACAAGCTGGTGCAATACGCCACGGTTTGACACGCGCCTTGATTGCTTATGAGCTTGCAACAAACCCTGAAGTAACTGGTTTGGAAGGTGGCGAAGCATCTGCGGTTTGGCATCGTGCATTGCGTGTAGCGGGTTACGTTACGCGGGATTCAAGAGCAGTTGAACGTAAGAAAGTCGGCCATAAAAAAGCGAGAAAGAGCGAACAATACTCCAAACGATAGTGTACAGGTTGCAGTGACAGTGACGGTTACACTGATGGTGACTGTCACGAGCTCTAAAATAATTTTGATGGACCGAATTAAAGTAAAAGAGATGTTGATAATCATTGTTTAATTAATAAAGCTTTATTTTCCACCGTCACCATCACTGACCACACCTAAAATAAGGATTATTACACATGACAGTAATCAAACGATCCGTAATGGCGCTTTACTCCGGTCCAGCAGATATTGATAGTCACCAAGCACGCATTATTTTAGCTGAAAAAGGGGTCACTGTTGATGTGGTCAGCGTTGATGTGAATCAGCCTGATGAAGATCTTTTGGCTTTAAATCCTTATGGTAATTTCCCCACTTTGGTTGATCGTGATTTAGTCCTGTATGATATTGATGTCATCATGGAATATTTGGATGAACGTTTTCCGCACCCCCCATTGCTACCTGTTTACCCTATTGCACGCGCAAAAAGCCGTTTGATGTTGCAAAGAATTGAAAATGATTGGTACAGTCTGGCGCGTATCATAGAAAATGCACAGACAACACCTGCGCAAAAAGAAGAAGCGCGTAAATCATTACGTGACATGTTGGTGACATTGGCGCCGGTATTTGCAGAATCTAATTATTTTTTGAGCGATGAATTTACATTGGTTGATTGCAGGATTGCCCCTTTATTATGGCGTTTGCCTGTGTTGGGCATAGTCTTGCCGCCTAGCGCAAAATCAATTTTAAAATATCAATCCCGAGTTTTCGAACGCGATGCTTTTCAGGCGAGCCTTACCGAAGTCGAACGAGAAATGCACGAATAAAACGCTCATTTTTGGGTGATCTCGAATGAAAAATAAATTTTAAATCTCGGCTGCAAAAAAAGTATCCTTGCACCTTAAAATTTATTTTTCATTCAAGCTTGCGTCAAAACTAAACGTTTTATTGATTAATTTTCGGAGTTAAAATCATGACCCCAAACCGTCCTTATTTTCTACGCGCACTCAATGAATGGATTATTGCCAATGGAATGACGCCGCATCTTATGGTTGATGCTACTAAAAATGGCGTTTCAGTTCCTCAGCAGTTTGTTAAAGATGGCAAAATCGTTTTGAATATTGCGCCTGACGCTATCATTAATTTATCTATGACGAATGATTGGGTGAATTTTGATGCGCGTTTTTCAGGTGTTACGCATCGTATTCGTTTGCCTATCATGGCTGTCACCGCTATTTACGCTGTGGAAAATGGTCGCGGCATGGTGTTTGAGCATGAAGAGTTTGAGGAAACGCCACCAGAAAATTCAGCAGCAGAAAAGCCATCCGGCCGCCCTAGTCTAAAAGTGATTAAGTAACTGTCGCTCACTGACGTGCGCGGTTTTATCTCGCTCTATAAACCCATTCCGCAAACACAATTGCCCCAATACCCAAAATAAATCCGCCGATTACATCGGTAGCATAATGCCAGCCCAGAAACACGGTTGATGCAATTAAAATTAAATTGTAACAAAGCAAAGGCCAAAAAATTATTTTTTTATTCACGCAAGCGTAGGTGAGTAATATCACCCAAACCACATGAAATGAAGGAAAAGCGATGAGTCCACCCTTTGCGCTGGTCACTTTCAAAA
This sequence comes from Gammaproteobacteria bacterium, assembly GCA_026399315.1. GTDB lineage: Bacteria > Pseudomonadota > Gammaproteobacteria > Coxiellales > Coxiellaceae > 2-02-FULL-42-43. Next base: position 6,724 of record JAPLRF010000042.1, read on the forward strand.
AATGATGGACTTGATAAAATCGCATTGATGTATCGTGCTCAGCCAGAGAAAAATACGGACTATGTAACACGCCTGAAGGTGCCATCGTCGGAAAAAAATAATAAATTGCACCGCCGATAAAAAATGAAAACAACTGCGCAATAAAAAATATACCCAAGGCTTTTCGCGCATTGAAAATGGCGAGTGTGATGGGAATAAAAATCAATTCCAGAATGATGGAAGCATAAATAAAATTTAACATGTGGTGAATATGTGGATGAGTGTGTGTCCAGGCCATCAAGTCAGTCGTGCTAATTCTCATCCATTGGTCTATTTTTACGAGCGTGTCATCAATCGGCGGAAATGGCGTCGTTTGTAAAGCGCTTGCCCAAACTAGATTAATAAATATCGTCCAGAAAAACAAACCCATTCCCCAGATAAAAGTGGATGATCTGGGGTATTCATTTTGTATTGTTATTCCGTAAATTAAGCAAAAAGTACTGAAAGCCAACGAAAAAAAGCCGGATGTGAGTGAGATAAGGGGAATGTTTGTTGCAAATAAAGGGGTGAAAGTGAAGTGAAAATACAGTTGGTTCACTGTCATTAATGTGGCACTGGCTATGATGCCAAAAGCGGCAAGCATTAAGAAAACACGGTCAGGAAAAATAGTGTGTTCTTGCCAGAATTTTTTAATGGGTTTCATGGTTCAGCCGGCTAAAAAACTTAATTATATCAGCGATCAAGGAAAAATCGTATAAAATGCTATAATTCATCATATGAGAACAATATTAAGGTAGTACGACAATGACGGCACCCAAAATCGCAGATGTAAAATCGTTGATAGCCATTAAAGGCTTTGAAATCACGCCGATTCGATTTAAAAACAGTGGTGATGCTGTTACGCAAGTTTCGATTGACCCTGCACTGCCGCTAGGACTGCAATTGTCGATTGAAAATAACACCTGTGTTTTAACGGGCTCGCCGATGACACTTTCAGCCCGTGAAGTGTATACGATTACTGCCGGTAATGGCGATGGCAGCAATAAGGTGACTTTTGAAATCACTGTTACGGAAGCGCCCATTAAAGCCCAACGAGAAGAAATTATTCGCGTGCATGATCAGCGTCATGATCTCGATACGCCGCGATCACAAGTTGAAAATGCAATGAACGATGGCGCGATGATGCAATCTCATATCAAGCCCCATGAAAAATTTTTGCAACAGCCAACGGGCGATGACAAGCGACTATCGCAACAAACCGCGAATAACCCCGAAGCAGAAGCGAATGCCGCAGCAAGACCAGAATTAACGCCGTCCCCTTCAGCGCAATTACAAGCGCAAGCAGTGAACAGAGCGCAACCCAGTGCGCCAACGCCTTCGCCGCTACCAGGGAAATGATCTCTTCTAAAATATAAACTCCCGCGCTAAACTAAGTTCATGACAACCCTCGCAGACGCAATTATCAAAGGCAGCCTTTCCGACGTGATACGTGAAGCACGGGCGAACGAACACCTGAATTTTATCGATGAATATGGCTACACGCCGCTCATTGAAACCTGCATTATGGATGATATTGAAAAAGCGAAAGCTGTTCTTGAATGCAAACTCGATGTTAATTTCCCTGATTTAATTGGTCATACCGCCTTGCATTGGGCTGTCGATAATAATAATTTGGAGTTGTGCGAATTGTTATTAAAAAAAGGCGCGGATGCAAATAGTTATTCCATTGCCGGTATGCCTGTTTTAGTGAAGCCGTTATTACGCGAACAAAAAGCATTAAAAGAATTATTAATAAAGCATGGTGCAAAATTAATTTTTGCGAACGATTTTATCAATGCAAAAATGTTAGGACACCGATTTGAATTAAAAGGCTATATAGATATATTAAATGCAAAAGAAGAATTTGTTGAAATATCGCTTGAAGGTTTTATTTTAGAATTTACATTGGAAACACTGCGTAAATCCATTGTTGATTACCGTTACAATTTTGCAGCGCGACAATGGGAGCGTGAGTTTGTCAAGTTACGCACTGTGATGGGTGCATTGTCTCGCGCATCTACTTTAATTCGTTTGCAACATTATAATGTCGACCACGAAAAACACAGCGATAAAATCACGCCGATTATTGAAGATGACCCGTTGATTATTCCCATTGCGCAAGAAGGCCATGCGATGACGCTTATTCGCGCAGGTAATTTATTGGCGGTTTGTGATCGCGCTACTTACGAACATCAAAATCCCGGCGAAGAGAAAGTTAAAATTTATTATATGAATAAGCCGTGGAAATTGACTGCGGAATACGCATCTGAATTAATTTATGTGCGACAAATTATGGACGTCTTTCATAAAACATTACCGGTTAATTTAGGCTTGCAAGAAATTGCCAGCATGCCCTTGCGAGCACAAATTGCGGGAAATTGTTCGTGGGCGAATATTGAAGCGTGCATTCCCACATTGTTTTACATGATTTGCATGAATAACCCTGGTAAGTCAGGTGAGCGATTAGCGAAAGATAAGTCAGAGGCGATGGCTTTGTATCATGATTGGCAGCGTTGGGATCAAGAACGCTCGCTCGATTATTTTATTTCAAATTTCAATAAGGCGAATAAAAAGCGAAAAGGCACTATTGCTGAAATATTGTGCGCGGTATTATTTGAAGCGTGTTCTGCTGATAATAAAGAAGATCACGAGCGCATTAAAAAAATCGTGCCGATTTTAAAAACAAAAGGATTTGAATATATTACCGATAGCTATATCAAAGCGTATTATCACACGCAAAAAACCGACGCCGGTGAAAATTTTATGAAGATGCTAAAAATTGGCGCCGATGTGTTTGATGATTAATCGTAACGTTATGTTACAGCGTTCCCGTTCCGTAACTTCTATTGGGTGTTTGTAATAATCCTTCTTGTAGTGCTTCACGATTATTAAGTGAAAATAGCGCAGGATCAGCTACTACCAGTTCAACTTCTTCTCTTGGTGCCCCATTAGCTGGAGCAATATTCATAACGGCCGGAGGTTCTGGCAAAGCAGGCGCAGGGGGTATTGCAATCAGGGGTTCTACTAGAAAGGATGCTCGATAAAGAAAAGCATAGAGTGGGTATAGTTCAGAAACGCGCCCGGCAGGGTGCGTGTGATTCTTGCAATAACATCTACATCGGCAACCCAAATAAATTTTGAATAAACGCAATTAACATATAAATCGGCCCAAAAATAATGGTGAGCGTATGGGTAATATACATCAGAAAAAACAATCCCAAGAAAATCCAAAGCCCATAATATTCCAAACGATTATATTTTTGTGCCAGTGCGGGTGGTAATAAGCTGGAAACAACGCGGCTACCATCAAGTGGTGGAAGAGGAATTAAATTAATAACGAACAATACGCAATTAATCATAATCCCAAAACGGGATGTTAAATGAATAAATAAGGCAGTAGAGCGGAGTGTTTCGTGAATATGGGGGTTCATGAAAATAAGATGACTGCATTTAGCGATAATGGCCCAAAGTAAAGCCATCGCTAAATTGGCAGCAGGACCGGCAATCGCAACCAGGGCCATGTCGCGGCGTGGACGACGCAAATGCTTCCAGACAATGGGAACAGGCTTTGCCCACCCAAAAATAAACCCGCCGAAAGTAAGCATTAACAAGGGAAGAATAACAGTGCCGAAGGGATCGATGTGACGCAAAGGATTTAAACTAACGCGGCCTTGAATAGCAGCAGTTTGATCCCCCAATTTACTGGCAATCCAGCCATGCGCCGCTTCATGCAAAGTAATTGCAAATATCAGCGGAATGGCTGCGATACAAATTAATTGAACTATGTTTTGAACATTGGTCATAAATTATCTTTAATTGCCGAAATCAATTGTCGGTCAAATTATTTTACTGATCCCTTATTTTGGATTCTCAAACACTTTCACCACCTTTTTCACGCCATCGATTTGTCGTGCAATATTCACTGCCATCTCTGCTTGGCGTTCCGATAAAATACCCATTAAATAGACAGTGCCATTTTCCGTGAGTACTTTAATTTGTGTTGAATGCAAGCCGGGTTTTGCCAGCATTTCTGTTTTAACTTTTGTGGTGATCCATGCATCGTGACCATGTCGCCAGCTAGAAGAAACAGGTTGCACGGTGATTTCATTGTAAACGCGGCTAATATTTTTCACGCTCGTTAATAAGCGTGCAGCTGTTGCGCGTTGATCTTCCGTGCCGACTTGGCCAACAACCAAAAGAACATGATTGAAGGTTGCGCAAACAATATGTGTATTCGTTTGTAGATCAGGTGACATTCTCAGGATTTCACCAGCCAAATTCTCGGACTGCTGATCTTGTGTGATCGTGCTTACACTGCGTTTGTCGTAAACAACAGCACCGCCGACAGTAGCGCCGACAACCAATGCGGCCGCAGGTATGCAACCTGATAAAAAAAGTGTAATGAGCATAATGCCCGTTATTTTATGTAATTTCATGAAGTAGTCCTCTTGTGCGAATTATGCCGAAAATAATTGCCTATCGATAATATCACAAAGGCAATGTATCACAATCCCGTGCGTTTCTTGAATGCGCGCAGTGGATTCTGAAGGCACGCGAATTTCAATATCGCTTGCGCTTAAAAGAGGAGGAACATCACCGCCATTGCGCCCCGTTAAAACGATTACATGCATTTGGCGGTTATGTGCCGCAACAATCGCATCAATAATATTTTTTGAATTACCACTTGTTGAAAAAGCCAATAAAATATCGCCAGCCTGACCAAGTGCTTTAATTTGCTTTGAAAATATCTCGTTATAGTGATAATCATTAGCAATTGATGTGATTGTGGAGCTGTCTGTTGTCAACGCGATTGCAGGAAGACTGGGTCTTTCTGATTCATAACGATTGAGCATTTCAGATGAGAAATGTTGCGCGTCCGCGGCAGAGCCGCCGTTTCCGCAACAAAGGATTTTGTGGTTATTCAGCAATGATTCAACGATCATTTCTGCTGCTTTGCCGATTACTTCGGCCAAAGTGTCCGCTGCGGTAATTTGAGTTTGTATGCTGTCGTTGAAAATTTGTTTGACGTGGGATGCTAGGTTCATGAGTTGCTCGTCTATTTGTGTTTTTGGAATGGTCACTTCAAAATTGTTATTAATAGGGTTGTTCGTTGCGATGGTAGTGTGCGTATTTGACGCCGTCACTGTCCACCGATGCTCAGTATTGTACCTGAAACGCATCTTTTATCCATACAATTGGTTCGTTAGCGCCCGGTGAAATACCCACCACATCGAAACGACACAGAACGCGATCCCATAAGCCTTTCTGCAGTAGAAAATATTTGCATGCGGTGATAACGCGTGACTGTTTCTGCGGCGTTACCATTTCAAGTACATCTCCGTGGCTATCATATCGACGCGATTTTACCTCGATAAAAACATAATATTTCCCATCACGCATAATGAGATCAATTTCTCCTGCTTTTTTCCCTGCGGGCGTATAAGCAATAAAATTTTTTTTAACCAAGATTAAGCGCTGTTTTTTTAGAAATGCACAGGCATCGTATTCTGCGAGTGTGCCGATATCAACGGACGAGCTGGGGTTGACCATTTTGAAATTGTGACCAAGTTAGTTGACGATAAATAACATGCTGCGAGGTTAAAAATAATGTGCCTGTTGCAGCAGGGACAGCATATTGAGAATTTGATTTCATGTTATTGAGATGAGAAACAAGGTGAAATGCATCAATCCCCATGGCGTAAAATTTTGAAAAATGCATTGCGGTTGCTGGAAATTGTATTTGAATTTTTTGTTTAAGGTACTGTAAATCAGCAGGCTGCATTTGAGTAGGCGCCACAATCCAGGGCATGTCGCAAAAGAAAATGCCATTTAAATCAGTGTCGCGACCGGCATCGGGTGTACCGGAATAAATTAATGAGCTTGAATAAATCGGTGTGTTTTCTACAAAATAAAAACGTAACAGCGGTTGGATTTGTCTGCCCATGGCGGGTGTTGCAACTAAGAATATACTGTCGAAGTCGTGACGACGCACGGGAATAAATCGCATATTTTCATGGAACAGACTTTTTAATTTACGTTCGTTTTGGTAAGCGCTATCAATGCGTAGTACGCCGCTAATGTCTTTTGAAAGAGATGCCATGTTGCCATAATATTGCGTTGCAACAATATTGCCACCGTAGGCTTTCCATTGTGCTGAGAATGCATTGACTGCGCGCTGCCCAGACGGATTGTTTGGTGCAAGAATAAGTACATTGTGATGATGGTCTTGCCATGCCCTTTGCGCAGCTTGCTGTGCTTCATCATCTGGCGATAAACCGAACTGGTATAATGCATTGTTTTTTACGCGCACTGTGCTGGGCGTTGTGTTCAAGGCTAAGATCGGCACTGATGACGTGTGATCTTCCGCTAAGCTTGTTACTTCTGCTTTATTTAAAGGGCCGACAATAAAATCAGCGCCCTGTGCGGTGGCTGCTTGAACCAGCATCTGAATATTTTTTCCATTCGTATCGTAAATACTAATAGCAGGCGCTGATCCGCCGTGGTTTTTCTGATCAGTATAAGCCGTTAAAAAGCCATCGCGAATAGCGGCAGCGTAAGGTGCGTATGAACCGGTTAAGGGCAGCAATAAAGCGATGTGTTGGATGTTTGATGTTGAGCGTGCCGTAGCGGTTAAAGCGGGCGCAGCAGGCATTTTCCCTGTGCTTGAATGGGGCGCGCAACTGCTTATCAATAATAAAATTGCTGTTAGGCTTAAACACTGTAAAATCAAAATAATTTTTTTCATATGCACAAAGTGTATCTTACTAATTTGCAGACAACAATACGGGGTTTTTACTTTGTCATCTACTTTATATATCGTCGCAACGCCGATCGGCAATTTGTCCGATATCACTTTGCGCGCCATTGAAATTTTAAAATCAGTCGATTGGATTGCTGCCGAGGACACGCGTCACAGCCAGCGTTTATTGTCTCACTATGAAATTCACACGCCATGCTTATCTTTGCATGAACACAATGAGGATGAGCGCATAGAACAAATGCTTGCGTTATTGGCTGATGGAAAATCGATTGCGCTGATTTCTGATGCTGGAACACCATTGATTAGCGACCCGGGTTTTCGCTTAGTGCGTGCAGTGCGTAATGCTCATTTTAATGTTGTTCCTATTCCTGGCGCATGTGCAGCCATAACGGCTTTATGCGCCTCAGGCATTCCCACGGATCGCTTTATCTTTGAAGGTTTTCTGCCTGCCAAAATAGCAGCATTGGAAAATCATTTGGAAAAATTAAAAAATGAAGCGCGGACCATTATTTTCTATGAATCAGTGCACCGCATTGCAAAAACAATGCCCGTGATGCAGAAAATATTCGGTGAAGATCGTGTTGTGGTTGTCGCACGAGAATTAACAAAGTCATTTGAATCCATTAAACAAGGCACATTAAAAGAATTGTCTGAATTTATTATCGCCCACCCTGAAAAACAAAAAGGCGAATTTGTGATTGTGCTGCAGGGCGCGCCTGTTGAAAATTACGCGGAAGACAAGTTGGCTGATTTATTGAAAATACTGTTGAGCGAGGTAAGCGTTAAGCAAGCAGTGAGTTTAGCCTGCAAGATAACGGGAGCGAATAAGAACAGTGTCTATGCGCAAGCCGTCAATCTTGCGCGAACACAGGAGAATCTATTTTAGTGATGATTGACAGTCAATCATAAAGTACGTTATTACTAATGCTTCGCTACAGTTAAATAAAGGGAGTTTCGCGAATTTATTTCAATGTCTTGTGAATAACAGGAGTGAATGATGTTTAAAAACTCGCCACTACCGCAATATGCAAAGCCACTGGGGGTATTTCAGGATGTGAATGAATCCGCGCCCAGCTCTGCCCATACAACTAAAATCGTTAAAAAAAAGCATAAAAAAGAGTTGTGGGTATTCAAGCAATTCGACAAAAATCCTGAAGAATTATCACAAATTGAAGCAGCAATGGCCACGTTTCACAGAGCATTATCTGGGCCTGTTATGACGCCCAAACTTCGCCCGGTTTATACTCAAGAAGACCAAAGCTCACAGCCTGTCTATTTTGCAACGGTGTCAAAGATGTTTCCAGGTTTTATGGATTTGCAGGTTTATTTGGGTGATGATTTTGGCGCCCAAGGAAAAGAAAAGGAAACGGATGAGAAATTAAAAGCATTGGTTCAAGGTGGTCTCGGCAGGGTGTTAAAGTTTGCCTTTTTGCTGGGGGAAGGGGATTTGCACAAAGGCAATGTCGGCGTCATTTTAAAAAAACAGAATGGCGAAAACTGCGTTGAAAGTGTGGTGCGAGTTGATTTCGATTGCATGCCAGAACCGATGTTGAGTCAGGCGCATTTGCGTGGTCTGCGCAATGCTTCTCACGTCGTTAAGTTTGCTATTACGGCAAGGGATATTAACGATTTTCCCGTGTTAAAAGACGCAGAACCTTATTATTGGCCAACCCTTTTTCGGTTGATGCCGGATTTAGCGGGTAAGCTATCGCTTATTCCTGCGCACGGTTATACATCGACACAAACAGCCGTTTTTTCTACCTTGAAAAATGATTTACATTTCAGGGAAGATAGTTTTTTCGCAGATCTCATTTTTGAATTATTCCCAGATGAATGTAGAAATAATATTTTCTCGGCATATATTACGGATCTGGTTATCGTAGAAACTTTTTCCCAGTATTTTTCGGCTCGAAAAAAAGAGTCAAAAAGAGAATTACAGAAATCGACAAAATTCAAAACATTCTGGGAAAACATAAACAAAGATGCAATTGAAACAATACGCAATGCATTTTTAACTTATAATACAGGGTTAAAAGAAAAGCACCAAAACTTAGAGATTAATATGACTCAGGTATCGCAATCATATTATGCGTTTTGTCGAACAATGGCTTTTGAAAGAATATCAAACAGTATGACCTTACTGTGGGAAGTAACGATTTTATATCACCCACGAACATCTGGAAAATCAGAATATGAATATTTAACCGGGCTGCGAAAAGCTTTGCATGACAGTTATGAGTTGTTTTCTAGAATCAATGAATTATCGTCGAGTGATGTTGCGGATTTTTTCAGGGAAATGATTAATCCATTGAAAGGCTTGGATTCAATGACTTTGACTGGAAGCAGTGAGCAGTGTGGTGCATTAAAGTCATTTTTAGATTCAATTTATGCGGCATTAAGGGATTTAATAACGCATTGCAGTTTTATTAATCCGAGTTTTGAGCATGAGCTGAATCAATTGGATGATTTATTTCCGTTGTCGCACTGTAGTGGCGTATTTGATAGTGTGCCCGTCCTTAAGCTAAGTACACTTGTTGATAATGTAAGGCCTTGGCTATTTCAAATGAAGGTGGAAAAAGAAAAATTATGGTATGAAGATAGTTTAGAGAAGGTTCTAAATAATTGCTCATATCAAATAATGCTGTCAAGACCCGATAAAAACGAACAGGCGTTTTGCAGTCGCGGGCAAAAAATTATATTTGAATTTGATGATGAAAACGACGAGTGGATTATTCATTTTTGTTATGAAAATAAAAAATATCAAAAAATGAAAATGGAAAAAAACGAAGATATTTTTTTCTTGAATAAACTATTGATCGAAAATAACAAATTAGAATGCTTTATCGTTGGAAGTCCGAAAGAAAAATTAAAAGAAATCGCCGCATTTTATGCTACACATTCTTTTGAGCTTGTTAATAAACACACAATGCTTGTCATTTTTAATTCTTTTCTCGAGGAATTTAGGAAAAATGCAGCGTGCTATGGTGCGCAAGTCTCAGCAGTGACTTCAGTGATTGGCAGATCTGTGGTTTCTACCGCGGGCTTTTTTTCTTCTTTTTGGTCAAAATCAGAAACAATAGAAGCAGCGCCGCTCGTATTACAGCCATTAGAACAGCTCATTCAGGTACAACAAAAAATAAAAGAATCGAAAAATTCAAGTGCTTTGCAGCTTGCTATGAATGATTTATTACTTGTTTATGGAGAAGGCGTTGATGCTTTTAGGAATAAATTTTTTTCAAGATTGGTCTCGCAATTCTCAAACGAATTTTCTGCAGCGCATATTTTTTCCCAAATGCAAAGAAATCCCAATTTTGCGGAATATTTGAAAGACCAGGTTGGTGAGAAATTATCAGAGTCCGATATGTTAAGGGCAGTTGAATTATTGAAGGCCAAAATTGCGCCCAGTTCTCGCATGGTTGAACCTTATGAGGATGGTGATGTAAATGAGTGGGAAGAGCTGGAAGTCGTGGGGTCGGGTTTGAGGCAGTAATGAAATTAAATTGTATTACTCGATCTTCTAATTTTTTAAGCCCCATGCCTTTAAGTCCTGCTAATTTATTGAAAAAAGGCGAATAAATTACCCGCTTAATATAACCCTTCCGCTCACTGGATAAAGACAAAATGTTTTATGAAGGATGCCCTCACGGGTCCTGCTAATCTTACCGCGTTTTCACAGACACCAACTTCTCAATTTCAACTAATCTTGATGCGTTTCCACAGACACCTACTTCTCAGTTTTAATAAGCAAATTGAAACCTAAGTGGTGTCTTGTGCTCAATAAAAAGGGGCGATTCTAATTTATACTCGATGTTCT
>JAPLRF010000006.1 GCA_026399315.1 Gammaproteobacteria bacterium
GACGAATCATCTTGAATCATCGGAACCTGTGTTAAATAACCAATCACAATGATTTTGCAGCCTGTGCTTTTATAAAGATCCATGGTGTCATCCTTTTATTTACCGAGCCGCGAAATATAATTCGTTTTTGAATTAAATTCAAGTCGTATTTTAATATTTCGATTCGCGATAAAGCCCTCCTTTAGAAGTGAAGACAATAATCCTCACGCAAATCTTGCAATAAAAGCGATTTCTTGCGAAGATTCTTCGAACCCCGCTAATACTGCGGATTCTGTGCATATTCACTAAGGCGAAAGGTATCCGCTCCATTTTTCATGGCGATGCCAATATTATTGCTGTTGCAAGAAGTTATCAGGGATCAGTGTTCGCATTCTGACGGCGATCCCCGATCACTTTCTAGTCGGTGCAATACTATTTTCGTTACCCTCTGATTTAGAGCGGATACGGCGAAAGAATACAAATATCGCGCACTGAGTGAATTGCCGACACACTGAAGTATTAATACGGAAGCCATCACATTAGTGAGAGCGTAGAATCGTGCTATGAAACCACTCAAAATTCAAAACATAAAATCAATCCACAAGATTCTCATTGCCAATCTTCATCATTTCATTGAGAAAGAAAAAATTCACGAGGCTGAGTTATCAAGACAAACCGGCATTCCGCAACCCACGCTTCATAAAATTCTAGCAGGGACAACGACCGATCCACGCATATCAACACTGCAAACGCTCGCAAATTATTTCGGTGTTACGCTTGACATGCTATTTAGCAATCAAGCATTAAAAAACAATCAGGGGTTGTCGATCGGGAAATCAATACCACTTATTTCTTGGAGCGACTGCTTAAAATCACGCGAGATAATTAAAAATATTTCTTCAAGCAATCATGATCAATGGATTATTTCTGATGACTACCCAAGCGATCAACGCTACGCCTTAAAAAGCCGCGCAAATACGGAACCCCAATTTCCACGCGGTAGCATTTTTATTGTCGATGCAAAAACGCCGCCGTCTGATGGCGATTTGGTGATTGTGCATTATCCAGAAACAAAAGAAGCAACTTTGCGTGAACTATCAATTGATGGACGAACAAGCCTACTGCTCTCAATTAGCGACAAAAGCAAAGCGGATCACCTTACGAAATCCATTAAAGTGCTCGGCATTGTTATCCAGTCGCGTTTTTCATACCCAAGCAAATAGTTTGCTGATAAAATGCCTTACTTTAAAATAAATCAGAGCATAATCATGTCACCACAAGTTATTATCAGCGTCCTCTCATCCTTTGCTTTAGGTGTTGTCCTTATCATCACTTTTTTAACAAACGACCGAATTAAACAACTTTTTTCACAGCGTGAACAGACCGAGCAACTGCTGAAAGAACAGCAAGCAGCGCAGCAAATAGCGCGCCAGCAATTTGACCAACACCAAATTCAAAGCTTGAAACTGATTCAAGACTCAATGCAAAGCGCCACAATAGAAATGCGAAATCAAATCGCCACCATGCTGCATCAAAATGCACAACGCCTAACAGAGCAATTCGACAAGCTCACACAAAGCACACAAGAAAAATTAAAAGAAATCAGCGGCGAAGTAAACAAACAACTGGAAACGGGCTTTGAAAAAACGACCTCGACTTTTATTGATGTGGTAAAACGCTTGGCCATTATTGATGAAGCGCAGAAAAAAATCACTGAGCTATCAACTAACGTTGTTAGCTTACAAGAAATATTATCCGACAAAAAATCACGCGGCGCTTTTGGTGAAGTACAATTAAGTGGTTTACTGCATAACATGCTGCCTGAAAAACATTTTTCACTACAGCACACTTTAAGTAATGGCAAACGCGCAGACTGTTTGTTGTTCTTACCTGAGCCCACTGGCAATATTGTGATTGATGCAAAATTCCCATTGGAAAATTATCGTAAATTGCAAAACTGCGTTAATGATTCTGATAAAAAATCACTGGAACAACAATTTCGAATCGACATTAAAAAACACATTCAAGATATTGCGGAAAAATATATCATCCCAAACGAAACAACCGATGGCGCAATGTTGTTTATTCCTGCGGAAGCCATATTTGCAGAAATTCACGCGCACTATTCTGATTTAATCGATTACGCACAGCAAAAACATGTTTGGCTGGTTTCACCCACAACCATGATGGCAATCCTAACCACGGCGCGTGCTGTTTTAAAGGACGCAGCAACGCGGCAGCAAGTGCACATCATCCAAGAGCATTTGGTTGGCTTAGGAAAAGACTTTGATCGCTTTCAAAAACGCATGGATGATTTGGCAAAACATATTTCTCAAGCAAACCAGGATGTTGAGCTGGTACATAAATCATCGCAAAAATTAACGAGTCGTTTCCAGAAGATTGAAAAGGTGGATATGATTTCGCAGAATCAAAGCACTGCAATTACCGCTGATGCGGCGCCGCCTGAGTGAGTGATCACCACTCCGACCAGTTGCGCCGCTGCTGTACAACCGGGACCGGACTTACTATCAAACCAAACCCCATCAATATTTTTTTCGCTGGCTCATCTAATTTTGCTTGATCAGAACTGATAATGACACAAATCGCTTCACGTTTTGCACGCAAATCCAGCTTCTTATCGTCAAGCGTTTTATGGATTTTCTTTACCATAGTGTCGAGGCTTCCGTGCTGATTTACCAGTGCGTTGACAGTTTGGCAATGCGCGGTGTTTGTATTCTTTTGTTGTATCCGCTCCAAATTAGAGGGCAACGAAAATAGTATTGCATCAACTGAAAAGTGATCGGGGATCTGAGATCAGGGATCGGCGTCAGAATACGAGCGCCGATCCCTGACACCAATGGCACTACCTTAAACCAATGATGTAGTGAGCGGATATGAGAATTACGGGGATGTGAGGAAGGCGTGATTGGCATGGATGCCAATCTCGAGCCCCCAAGGATGGGTTCACGGCGTCCTTCCGAACATCACCCTAATTCGAATATTGAGCGAACGGAA
>JAPLRF010000035.1:0-9976 GCA_026399315.1 Gammaproteobacteria bacterium
GTAGACTGCTAAGGATAAATATTAGGAGATCTTCTGTGGTAAGGATGTGTATTTTAACTGAAAATCCCCCCGCCTTCGGTAAGGTGAATTATGATGCAACGAATCAGTGCTTGGGTAGGATTCTATTTTGATGCAACGGGCTCGCTGACGCTCGGGGCTTTGAGGCCCTATCCACTGTCACTAATCATACATCAACTCATCCAACGGCACTTCATCCCGCGTCGGGCTACTTTTGATCAATTCATTCAACACATCCAAAATACACAGTAGTCGCAATACCTCAGGCGTGAACTCATCGAAATTGACTTTCACGCCGAGCAATGACCCTTCCACATCTTCATATGTCGCCCCCAAACCATACCCCAAGCACAGTTGCGCCAATTGATCTGCGCGTTTGGTTAAACCCGGCAACAATCCAGCATCAGAAAAAACTTCTTTATAATTAGCAACAGAACTTTTCAAGGTAAAATTAACACCCATTCGCTTTGCCATTGCCGTTAATTTTTTTTCAAGATTAATCATTGCATCCACCATGGCACAGTCATTTTACGCGGGCCGGCCAAGAAACTGCGAAACCAACGAAAGAAAATAATGGGCGTAAACCCATAGCGATTTAAAATTGAAAAAAAAGTAATTAAAATGACCGTAATGCCCAAGGTCCACAAACTCATGTGCATGATAAAAATAACGACTGGGAATGCAGCGCGTCCATCCCACATAAAAAATCTGACCGGGCGAGCTGAATCTCGCCAATGTGCGTTAGGATCAATTGCCATGCTATAGACTCCATTTCTTGATATGGTATCTTACCAGAAAATAAAATGCATTAAGAGAACCCCATGTCCGCTCACACACTTCAAATAACACCCGAGTTAATAAATTATTTGCACCAACACAGTGTTCATGAACCCGAACTACTAAAAGCCTTGCGCGAAGAAACACTGGCAACACTCGAAGCCGCACCAATGCAAATTTCGCCCGAACAAGGGCAATTTTTTCGATTTTTATTGCAGACCATGAATGCAAAAAAAGTGCTTGAAATAGGCACTTTTACAGGTTACAGCGCAATATGCATGGCGCTGGCACTGCCTGATGACGGTCACGTGACTTGCTGTGATCTCAGTTATGACTGGACGCGCATGGCAGTAAAGTACTGGGATTTAATGCAGCTCAATAAAAAAATCACACTACATCTCGCCCCTGCACTGAAAACATTACAATCCTTTGTCGATAATAATCTACAAAACACCTATGACTTTGCTTTTATCGATGCTGATAAACCCAATTATTTGAACTACTATGAATACTGTTTACAGCTTGTGCGTCCCGGTGGCGTTATCGCGATCGACAATGTTTTATGGAACGGCGAAGTGATCAATCCAAACAATCAAAATGACAATACCCGCGCAATTCGCGAATTAAACGCCAAAATCGCCAGCGATAATCGAGTGACACTATGCATGTTACCGATAGGCGATGGATTAACGCTGGTTAGGCGTACACTCGAATAGACTTTTACCAACAATCCAGTGATAATAATCTGGCGAATTTAATGTTACTGTAAAGAGAAGTGAAGTTTCTGTTAATCAATGGAAAAAAAGTATGAACAAAAGCACATGGAAATTGATCCTATTACTTCCCACCCTACTTTTACTCACCAGCTGCTCCAGCGATAAAAAAATTGTCGACCTTAACTTGCAATATCTTCCTGCGCATTCTGTTCCCGCTGAAGCAACCAACCAGGAAGCACAAGCGCAGCTAGCCGAGGCAGCAACAGCGGTTGGCCAATCACTGCAGGAATTATCTGCCGTGCAAATGACAGTTCACCCTCCCAAGAAACTGCAAAAACCTTTTAACCCTAAATCCATCGGCATGAATAAACTGGCGTCGGTCAGCTGGACTGGTCCTGTCATGCCGTTATTGAAAAAAATCGCCAAAGCAACGAATTATAAGCTGCGCGTTATTGGGAGAAAACCCAATTTACCTGTGCTGGTTTCAATCGATGTTAATAATAAACCCATCGCAGATATTTTACGTAATGTAATGTATCAAGTCGTGATGAAAGCGACTATTGCGGTTTATCCTAAATCACACACTATCGAACTGCGTTATAATGGCAATTAACTAAGGAATTGTTCGCGATGAAATTTTTAAATCGCATCACCACAACCTGCATCGGCGCGATTGCTTTATGCTGCGTTGCTAGCAGTAGTATTGCAGACGATGACACCCCCACACTGACCGCCAACGTGGGTTATCTTCATATTCCGCAATTACCAATGGGAGGCGATAAAATAAATCCCATTCGTTTTGCCGCTATTCGTCAAGCTGCAACATCGCTCGGCGCACGCGGCGGTTTAGCGTGGGAAGGCAGAAATATCGATATGGCGATTCAAAAAGAAGCGGTTTTTCTCGATCAAGTCTTCGATTTTAATTTATTACTACTCAATCACAATGTTTTGCCGCCCGTTCTGGATCAAAGTAACAATAATTTAAATTTAGATGACAACAACACATTGCGCATTGCAACCAGAGCATATCGCATTATCAGTCCAGCACGATTCGTCACAGCACCACCAAACTGGCGTGATTATATGTGGATGCGTTTTCCGAGGCCGTCCCTGCCTGATCGCTCTCTTTTGCCAGAATCAAAAGCAGAATCCCAAGTGTGGAATCATTACATGCTGAAGGGGTGGCATAACGGCTGCGTGCAAGCTTTAACAATTTTTACAGATAATCTCAACCGGATGAAACGCGATATGCTAGGGATGATTTTATATCGAAAACTATTGGCGTTGCATATGGTGAGCGCACCATTCGTTGCCAGTGCAGATTTAGGCGTAACAGGTGATGCAACGCAGCTACGCATCAACGATCAAGTATTGCGAATCACCGGCCAATCACAATTACAGCCTAATCCCGCGAAGTGGAAACCGGTTATAACCAAATAACACAGAAGCGAAGCATGCCAACACCCATCTCAGACGAATCTTATTTCTACCCGAATGAGCCAACCCGCTTTGAAGCGCAAAGCGTCGATGATTTGTTGGTTTTCTGTCATCGTTTAAACGCATCTGATATTACGATTCAAACATCCGAACCCATTATCATCGAAGTATATGGACGCATACACAAAATTACGAAACGTAAATTAGCCAATACAGAAGTGGGCGATATTTTAAATGCCATTTACGGTCCAAACGGCACAACACAAATCATGCGGGGCACTGACCTAGACACGCATTATGAAGTGCGCCCCAGTCGCAACGAACGTTTTCGTTATCGCGTTAACGGCGTAGGCTGTTACGTCGAAGGTCATGAAGGCATACAAATTACCATTCGTACCATTCCTTCTGCGCCGCCTGACATAGCAACATTAAATTTACCACAAGCTATTATTGACGCAATGGCGCCGCAAGAAGGCGTAGTATATATCACCGGCGCAACGGGCTCAGGAAAAAGTACTTTATTGGCATCCATGATTAAATCATTAGCCGAAGACCCCAAAGCCAATCGCAAAATTTTAACCTACGAATCTCCGATTGAATTTGTTTATGATTCAGTAGAAATGCCTTCATCAGTTGTTGCGCAGTCCGAAATTCCAAAACATTTGCCGACCTTTGCTGAAGGGGTGCGAAATGCATTACGTCGCAAACCGCATTTAATTCTTGTTGGTGAAGCACGCGATCCCGCAACCATTAGCGCAGTAATTGAGGCCGCATTAACAGGTCACCCTGTTTATACAACATTGCACACTAACGGTGTAGCAGAAACCATTCGTCGCTTGGTTGGCAGTTTTCCAAAAGAAGAACGCTTAGGGCGAACCATTGATATTGTCGAAACATTGCGATTAATTGTTTGGCAACGATTGGTGCCGTCAACTGACGGTAAGCGTATTGCGCTACGAGAATATTTGGTGTTCAGTGAAAAATTACGCGATCGTTTGCTCGACAGCGACCCTGAAAACGTGACACAAACCACGCGGATGCTCTTACGTGAAGAAGGGCAACCCATGCTGGCAGATGTCGAAGCAAAATATAAAGCAGGCTTGTTAACTGACCGTTGGTATCAATTACTCACCGCGCGACTAAAACACGAATGAAATACAAAAAGCCCCGCCAAGATCTAATATATGTTCTCAACCCCATACTGGCGCTAGGCGGTTTATTATTGTTTTGTTTTTTTCTAAATGATATTCCCTGTGTTTTTTACGCATTTTGGTTTGCGACCGCCGTCGCATTATTTTTAATATTAAGCCCTTTTGGAAATATAAGACTCGCAAAAAATTCGGATGGGGATGCGCAGCGCTTGCCATGGCAACAGTGGATTTTTTGTATTTTATTATTAGAATTAACATTGCTTGGCGCGT
The DNA here is from genome assembly GCA_026399315.1 of Gammaproteobacteria bacterium. Lineage (GTDB taxonomy): Bacteria > Pseudomonadota > Gammaproteobacteria > Coxiellales > Coxiellaceae > 2-02-FULL-42-43. The sequence continues at coordinate 4,370 of JAPLRF010000035.1, forward strand.
ATCTGGGCGTGTGTTTTATTAACGGGCAAGCATTACTGATTTATACGCCTAACAATCCGATTCTTTTTTCACAAACAATACAAACTGAATTACTGCATTATGGATTATTTCCATGGTCACTTTACGCAATTATTGCGGTCGGAATGGGTGTTTTAGCTTACCGGCAAAACACGCATGCTTACTTTAGCAATTTACTCAAGCCACTCACCGAAGATGAACCTGATGAAACACTGGGGCTCATAATCAATGTCAGTGTTCGTCGCTGCACTTTTTTTGCCATTGGCATTTCATTATTATTCATGGCAATGCTATTTGTTAGTTTATTTTTGCCGCTCGGTCAATACATTGTGCACGGCTTTCATATTCCCGCCTTAATTACATCATTAATTTTTATATGCGCATCATTTTCAACCTCAATAAAAAGATACATGCGCCAGTTTTTTTCACTGCAAAAATCTACAGCACTCAGTTTTCCTGTTTTTTCCCTGTTATTGGGATTGGCTATTTTGATATTAGGGATAGTCGCTACACAGCTTACGAAAAAAGCTGCGCCTCCTGCTCTGTCATCACTCATACGGCACTGGATTAACTTCAATCACACATCAAGCTGGTCACTTTTTTCTGTTTTTTGGTGGCTTTTCTTTATTCCGCTCGCGTGCGGATTTATTGCAAGAATATCAAAAGGCTATAAAATAAGGCAAATTCTAATTGGCATTTTAGCATTACCTGTTTTGATAACTATTTACTTTCTATACGCAAGCCAGTTAAATATGAATTTTTCACTTTCACCGGCAACAACAAAAATAATGTCACTGGTTTCCTTTTTAATTCTGCTGCCCCTGCTCCTAAATCAATCTACAGTATCACAGGCAATTGAGGCTTATTTTCCAATTGACGGGATTGCGAAGCATCGAGATCAATCTGCCTTTTTTGAGAAGACAATACAGCTCACCTTTGTATTCACATACCTTTATTTGGTTATTGGGATCAACGCGCTCAGTTTATTTTTCTTTGTGCTTAACGCACTTTTTGCAACCAGCATGATTTTGATACCCATCGCAATAGTAAAAAATATTACATGCGCTTCATTGCATAAGGCACCGCACTAGAAACAGCTGCGAATTTATCGACTCACTATCGGAAGTGAATGGCGGTAACCCTCGCGTCTATCCCGCTTCGTATCCTCATAGCAAAGCATAATTATTTCGTACCCCCATCCCAGGTGCTTCAAGCCTTCTACAGGGGGCATGCCTTGATGGATTTTGAAAAAAACCTGCCGCATTGTTTTCCGCTTCATCTCGACTTCGCTTTCTTTGCGCAGGAATTAATAATTGCAAATGCCAGTAAGTATATTGACGTATGAGATCATTGAATTCTCCTCCACTATGACCACCTGTTTTTCTTTCGAAAAAATGAACTGGTTTTTTCAGCTTTTGCAATTGATAGGCCATGGCTCTTGCGTGATATGGATGAACACGATCATCTGTTTTGGATGTTTCTATTAACATCTTAGGATAATGTTGTTGCGCATCCAAATGATGTAATGGAGAGTAATCAGTAAGCATTTTTCGCATGTCTGGATTATCTGGGTTACCATATTCCCCAATCCAACTGTGACCAACCAACAAAGTATGATAATGCAGCATATCAATAAGGGGGATTTCGCAAAAAACCGCCTTAAACAAATCAGGCCGTTGTGTGGCGCACGCAGCAACTAGCAAGCCGCCATTGCTGTTGCCTTGAATCCCTAGAAATTCATTACTGGTTAATTTTCTTCGAATTAAATCTTCGGCGACAGCAATAAAGTCATCAAAACTATTTTGTTTTTTTGTCAGTGAACCATCCTTATGCCATTGCGCACCATATTCCCCACCGCCTCGAATATGCGCATTCACATATATAAATCCCTTTTCAAGCAAAGCAACACCTGCATGCCCTAAATAAGAAGGAGAATGACAATTTGAAAAGCCACCATAGCCAGACAATATTACTGGATTCATTCCGTCGTGCTTTATATTCTTTTTTGCCACTAAAAAATAGGGGATACACGTACCATCTTGACTGATCGCACTCAATCGTTGTGTTTGATAACAAGAAGCTTGGAAATAAGGTGATTCTTGTTCCTGCACTTTTAAAATATGGCTATTAATGTTGTAAATATAAAGTATGCGCGGTTGAGTCCAAGTTTCCTGATAAAAAAACAATTCATGATTCTGGTTTATAAATAAAGTATTAATGAAATTGTAGCCACTAAAATCGAACAAAATGCTTTTGGTTCGAATGTTGTTTTCTGTTTTTATAATTTCAAATAATTGCATCGCCATATTCTTTAATGTGATAATAAAAATATTGTCACCATCAGTTATAATATCTTCTATTCCACCACAATGCGGCTCTAACCAAAGCCTTACATCAAGCGAATCGACTGATGCATTAGCATCTTCCTGGAATTTTTTTAAATCTACGCCAATCATGCAATTAGCATTAAAATAAACACCTTTATTAAGATTCCAATCTGAACACAGTGAAAACAAGAGATTGTGCTGAAAACAAATTTTTATATCGCTGTCATCAGGAATGGGCAATTTACGCGTACACTTCAAATCCCGATAGACGAGGTTAAAAGTAGAGTGATGCAAATCAATGCAATCCTCATAAATATAATAAGTCGTTTTTTTTATTTTATGACATATAAAATGCGCTTTTAAGTGGGATGACGGAACTTCAAATAATTTTTCTGCTTCATTTATCGCTTGATGTCTTTTCAATAAACGGATACTACGCGGATAATCTGATTTTGTCAGTGAGCCTTCTCCAAAATCGCTTGCAATTAATAACGTGTCTGCTGAATACCAGGCAATTTTAGACCGCGCATTGGGAATGCTAAATCCATTCTCGACAAATCTTTTTGTTTTAAGATCAAATTCACGCGCAACAAATTTATCTGACCCGCCCTCATTTAAGAGAATCAAGGTGTATGTTTTATTATTAAAAACACCTTCAATTACCCTTTTAAATTCCCAATCTTTCTTTTCATTTCGAGCAAGCGCATCAATATCAAGCAATGCCTTCCACTGCTGATTGACAGAAAGAAATGACTTTCTATTTGTTTGTTTTAAAATACCTCTTGGATTTTTTTCATCAGTGTGTATTTTTCGAAGTTGGCCATTTTTTGAAAGCTTAGGGATAAGAATACTTGTACTTTTGGCATCCGCATCTGCGCATTGTGCATAAAGCCTTCGATAAGTTTGCGTTTGATCCAGTGCTTTACGTGTTTTTTTATTTTGATTTTTTACCCATTTTTGTGCATTTTTTCCATCAACTTCCGCTAGTTGAATAATATCCTCTATTCCTCGCATAGCGCCTCTCTATTGTGTTTCATTGTTCTCGGTGATGCCTTAGGGTGACCGTGCTCGTTTGCGGCAATTTACCTCTTCTTCATCTGAATCAGCTTCAACATCAGTTGAAAAGACATCAGATGAACGTGAAGATTGCGAAAAGAAACTGCTACTTGAAACGACACTTGTGCTTCTAGCGCTTACAGATGAGCTGGTGTCACTTGCATCATCAGCACACTCATCAGCAGGGATTTCATCACCCGCTAATAATGCAAGTTTAATATTTATTTCTCTGTGTTTTTGTTGCGTTTCTTGAAATTGGTCAAAGAGCTTTTTAGGTCCTTCTTCTATTTCAATCATCAGTTGATTTAAACCCAAATCGGTTATCCCAATTTTATGTTCTGTCTGAATGGCATTCAATTTCTGAATACATTTCTCAACGATGGATATTATACGACTTAATCGTCTAGATTCTTTATTTTCGTCGGTATCAGATATAATACAATCGTAAGCTTCCCATTTTGTAATAATATCCTCTTCCAATTTCTCAACTCTTTTTATCACTTCTTCAGACATTTGCATTTGACCGATACAAGCAATCACGGCACGCTCTTGATTTTGTATCATGGCGGCAACGTCGTCGTCATCCTCTGCTTTTAAAGTATTAACCGCTTCCTGTAGGCTCAACGCATTTGAAGTAAGGCCAGCAACCACGCGCATCGTCATTACTTTACCCAAAACAGCTGCTTGTGCTTCTCCACCGTCAGCGGCGGTAGAAATGTTAGCAATAAATTCAGATACTGTCGCTTCACGCGTAGACATCTGCGTAACGTGACTGCTGTAGTAATCGACAGTGGTTTTCAGCTCATCTGTTAATCGTGTAAATTCAGCGGATTGATTAAAAATTTGCGTGCATAACTGTTTAGTAGAATTGATTATTTCAATTGAGGTAGTATTTTTATATTTTTCTTGCGTCTTAATTAATTTCTCTTTGACCTCAGCAATTGCCGATATCATTTCTGTTCTAAGCGCACAATGACGCGAGGCATGAAGCTTTTGAAGAATGATATTTAGTCTGTCTATAAAGGTTTGTTCCGGATACAGAAAATTGAATCGCATAATTTCACTCCTTGAAAAAATGGCAAATCAGAATCTTATTATGAGCAAAAAAAATCGGCGAATGCAAATGAATTGATTCAATTAAAATAAAATTAATTTTTTCTTAAAAACAGAACTCGTTTATTTTAGATAATATAAAATATCAAAATTAAAAAGTTGTTTTCCCACATATATGTAGGCCTTACTGCATTGTAAAAATAGGCAATTATTTACAGAACGGATAAATTAACATGAAACCCATTGTTTTATATCAAGAAATTAATTGACAGCATATATATTTGTTTTTTTTGATGGAATGTGTGAGGATGTAAATACAGTTAATTTGCATAAAGGATTATGCTTATGTCAAGAGATGGATTCTCACCTGTTACTGTTAACAAAACACAATTTTTTCTCGATGATGATTTAGCAATATTGCTCCCACCTCCCACTATCCAGTTAGTTCAGGCTGCGCCAGCACAGCGCTCAGCGGAATCAAGCCCTTCATTAAAACCAACGATACCGACCTCCCCTGAATACACTGAAAATGATTTTGCCGCTAACTGTGAAAATCAATATTATCGTTACATTCCAAACAGTGAAAAAATTTCACACCTGCTTTTAAAACGAGAAAGCAATGAAGCATATCAATTTTCAATCCCCCATCCAACAGGCGTTCCTGAAGTGCCTGCCATAGAACCATTGACGGAAAGTATATACGGATACACCTTGCCAAATGAGAATCATGCCTTTCAAGGAAGAACAGCAAGCGGAGAGATAATGATCTCACGTCGACACTATAATTTAAGCATTCAAAATGGCAATGATGATCCGATTGAATATACCTTTTTTCCTTTATCTCCTAAAAAAAACCTTGCTGGATTTTACGGGCCGACCTTCGTTAATCGATTTGTAGAAACAGAAGCAGCAAAATCAGCAGTAAAGAAAATTTTAGAGTCAGACGCTATCACAGGTTCAAAGCAAAGCGGTGAATTAGAAATTGTTAATAAAGATATTCCAATACGCGCTGAAATTAAAACAAGAAAGCCAGATCAAAACACGGTGATGGGAAAAAAGTCTGCGGCGGTTGCTTATGGTGAATTTCTTGAAAAATATAAACCTATTTTGACAGAAGATTTACAGAAAATTTTACATGACTCATCAACAACAC
>JAPLRF010000035.1:10000-30464 GCA_026399315.1 Gammaproteobacteria bacterium
CAACAACACCTTGGGACAGCAGCAATTTAACGCTACAAAAAAGACCTGAATGGCTACACCGACACGGATTTCGTTTGCACCCAATGCATATCGATCCTCAAACCGTCAATAATTTGGGGGCTGGCAGGAAATGTCATAACACAGCAATGATGATACCTGAGCGCACAGTTGAACGGCTAATAAAAAAATATCCAGAAGCAAAAGCCAAAATTTGCTGTAATTTCACAACGCTACTTGATTCAGATATCATTAATACCATTTATTTCTACGTTGCGATTGAAGTTGAAAAATTTAAAATTCGAATCACACAAAAAATAGATGCTTTTGAAAAAAATCCACAGTTTGTCAAAGCGAGCGACATGGCCAGCATTGTCGGTATTTTATGCATGATGATACAGAACATTGCGCCACTCTCAATTCGAAGGGTAAGCGTTTTATCAAATATGCCAGCCATCGCTCGTTTTCCATCTGCCCTTTTTAGCAATAACAGTTTATCTGCCGTAAATAGAAAAAGAGAGCGTGAAGAAATTGTCGTGAAAAAAGAATTGCCCGAAGAAAAAGATGACGCAGCACTTAACAACAGTGAAATCGCATTATTATTAGCCTCACTGTAAAGCTCGACCCCCTTCTTTTTGACCTCGCAAATCACCTCGTTTCCCTGAATTAATTGAGAATTTGCGCGTTCACACGCACCCTGCCGGGATGCGTTTCTGAGCTGATTGGATTTGCTTTTTGCAATAACAGGCCTGTTGCGATAAATAATATAATCATTTCAGAAACGCACGGCGGTAGCCTGCGTGTGCTGAAATCAAAACGCTCCTTCCAGGTCCATTTTTCGGGGAATAAAAACATGTGATTTAGAGCGGTTTAGGCAGCTTATATCAACAGTGCCATCAGCTCCGCGCACGAGAGGGTCGCATCACTTGACGGTTCCTGCCTTTATGGCTTGCACACAGTGCAATGCACTTAATGAGCGAGAGAATGATCAGCTGGTTTTTGTTGAATTAACCATGATGAAAATAAGAAATATTTTGCGCGTTCTCACACAGCCTTCCGGCCGCGCTTCCGAGCAGTTTAATAAAATGGCACGCCTGATCTAAGCCTTTTGCTGCAGAAAAAACCAGAACATCAAGTTATAAATCCAACAGTCGCTGGCATTCTTCCTGAAAACCCTCAGATCGCGATGTTTTACGCTCTGGGTTTTCATCATCAGAATCAGAACAAGCACTTAATTCTGGTGTGCACGGTCTCCGATCACGTTTGAAGCGCCACAATCCCCCATCGGTCACCGAAAGACCTTTTTTATTTTTATACTCTTCTCGTGTTTTTTCCAAAAAATCATTTATTTTTTTTGCATCAGGAGAATCATTTGCGCAACACGGAATAAGCAGTGATTTGTTTTTCGCGTGTAAGAACATGTTAACCGCGTCATCTGATAAATGTTTTTGAAAAAATAAAATGGCTTTTTCAATGGCCTCAAAATTCCCTGATATTGCTGCAAGATGCAGCAACGTATTCTCATTACCATCCTGAAAATAAATCTCTCTTATGATGTCGCGCTGATAAACTTGCTTTACTGTAGATTCTGTTTTTTTTGATAACATTCCAATGAATAGCAAAACATTGTATTTTTGAACTATCGCTTCATTTATTTTTACTTTGTCAGAAAACCCACATAAGACCCTAAGTAAATCCCAATTAGATTTTTTGACGGAAATCTCAGCGGCTTCTTCAAGTGTTTTATTGGTAAAATTATCCGCATTTAAAACATTAATTTCAGAATGAAAAAATAATTCAATTATTTTTTCTTGAGATTGCTGTACTGCCTTAATAAAGATAAAATGAATAATATCCGCTGACAAAAAATTTTTTGACGTCTCCTTCAGCCAGTATTCTATAAAAAACCATTTATTTTCATTCAAACATGCTAGATCAGCAATAAATTTAATAAATTTAAAGCCAGTATAATGATTAAAATGGAACGACCCCAGCAAATGGCTAATTGCCGCCCTTCCGTTAGCATGCAAACGATTCAATGCGGAAGAAAATTGTTCATCTGATGTTAGAATAACTGAAAATGCCCATTCTCTGAATTCAGCATCATCCTGAGAAACAATATAATCAAATAAGATTACATCATTGCCAAATGGCTTATGAAAAAATTCCGATGCTTTGTTTTCATCTGATTGGCAACAGAGAACATGAAATTGTATTATTTTTTTCATGAGTGCAACATTGCTTGTCATTAAAATAGACTCCTGAAGAATTCTAATTTTAATATCTTCATCATCGCTTATTTTATTTACTATATCTTCTATTTTAAATCCGATTTCGTTGTTAACGCAAAAAGCAAAATACGCCTCAATTATTCTAAATTTTAATTCATAATATCCAAAGGGGTAATCAATCTTTAGAAACAATTCCGGGAAAAGCAATTTTATTAATTGCACAACACTCAATTGCGATAGCCGAACATTTTGAACAGGTAAGTAATCCTTATGTAGTATAAAATTAGAAATGCTTAAATTAATTTGAAAAGAGTACTGGGTCAATATTTTTTCAAAATGAGGAATTAAAATATCTTTTATTGTTAAAATACAGGGAATGGCTTTGTCATCAAATCCATTCCCTACCTCAAGCATATGATCAACAATCAGTTGAATAATCGCATCGTGCTCTTCATTAAAATGACGTGCAAAAGTTTTTTTCGACAGTGAAACAAGAAATGGAAGATGATGAGCACTTACATTTTCATGATCAAGACATAATTTTTTAATGGCATTTTTAATTGTAATTTCAGGGAGCGAAAGCGCATATTCAGCATGAATATAAAAAGAATTCCTGTTAATAACATCAGTATATATTTCGACTCTCGAATCGCCGCTTCTAATCGTGACGTTTTCATTGCGATAGGCTGATCCAATTATTTTCAGTATTGAGTATGTCTGCGTGTAATTAATTACCCCGCTGAGCACCTGTGACGGAATGCCATCAAGCATAATATTTCGCATTGGAGAAAAAAGTATTTTTTTAAAAACATTGTCGTATTCTTCTGGATATGCGAGCAATACTTTGATAAATTCAAACTCAAACAGCGTTAACAGCATCAGGGCGTGCTCTTCGAAAATTGCAATTTCATCACTGGGTTCATTATCAAATTCACTGTCATCATCCATTATTTCAAATGATTTTTTATGCCGAAAAAAACTACCCGTAACATTATAGGACTCTCTCATGTTGTTAACATTGCTGTTAATGAAGCCGCGCAGCATGCAAGGTACGTTATTTAAATGCCTTATGAATACATCATTTTTTTCAGAAAAACCTGCGATTAATTGGTAGGTACGTATAATTTCTGCTTGCTCAAAAGCGTGGTAACTAAAATAGTGATGTAGTATTTTCGATTGCTCAATTGAGGATGGACTGATATTTTGATCCAACAAAAAACAGATGAAGGCAGAAAATCGATAGGGTTCTGAAAAAAAAGCATCGCCGAGAAAAATAATTTCCTCAAAAGGAAAGTTAAATGGCAGCGTTTCTTCAAGTAAAAGATACCAAGCGCACATTGCTTTTTCTTCGTGATTTGCAAAAGTAGTATTGTCGTGAAAATAACCGGCTATATTTTTAAAACAATCAAATGACTCTCGCCAACCATCAGGCAGCTCGGAATGCAATGCGATAAAATCGGCAGCCAGTTTCATTGCTTCATACTTTGACCGCGCCTCGGCAGATGGATTATGCCTTAAAAAAAGGGCGCTTTTTTGCAATTCACGTTTTATCGTTTCACTGTTATGCGACCCAATCACATCAGCAAGTAATTTTAGATCTGCTTTGTACTGCATCGCTTCCCTTTTCACTGATCACTTAATATTTTTTTTAGCAATATTTTTGACAGCACTTTATGAACCACTGCCGTTGGATGAACATCATCCCAGAAAACATGCTGCGCTGAATTATCACATATTGTCCCGCCTGACCCAACAGATTCACCAACCTGATATGCTATTTGCAATGACGGATTAGCTTGGATATATTCCGCAAGTTGATGCGCATCTAATTGCGCATTACCAATAGTTTTTTTCTCAAGATTAGCCTCTATTGTTTGAGTGGACGTATTTTTTAAGTAAGATCCTGACCAGCAAGGATCAGTAACATCCATTAAATCAATATGGTATTTTTTATTAAGCTGGTCACGATACTCAGGCGAGGTGACCAACATCTTAAGAATGGGGTTATCAGAAAAATTAAATTCCATGAATTTCGTACTTGGGTATGCAGCACGCAATTTTAAAATGGCGTCATGTAATTTGGCGTTATGCATCACATAAAGCTGTTGATAATTATCAGTTAGATTTTTAATCGACGCTTCCGGTGTAACAGCCAGATCTGGCATGTCGATAATTAAAAATTGCGCCCCATCAATCGTCACTAATTTCTGAACAACATTCACAATTGCATCAATCACGCTTGTCGTTGCTTGATCAACATTAGGCGCGCCTGATAAATAATCATTTGCACCAATCCAAATGACAAAAAGCGTATTGTCCTTATCGGTCAATAGGTTTTTTGCTTCATAAGTATCATATTCAATGCTGAGATCGATAGGTAAAAATCCATTGAAGGGGTTGTGCAGAACAGCAGTTGCACCCCCTACCGCAAAATTCTGCGACGGAATAAAATAACGAGAATAAAGCTGATAACTCACGCGATCCGCCCAGGTGTACCCATCAGAAAATCGGCCCTTATAATATGGCATATACTTTGGCAGCAATCCGGCTGACATTTTATAGAGATTACCATTGTCTGTCAGGCTGTCGCCCAAAAAAACAATTTGCTTGAATTGCGGTACCGACACAGAATCAGCAAAAACAGCATTAAAAGCAAAAACAAATAGCGCCATCAAAAATATTTTCTTCAAGTCTAAATCTCCATGCGTATTGTTGACTTCAACCTCTTTACAAATATTGAGCATGATAGCGACATTACATCACAATGAAAACATTTTCAAATTACCTTCAACATTGCAAACACTTTAATTATGGGTTAGTTTACTCAAAAAATCGGCAATGAAAGTTTTATACTAACGTAATTTTAAATTTGATATCTAATCAGGAATGATTCCCATGAAACAAATCAGATTCTCTTTTTCAACACTTTTTCTGTGTTCACTTTTCTCTTGTGCATTTGCATCAAGCGACAATCTTAATTTAGCTGCCAAAAACCCAACAGAAAAGGCAGCGCAGCCACAGCCGGTCAGCAATCGATCTTGGTATTTTTCCTGGGGTTATAATAAAGATTACTGGTCAAACAGCGATATTCATATTTCTCAACCCGGCCTAAATAATAATTTTACAATCCATGGCGTCACTGCGGGTGATTATCCAGGCTGGAATACCGGTATTTTTAACAAGGATATGATGAGCCCGCAATACAATATTAGAATTGGTCACTTTATTAATACTGCGCATACCTGGGGAATCGAAATTAATTTCGATCACGCAAAATACAATACAAATCCATATCAAGTGGCCAACGTTACTGGAACCATAAACGGTCAACCTATCAATCAAAACAAGGTGCTCACGCCACAATATTTTAGCTATGCCCTGCACAATGGCGCCAATGAATTGATGCTGAATTTGGTTCGTAGAAAACCGATGATTAGTTTTGGCAGAGCGATGTTTCAATTGGTGGCCATTGGAAAAGTAGGGGCTGGTGTGATGATACCGCATCCGGAGAGTACGATTATGGGTAACAACAGCAACGTTGGCCCTAAAGCATGGGGAAATTATTTTGGATGGGATCATGGTTGGTGGCAAATGGGCGGCTGGACAGCAGGCGCTGAAGTTGGCGCTCAACTTGTTTTTCGACAGGCAGCTTATCTTGAATTAACAGATAAAGAAGCCTTTGCGAGCTTAAGCCATATACAGGTCTACGACGGCACTGCCAGCCAAAATCTTTGGCTTAATGAAGTGATTTTAAATTTAGGCGTCATGGTTTAATGTAAATTATTTTGTTTTCAAGGACGGAGTCGATATGAGCGGATATCGACCCCCAAAATTCCGAAGTAATTCACGAGAGAAATTAGGAAGGCTGCTTCCTAGGCTGCAGATCAATGTGAGTGCGCTAGTCTTTTATGTCTGCAGTATATTTCTCGGCATATATAAGCGATAAGCTTAAAATAACCGTCCACCCTAAAAAAATGCTTCGCGGCATTCGGAAATGTGAGTAAGGCAATGAATATATTTTTGGATTTTGTATTTCGAAAATGATAATGCCATACCACATTAATTATATGTAAATAATAAAATGTCGGCATGCGCGTTGTGAATTTAAAATACGCAATTTCATGCTTTTTTGAAACATTTTTATTTATTAGATCAATCACTGTTGATGGAATATCTGCGAATTTATGTTCAGCTAAAAATAAAAGCGCTTTTTTAACAAATATGAAAACATCAATTTTTTCAGCTTGCGAAAAAAAATAAGGCCAGTCAAAATCTGAATTGTTTTTTAAAGTGAAATGCGCATCCGGAATCCACCGAATCAATGGCACAGGACTGTAGTGGAGTCCATGAACAATAACATGCAACAACTGATCTTCGGCGCACAACGCAGAAATCTTAAGGTCGAAAAAATTGTCCCGTAGCAATTGCGTACGAAAAGTGAAATCTGAAAATGCTTTGACAAACCCACTACCACTAAAAACTTTCCAATGTAAATCAATCGCTGAATTTTCTGTCGAATAAAACAGGATAGCGTGCCGGTGTTTAACATGATCTTCACTTATTTTAAACGTTGATTTCCAACCTGATTTTTCAAGCAGATTGATTGCATCGTGGGCTTGATGCGTATTAACCAATACATCAATATCACCCATAACACGCAAGCCCGCATTGCGATAATCATTCAGAATTAAAGCTGCACCTTTTAGCAGGCAAATATCTATTTTCGACTCTAAAAGTAAACTGGCCATTTTCTTGAAGCGAAACAATTCCAGGTTATTTTTACTCCAAGCATGACGATACATGCCTTCACAAATCATAAATTCAGCAGGATAGAGCGCGTCTGATCGCAAATTATGAAAAACCAGCGGGAGCAACGATGATGAAGCATGATCAATATTGCTGATATTATTTCGCTGGCAATATTCATGCCACGCCGCTCGCCCTAATTCAGGCTCAGCCAACCCTGCTCTTAATAATAAAAGTTGTGTTTTAGATGGAAAGCAGTTCTCGTTATAATCCATTTCATACCTCACTGAATAAATCCATTTCAAGTAAATTTTTTAACGCGTTAGAGAAACCACTTAAAATGTAGAATTTTATTTTTGAGTTTCTTTACGGCAAACATTAATAATTTCTTTTGTGAAATCTAATAATAAAATATTATTATTGTTGTTTAAATTTCCGAAGCCCAATTCGCCATTCGTTACGCAAATAACATGCCCCACTGCTCCCCGCTCCACATAAAGCGAAATCGCCCACCCCTACTTAAGCAAAACGATACCCGACAATAAAATCAACACTGCCTTCATTTAAATTCACAGGGACGCCCTGCACTAATGAATTACCTTCTGCACTGATATCACCGCGATACTGATAAAGGTACTGTAAATTAACGAAATAATTTTTTCTTAAATCCCACCTTAACCCAGCACCAATTGCAAAATCTGGCGTTGTTTGCCAATCGGTCACCGTTTTAGCGCTGTCAGCCGGCAAACTTTTCTGCGCCACTTCATTATAGGTAAGCTTCACTTTCGTTAATCCAATGCCTGTTATTATAAAAGATGAAAGATGCCATTTCTTAATTTTTAAAAAAAAGAAACTACTCTCTAGCATGACACTGATTGGCGCTACGCTATATTGATACTTGTATGCATTTTCGCCTGGCTCATCATACTGATAAACCTCACCGGAAAACGTCGTCGGATCATAACGCACCATCATACCAACCGACATCGCTTTTACTTTTTTATTGACCCCCAGAAAATACCCCGCGTTATTTTTCATTTCGGACTGAAGCAGTGAATCCTTTTCACTTTTTGTTGGATAAAATGATGCGCCATCTGTTCCTGTAAAATAATTGATATACCCCGCACCGCTCCATATTTCATACTGCGCAGCAGGCATTTTTTCTGCGTATGCTAATATTGAGCTCATGAAAATAATTAAAAATAAAATTATTTTATTGCTTACGCCTGTTTTATTAAGCATATTTTTTCCAATATTAAATTGTAAAAGCGCGTATACAGCGCGCTTTGGTATTAAATGCGCTGGCCAGGCTTTGAGTCTGTATATTACTGTAGGGTGATATGCTCCATGCATGCGATGCATCAATCGATGGACCCCAGTAATTAACGACCGGTGATATTGTTAATTCAGCAAGCGTATCACCGCTATTGTATAATACATTCCACTCACCACTTAACACTGAATCGCTGGACCCCGCTGTTTCTCCCAAATCAGGCAGACGCCAATCACTGTAGTCTTCTATCGTTCGCGCACAGTAATTATTACTGGCAGACCAGGTGGGATTTAAACCAAGCGGTGCATTGCTGCTTGTGACAACTTCTACAAGATTACAAGCATTATTGGCTACGAATATCGTCCCGCCACTGCCTGATGTATTAAATTCATAGGGAAAAGTAGACGCTGGCGATTCAATCTCAGCCTTAACAGCAACAGATTGCGTGCCATTTCCGCTAAAGCTTACGACGCCTGTTTTCCCTGCCACCGCTGTGCCAGATAAAACACGGATTTCGCAATATTGATTTCTAGCAAGGGTATTCCCATTACAATAAATATTATGTCCAGGCGCATAGTCTTGATTGGGCGTTTGTACCCCTTCAATAGCACTGCTTGCCTGAATATTACTAACCTGAGTGTTTGTATTATTCGTTACTTGAAATAATCCAGCATCATTTGACGCATCAGTACAACCTGCTACTAAGCCTAATCCATAATTTTTATCTGTCGGCGGCGCAAGGGCGACAACGCTAATTGCGGCAGGCGATATCGTAACAATATTACTATCGTCTCCACCAATAGAAATCGACGCATGCACATCAATGGGCATTGCCGATGAAAATTCTATTTGACATGCCGCATTAACTCCAAGAAGCGCGGCACAACCCGCTGGAGATTGCGTAATGATACTGCCGGCATTGTTTATTATATTGGCTTTTATATTTTTTACAGGAACAGCGCCAATATTTGATATCTTTAAAGTGCCATAATAGATACTTGAACGTCCAAAACTTCTATTCACAAACATTAAGCTCGGCTCAACAACGCTAATAGCTGGCTTATCAACATCAATGGTTAATGTATTGTCCGATAACTGGTATCGACCTCCATAACTAACCATAACTGACCCGGTAACTGTCTGCGCTGTTCTAGGCGCGGTAAATAAAAAAGACTCCGTACAACTTTGATACCCAGGCAATGCCGCATCACACCCATCAATCGCTTGCATACTCCCAGCCTTGACCGTATTTGAAAATGATATAGGCCACAATGTCGATTTGGTATTGTTGCGAATTGTATATTGCAATGTTTTTTCACCGTTTACCGTCACAATTTGCGGCACAGCTGGCACAGAGGTGAATATGAGCGGCATGGCATGCGCTGTTCTAAAAAAAAGGCTTAGCAAAATTAAATTTAAAAAAGCAAAAATAAATTTTATAGGAACCGTTTTCATCAACATCCTGTCGTAAAACACGTAGAGACCTATTTAAATTAAAGAAATAGGCGTTATAGATTTATGAGTATGATAATATATCACAATTTTTAATTTAGGCTGACTCTAACAAACATCAATGAATGAGTTTTAATGAGAAAACGATAATCTAAAAAATCAAATGATTAACTAACAAAAAACCCATTCACGGAAGACAATCATGCTCACAAAACCAAGTCATTTTTCTGAAACCATTGATTTATCCTTTTTAAAGGAAAACCAACTCGAAACAATAACAGGGGTTTCACCCGACGACGCAAGCGGATTTATTATTAAAAATATCCGCGATATCAATGGTGACGGCATGGATGATTTCATTATCGGCGCACCTAACGCAAACAATGGATTTGGCGCCGCATATCTCATATTTGGTAGTCGCAACAGACAACCTTTTTTAATGTTATTTGATTTAAATGGTCAGAATGGATTCGTAATAACCGGCAATAAAAAAGACAGTGGCACCGGATTTTCAGCCAGCGGATTAGATGATTTTAACAAAGACGGCATTCGGGATTTTATGATTGGCGCACCTTATGTCGATAAGGGTGCTGGTGCATGTTACGTTATATTTGGGGCTCGCAATATTGGAAGCTCAGGCACATTATCGCTCTCCACACTAAACGGAAAAAATGGATTTAAAATATTCGGTGTTAACAAAAATGACAATAGCGGCACCGCAATAGCTGATGTAGGCGATGTCAATGCAGATGGCGCTACCGATTTACTCATTGGCGCACCCTATGCAAATGCCTACGCAGGAATAAGTTATCTTGTGTTTGGCGGATCACACGTCGGCAACTCAGGGAATTTTTTATTGTCTGATTTAATCGGCAGCAATGGGTTCAAAATACCAGGCATTACACCGGGAGAGAACAGCGGCGCATCCGTCACAGGGAAACTCGACCTGAATGCAGACGGCAAGTCAGATTTCATTATTGGCGCTTTAAATGCTAACAACGCCACAGGCACAACCTATGTCGTATTCGGCAAACCGCTTATCGGCGAATCAGGGATATTTTCTTTGTTGGCATTAAATGGAAAAAATGGATTTAAAATATCAGGTGTTTCACAAAACGATAACAGTGGCGCCGCTATCCATAGCGCAGGGGATATCAATAATGATGGCAGATCCGATTTATTGATTGGTGCGCCGAACGTAAAAAACGGCAGCGGTGCGTGTTACGTCCTATTTGGCGCAGCAAATATCGGCGCAGACGGAGACTTCTTACTGTCAAATTTAACCGGTAATAATGGATTTGTCATTACCAATAACTACTATGCTTATGGTCAAATGGGTTATGCGGTGGCTGCAGGTAGTTTTAATTTAAATCCCATTATATTAATCGGCGCTCCAGGGGCAAACATGGGCGCAGGGTCAGCTTACGCACTATTTGGCGCTAGAAAGATAGGCTATTCTGGCGCATTAGATATAACTGAATTAAATGGCGAGAATGGATTTAACATAACGAATTCTTTATCCATTAATGAGACTGGCTGGTCAGTTGCACTGGGCGATTTCAATGGAGACAATGTTTCTGATCTTGGCATCAGCACACCATTTGCAAAAAATAGCGCGGGTGAAACCTATATAGTATTCGGTAACGCCGGCTCACTCTCAAAAAGCTTTAGCGCTGCATTCACGATGACAGAAAGCTTGCCAAGCATGACCCGCCCTTATTTAGAGACAGCGACAGAAAAATCACCTACATTAAATTCAATTACCGCCAGCCAATCAAATTTACAGACAAAGACCAGCTCAGCAAAAGAAAGCATTTCATCATTTCAATCAGCCACAGCAAATAAAATTAATACAGATACACAAGATCAATCAAGTACAATGAGTCAACTTAAAGCAAGCCAGTCACTGAAATTAACGAAAACAAGTGAAATAATATCAAAATCACGCAGCTTCAAGAGCACAACAATCACGATACAGAAAACAGCATCACCCGCATTATTCAACACCCACACAAAAAGTAAATTAAAACGCATGACCAGCAGTGAATTATCAACGCAAACAGCTGATGTATTAAAATCAAAAACAACAAGCCAACCCAGCCTAAGTTTTTCGAGTAAATTAACAACATCGCCCGAAACCAACAGCCGAAGCAGGTTGAATTCAATCTCTAAGAGTCAATTATCAACACAAACAGCTGATACATTACGATCGAAAACAATAAGCCAGCCTAGCTTAAGTTTTTCAAATAAATTAACAACAACAGCTGAAAAAATATCGATATCACATTATCCCAACAGCAAAACCAGGAAGCACAAATCATCAACAACATTGTTCGATACCAACAGCAACAGCAACAGCAACAGCAGATTGAATTCAATCACAAATAGCCAATTACAAACCCAAACATCTAAAACGAAATCAAAATCAATAACAATAACAATAACAAAATCAAAAACAACACATAATCCGTTAACCCTAATTCGAAATGCATTAACCATTACGCAAGGGCAGTGCAAGTTAATCACATCCGCGGATTTGGCTGCGACAAAAAACCATGTTTTTGATGATAATTTACTTTTTATGGCAATGGATATAAAAAAGGGTCATTTTGAAATTTTAAATGCTGTTGGTATAGCCACACTTTTTTCACAAAAAAATATCACTGATGGCGTGATTCAATTTTTAAGCGATGGCGGCATAACCGCCCCTAGCTACAAAATAGCGGTCACTGATGGGTTTTTTACAAGCCAAGCTAAGGCAGCCAACATTACTTTTTTACTTGCGTTTTCTAACCCGGAAAATAACAATAAAAATCTACAAATAATATTGCTCAGCATTGCCAGTATAATTTTAATATCATACGTCTTGATAAGATTGTTATCTCATCATTATATAAATAAATATTTCCACATGCTTTGCTCTGACGGCGATATAAATGGAAACAATACAACAAGCAATAATCGAAAGGCAGCGATATTTATCACGGAAGGAATATTTAAATCAATCAACACAACCAACTTGATTGGATATCGCAACAAAGTTGATACGGAAAATTACATTGCCGCATTTGAAATAATGACTGAGAAATTAAATGCATCGAATGTAAACACAAATAATTACGAAAAATTAACACTGGCAGTAGCGGTGATAAAATCCATTTTATCACCGCCGCGAAACACATGCTCACCATCACGAATTTATAGTTTATTTAAATCTGAAATATCACCCAATCAAATACTTGAAAAAATGGATCTGATCGTTCATGAAATTCAAAAAAGATTACTGACTTTGACTGAACAAATCACAGAAAATTCAGAATGGCGAGAATCAGACTCCTTACTGAGCATGAAAATTCAACATTAAATCATGATATCTGGATGCGAAAACAGATTGGATCAGTGGAAACACGTCTGTCGAAATTATTAACCTCTGGTTTCGTCAAAATTCACCTGTAATCTGCACCAGGGTATCCAAAACAACGCTAAATCACATACTTACTCGTTGCGATGAGAGGCATGCCGTGATAACTACATCATAAAATATGTTAAGACATCAGCCGCTTTACTGCCTGGCAATAAATTTTCAACTACTGGCGCGCCATTATCAAAATCAATAAAAAATTTCTTTCCTGCCTTATCGGTCGCCTCAACACGTAAAATTAACAAATTAAAATGCGCTAAAACTTCCTCGTGCACACCAATACAATCCGGCTCATTTTCTTTGACTAATAAAGCCGCTGCACTGATTTTAACATCCTTGGTTAGACGCTGAATTAAATCAAGCGTCCCTTCTCGACAAACTATTTTGCATAAATAGGCGTTTGCAATGCCGGGTTTTCCATTGTTAAAGTAATACCATTTTGCATTTTCAGCAGTAGAAAATCTTTTATCTTGCGTAAAGCATTTATCAATTTTAATTTTATCCAGCTCGTTCTGAGAAATAATCCTATAAATATAATTGTTTTTAGATTCAGTATTTTTTTTAGCATGTAAAACACCAATTTCAGAAATAACGGAACCAAAAATACTGCTTTTTTCTAATATTCTATTTATATAATCAATTTTATCGTTAAGTGCTCTCAAAAGTTGCGTGTAGTTATCAAAATATCCCGTTGAATTAAGGAAATGCCAATTTTTATCAAGCGTCCTATGTTCAATTTTTTCAACATGATCATTAACCAATTTTCTTGATTCGACTTTAATTTTTTCGATATCAAAAAGATGCACATGCATTAATATATAATACTGCATTGCACGCATTTTTTCTGATTCAGCCTTAAGTACTTCTTGCTCATCATCCTGTAATTTGTGACGAATTTTATCAATTTCGCTCATAAGCTCAATTACAGTTGATTTTAGATGGGTGTCACCTTTGACGGGTAACAACAAGGTAGTCAAAAAAATTTCCAGGCTATCAAGGTAATTAAACAAATCAGGCCGTCCCGGATCAAAATTTCTGCCATTATTTAACAAATATTCATCGAAATTACATGACACAGGGGAATTGACACTGAGTTTTTTTTGCATATGCCCATATATTTGAACCAATGCAGAATGAATTTGTGAATAGCACACGCCCTGCGAAAAAAATAATAATATTTTTTCATTGGGTGTTTTATAAATTTGCTCCGTCAATTTTATAAAACACGCATCAAGCTCTCCCAGAAAACTATTTGACATGCTGTCGCGCTGTAATTTCTTAAAAAAAGAAAATTCATTGCTTATTTTTTCTCCGCTTTCTGGATTTTCATGCAGTTTTTGCAATAAGCGCTCCCCTTCTTTTGAAATGTATTGTTGCTCAACCCTTAATTTCTTCATGTATGGCAACAAACCTGCCCTCGCAATATATTTCCCTATAATTCGTTTGATTATTTTAGCAATGTCATTTTTTGCTTTTATCGGATCAGTTATTTTCTTTTTATTAACAAAAGCAGTAATCTCATCATTTGCAATGAGCTCATACATAAAAAATTCAGGGAGGGAGAAATTAAACATGTTTTTTACTCGCGTAATATAATGCGGGAATGAAAGATTTTTCTAATTCTAAAGACTTTGTTTTTTTATCACAAGGTGTAATTTTGCACATTTAAGGCGTTTCGTATTGATTTGAATCGGATGATGCAGATGTTGCGACTCTTAGCGCGATTCACACGCACCCTGCCGGGATGCGTTTCTGAGCTGATGAGATTTGCCTTTTGCGATGAGGAGCATGCCGCAATAAATAATATAATTATTTCAGAAACGCACGGCGGTAGCCTGCGTGTGCCGAAATCAAGACTCTCATTTCAAGTCCATTTATTGGCGTATGAATGCACACGCACCCTGCCGGGCAGCGTTTCTGTGCTATTTGATATTTTCTGGTCGAAAACCTATTCCAATAATGTAGGCGGGGATGCGTCTTAGAATAGGAAATTTCTGAAATAATTTAAAAACAAACGGCAATGACGGGCGCACTTCATCCCCTAAAACACGGTCTATAATACGATTTTGAAGAAACACCTGAATTCGCTGCATCATCTTGGTTGGGAATGTTCGGCGTTTTTGCACCGCAATCAAATCATTTTCGTTTAATGTGTTTTTTAAAAACGCAGGAATAATAATATTGGCTGTCGCTACTGCGTCTTGTATCGCAAGATTAATGCCTACACCCCCTATTGGTGACATCGCATGTGCAGCATCTCCAATGCACAATAAACCAGGGCGTGTCCATTTCTCTAAGCGATCAACTGTTACTGCCAATATCTTTATTTGATTCCAATCATTAATTTCGCCGATTTGATTAGCCAGTTGCGGCGCAACTTGTAGCACACTGCGATGAAATGCAGACAAGCCAGCCGCACGAATTTTTTCAAAACTGCCTTTTCGAATAATAAATCCGCACTGCCAATAATCACCACGTTCTATCATCACCAAAATACGGCCGTAATCAATTCTACCCAATGATTTTTTATCATCATCATTTTTACGCGAAATCCGAAACCACATCACATCCATTGGCGCGCCGAGTGTTTTTAAAACCAAGCCACTTTTTTCACGCACAAGCGAATGACGTCCATCTGCACCGATCACCAAAGCCGAATAAATCTCAAGCGATTCAGTTTTGTTTTTTGCAAGCACACCCTTAATTTTATTATTTGATTCAATTAAACCCGTTCCTTCTGTTCCCATTAGTAAATTAAAATTCGGATAACATTGCGCTTCCTTCACCATGAAATTTAAAAAATCCCATTGCGGCAAGAAAGCAATAAAAGGGCAATGCACTTTAAGATGCGTGAAATCAGCCATCATCACGTGATGAGCGCCTATTTCAGCCCCGATTTCACGCGTTTCATCATGCGGCAAAGCTAAAAATTTTTCAAGCAGCCCTAATTGGAACAAGACTTCCATCGTTGATGGATGAATGGTATCACCTCGAAAATCACGAAAAAAATCAGGCCATTTTTCAAGAACCGTCACATCAATTCCTGCGCGTGCCAGCAAAAAACCTGTCATGATGCCGGCTGGCCCACCCCCCACAATACAACATTGGGTTTCTATTTTTTTCATGTTTATTTATACGCCTGATGATTTATAAATATCATTCGCAAAATGCGCATGTCCATTTTGATCTACCCATGACGTAATATAAGTAATATAAACAGGCATCGGATTTTTCAGCTGAATATATTTTGTTTCATATGTCGATAAATATTGATTTACTAACTCCTGATTTAAATCAGTATTATCTGAATAAAAATACTCAACTAAAGCCATCGGGTTTTCCAAACGAATACAACCTGAACTGCGCGCCCTGTCATTTAATGCAAACAAGCCTTTTTCAGGGGTGTCGTGCATATAGACATCCTGATCATTGGCAAAAATAAATTTGACGCGGCCCAAAGGATTTTTATCACTTGGCGGTGCAGTCACCCGGTATGTAAAATTACTGATATCGGCTGTTTGCCAATTAATTGCAGCAGGACTAATTTCCGGCGCGTCTTTACTCCAATTTGCATACACCTTCATATCATAATGTTCGTTCATATAATTTGGATTTTTTTGCATGCCGGGAATAACGTCTTGCGCTAAAATTGTTTTGGGGATATTCCAACTCGGATTAAAAACAATGGTGGTGATGGTTGATGACAATTCAGGCGTTGGGCGTGATGCGCGTCCAATCACCACCTTCATACGCAAGGCCGCTTCACGGCCTTGCTGTAGATGCATTTCATACTGCGGAATATTCACTTGGATATAACGACTATTGGCATCTTCAGGCAACCTTGCCCATTGATTCATGCTGCGCAGGAGTTCGTTATGACGCGTTGTAGGCGTGATATTCAATGCGTTCAGCGTTTCTTGATTAATAATCCCCGTTGGTTTCAAATCATTTTCAGATTGGAATTGAGCAACACCATGCGCTAATGCATGCGTAAAGGTGGTGTCTTTTGACATAGCCACTTCAGGCGGCAAATCTTGCAACGCAATCAAGCGTTGGTGAATCACGGGGATATAGGCATTGTCCGAGCCTACTTTAATCGGTGTCTTGGTTACAATAGGGGCCCACGTAATTTTTGCGGCATTGGCATACACCGGCAATGTTTCATAAATGCGCATGGCTGTTTTATTCGTTGTGTTCGGCGGGCTGACCATCGGCAATGATGTGCCGTGTGATACTGACGGTGTTTTTGCGCAGCTGGATAGCAAAATAATGAATGAGGCTGTGGAAAGTAATTTGAAGTGTTTGGCAATCATAGACGTCCTTATCTGATTCTCTTATTGAGTTTAAAATTGTATCTTCTTTTCAAGCAGATGCGAAGGGTTAACGTACCCTCATTCACTTTCCCATAAAATAACGTCTAGATAATATTTCATTGCAGGGTCTAGAACGCAATGATAAGCACTTTCATTCACGCAAATTAAATCTTTTTTCAATAACACTTCCACGGACAATTGCGCGCTGGATGTGGAAATTTTTAACGGGCCTACAAAATCAATTGATTGCATTTCTTTTACAGGTGATTTAGCTAATGCCGCTAATATTTTACGTTGATTTGCGCTTAAGCCCATCACATCATGACTGATAATTTGCCGCTGTGTTTTAACATAGGTATGCCATGCACTCTCAACATCTTCTACCACAATAATATTATTTTTATCCCATAGTAATTGACATAACACATTCATATAAAACGGATGCAATTCCGTATAAAAGAAAATTCGCTCAAGAACATCATCAGAAATAATTTTTTTCCATTTTATTTTCGACAAAAAACGCAAATGATCAACGTACACCGTTTTTTCCATACGTTCGATATGAATTAATTCACACAAACGATATAAAGGACGGCCACTGTCGCCAAACATTTGCGCCAGTAATTTACGATTACTGCCTGAAAAAACATAAGCAATATTTGCACTGCGTTCGACAGCATGACGAATTGACGCTTCAATGGCATGATAATTTTTGAGCTGACTGAGTTGTTGAAATTCATCCAAAAAAATAACGGCGTGTTTTTTAAAATGCTTTGCTGTTTCGTCTAATTTTAATAATACATCCGTAATATCTTGTAATGGACTGCTTGTTAAATGCAGTTTTAATTTCTGACCAAAAGCACCCAATATAATTTCAGGTTTCATTTGCTTAAAAATATAAATAAGTTTTTCGCGGGCTTTGGTAAGATTAGGCAATAATGCAATGACCAGTCGCCCTACTTTCTCAACGATCTGATCTCTGACATAGTCGATATCATAAGCAGCCAATAAATCAATCGCACAAGAATGAATCTTCATTTCATGAGCAACTTGCATGACCAAACTGGTTTTGCCATAACGTCTGGGCGCCATTAGCACAGTATGTTTATTTGATTTAATACGTTTAATCAGTGTGTTGCGCTCTAAGACGCGATTGATGAAGGCATCACCCATTGCAACACCTTCAGGAAACATTTCAAAATTATCACCCATCACATAACTTCCTATCACATAACCTTATGTGATAGCAGTATATGTGACAGCGTGATCTGTTACAAGAAGCTTATTTATCCGCAGTCTTCTTTTTAGGTATATACAAATCCGTTACTGTGCCTTCAAACACTTCAGCCGCCATCATAATGGATTCTGACAAGGTTGGATGCGGATGAATGGTTAGCGCAAGATCTTCCACATCACACCCCATTTCAATTGACAACGCGATTTCGCCAATCAATTCACCGGCGTTCACACCAACAACGGCACCGCCAATCACACGGTGTTTTTCATCGAAAATTAATTTAGTGAATCCTTCTGTTCGATCAACTGATAATGCTCGGCCTGATGCTGCCCAAGGAAATACGCCCTTCTCAACTTTAAGGCCTTTTTCTTTCGCTTGCATTTCTGTCACACCCACCCAAGCAATTTCGGGGTCTGTATAGGCAACCGATGGAATGCACTTCGCATCAAAATAATGTTTCTTGCCAGCAATCACTTCAGCAGCCAAACGGCCTTCTGCAGACGCTTTATGTGCCAACATTGGGTTACCTACGATATCGCCAATGGCATAAATGCCTGCAACAGATGTTTTCATTTGATTATCAACTGCAATAAATCCGCGATCATCTACTTTAACACCCGCTTTTTCAGCATCGATTAATTTTCCATTTGGCCTGCGACCCACTGCAACCAATACACGATCATAGCGTTTTGGATTTTCTTTGGGTGCGTTTTCACCTTCAAAGGTAACCCACAATCCGTCTTTTTTCGCTTCTACTTTTTTTACGCTGGTTTTCAGCATGATACTTTCATAGCGTTTTTCAAGGCGTTTATGCAATGGCATAACGATATCGCGATCCGCACCCGCAATTAATTGATCCATCATTTCAACGATACTGATTTTCGCACCCAATGCGTGATAAACCGTTGCCATTTCCAAGCCGATAATGCCGCCGCCTAATACCAATAATTCTGCATCGGGTTGCGCCAATTCCAATGCTGACGTGGAATCTAAAACGCGCGGATCTTCAGGTACAAAGGGCAATTTAACGGGAAGTGATCCTGCAGCAATAATGCAATTATCGAAGGTGATTTCTGTTTTTTCTTTTCCGTTATCCACAACAATTTTTTTCGCATCCACGAATTTGCCATAGCCAGTGACGATTTGCACTTGGCGCAATTTTGCCATGGCACTCAGCCCGCCGGTTAATTTCTTAATGATGCCATTTTTATAGTCGCGAATTTTAGCAATATCCAATTTGGGTTTACCAAACTCAACACCGTGTGCTGATACATCTGCTGCTTCATCAATCACTTTAGCAACATGCAATAAGGCTTTAGATGGAATACAGCCTACGTTTAAACACACGCCGCCGATAACATCGAAGCGTTCAATTAAAATGACTTTTTTGCCCAAATCAGCAGCGCGAAATGCAGCGGAATAACCACCAGGACCACTTCCTAAAACAACGACTTCGGCGTGTAATGTATTGCTCATAGTAAAAACCTCATATTAAAAACGACATAACATTATAAAAACAAAAGGATTTTTTATTTATCGCATTGAATTTTTGTCAATTTTACCAGCTTATAATCAAGATGTCGCGGAAAAATGAGGGTGTGTAGGGGCAATTTAGTAATGTCCGCTTTGAGCAATTTAGAAATGTCCCCTTCTGGTCTCAACGTGAGTAGTCTTAAAAGACCATTCATGGATGAGGGGTATACCAATGACAGGTGGATTACTGACAATGAGCACGCAAGAAGTAGAGCGCATTACGATTATCAAGCGGGTTGCGGAAAAGGATTTAAAGCAAAA
>JAPLRF010000016.1 GCA_026399315.1 Gammaproteobacteria bacterium
GCAGCAGAGACACCCTGCTCGGGATTCATCCGCATATCCAGCGGACCTTCCCGCATAAAACTAAATCCGCGCGTTGGGTCATCTAATTGCGGGGACGATACGCCTAAATCAAGCAATATTCCGTCTACTTTGCCAAGCCAGCCACGTTTTGAAACCAACGCTTCTAATTGTGAAAATGAAGCTTGCTCAATTTCAAAACGCGTATCGGAAACGAAAGGGGCTTTTTTTGCAATTGAGATCGCTTCTGGATCTAAATCAATTGCCAACAACCGACCGTTCTGCCCTAATTTTCCCAATATAGCCTGACTGTGCCCCCCTCTCCCAAACGTGGCATCGATATAGATGCCACTTTCCTTGATTGCAAGTCCTGCAATCGCCTCCCCCAACAACACCGACAAATGTTCAAACATCAAAAACCCCGTGGAATTATTATAAAGACATCATTGCCAATTCCATCGGCACACCTTCATTTTCATCCATGCACTCAGCTAACCAAGTAGCACGCGCATCTTCCCACAAAGGTTCACTCCAAATCTCAATTTTTTTACCCAAGCCAACCAACATCACCGTTTCATCGAGTTCTGCATGGTCGCGCAATAAATTGGGCAATAAAATACGACCTTGACGATCCAGCTCCAACTCAGTTGCATGCCCCAACAATAAACGTTGAATACGGCGCGCAGCAGGCTGAAAACTTGGCAAGCTTTCTAATTTTTCTTCGATGATTTGCCACTGCGGAAAAGGATAAAGTAATAAACACTTTTGCTGTGTATCGATCGTCACAACCAAGGAACCACTGGATTCTTCAACTAACAAAGTACGATAGTTGGCCGGGATGGTAATCCGTCCTTTGGAATCGATTTGCCCTGATGACAAGCCTCGAAACATCCCTTTAATCCTTTATTAGCGGTAAGCTCTTGATCTGTTCTTAAGAATTTACCATTTTTCCCCACAACTTCCCACACTATACCACTTTTTTTTACAAAGTGTACAGTTTTTGTTCTTTACAGGGATCGGGGATCGGGGATCGGGGATCGGGGATCGGGGATCGGCAAAATTAAAAATTAATTTTCCACTTCTTCAACACTTTCCTTTTATTATTTTTCTTGTTATTTTCTTTACGATTAACCACACTGATCCCTGATAGCCGATCCCTGATCACACACCCGGAGATTTCTTATGCCCACATTCGATATTGTTTCTGAATTAAATGAACATGAATTAACAAATGCGCTCGATCAAGCCAATCGCGAAGTCGCAACCCGTTTTGATTTCAAAGGCACCGACAGTAAATATGTGCGCGAAAAAGAAATCATTAAAATTTCCACAGAAAGTGATTTTCAATTACAACAAATGCGCGATGTATTAAATACAAAATTAACCAAGCGCGGCATTGATTTACAATACATGGATGCAAAAGAGCCTGTAATTCAGCTTAAATCAGCCATTCAAGAAATTACCATTAAAAAAGGAATTGAAACCGAAACCGCAAAAAAAATTACGAAATTTATTAAAGAAAGTAAATTAAAAGTGCAAGGATCCATTCAAGGCGAGCAGGTGCGCGTGTCTGGAAAAAAACGTGATGATTTGCAAGAAGCGATGGCATTATTGCGCGAACAACAATTTGGTATTCCCTTGCAGTTTACGAATTTCAGGGATTAATTAAATAGCTCAGAAACTAGGGCGGCAGCCCTAGTGTGAATCTAGCTTCGCAATTTATTTTAACGATAAAACTTGTTTCAAACTGTCATCCAACACATCCAAGTCTTTTTCAGACAAAGAACCCGCTTGTTTTTTTAAGCGGGTTTTATCGACTGTACGAATTTGATCACAAACCGCAACCACTTTTTTATCTAAGCAAGTTACACTCACTGTAACGGGGGGTTTAACTATCGCTGACGTTGATAATGGCACAACAACTACTGTGCGACGCGCTAAATTAATGGGTGTTGCACCGACTAACACACAAGGTCTTTGTTTATTGATTTCAGAACCTTTTGCTGGATTTAAATCTACCCAATATATATCACCACGATTCATCGTCTTTCAATCCATCTTGTAATGTTACATTCCAATCATCCATTTCACGATGGAGGGCTGCATCTTTTTCAACTGCAAGCGCACATTCGTAAAGTTGTTTTTCACGCTTTTCTATTTCTTTTTCGATTAATTTTACAATCACTGCACTGCGTTGGCGCAGAGGAATCGAATTTCTCATTCGATGCGCTAACTGATCAGGCACTGAAATCAGTAATTTTACCATCATATCCATTACCTCGATATACAGTATAGTATATCCTATATCCTAATATCAAGAGGCCTTGTTGGCCCCCGAATTGAATCAAAATAAATTTATATCTCAAAAACAATAAATTAACACTTTGGCACAGCCGCATTTTTAAGCATTTCAAGCTGGGACCGAATAAACTGCCCCGCACCTGTCTTTTCATTGCCTTTTAAAGCACATTCCAGCAACATAACAGGATTGACGTTTTTGTTTTTAATGATAGCCATTAAATCATTAAATAATAATTGTAAATTTTCCACTGCGTTTGCAGTTGTTATTTTTTTTACTGCTTCCGTAAAAGAAGGCTCCTTGTCAAAAGAAACAGGTGTCGAGAAAAAACCAAGAAGCCCGTGCGACGGGAAAATTAATTTCGGCAAGGTTGTATTAAGTACATTAACCAATTCATCTCTTGCATGTTCAAACAGGGCATTAGAATAACCTTCCTTAATTGCAACAACATCATCATT
Organism: Gammaproteobacteria bacterium; assembly: GCA_026399315.1. Taxonomy (GTDB): domain Bacteria; phylum Pseudomonadota; class Gammaproteobacteria; order Coxiellales; family Coxiellaceae; genus 2-02-FULL-42-43. The sequence goes on from JAPLRF010000016.1 coordinate 2,755, forward strand.
AAATTCTCTCGAGGATTCGACTCCAAAATAAGCATCCAATGTTCTTAAGCAGCCAGCAATTTTGGCTATACAATTTTCAATCGCACCTTCAGTTTCAATTTTTTTAATTTCAATTGCTTCTTGGTTGAGAGTAGCAGCACATGACTCTTGATTAAATAAACGTGTTGTTAACATCAAATCAAACCCAGATGTATCCGACAAAAGAACACCAGAGAAATCTTGAATTTTACCTTCCAATTCTTCAACCAATTTTTCACAATGCTTTTGACAAAGTAATTTATAGCTATAAACCGCATTATCATGCTGCTCACATAATTTTGGCGTTTTTATGAAAACAGCTTCTAAATCAAAAGCAAATAAAATTTCTTTTAAATTGCTCAACTCAAGTAATTTCTCATGAAATTCTAATAATTTCTGCTCTCTGGGATTCGAATCCAAATCACAGAAAGAATTTTCATAGAGATTCTTAAATCTATTGTATGACTCGACATAAAACAAAAATGCATCCGCAAATTCAGCCATCCGAGATTCCTGCGCCGAAACAAATTTTATATTAACAAGCTCGATTTGCTCTTCAAGCGCTTGTGTTTTGCAGGGCAAGCGTTCTAATTCAGAAATGATGGTCTTAATATTTTTTATTTTCATGGCATATTCAGAAACACTTAAAGTATTTTGCTTGTCTTGCAACACCTTTAAATCAACATCAACTTCCTTTATTTTCTCTTCAAATATAGCATTTTCACAAATTTGCTTTGCCTTTAATTGAGCATCATTTAAGTTTTGTTGAAACACCATATAACCGACTGGCGTTTTTTCAAAAATTAACTTAATAATGGATTGATAAGTAGTTTCAATGGCACTCAGGAATGCTTTCGCAGTAAGAACACTTTCGTTTCCAGCATTAAATATTGCCTTAATAAATTCATTTAGATTTGAAAATTGATCTCGCTCATGAACATCAAGCGGATCTAGATATATCAATTTCAAAATCGTAGCCTTTAAATGTGATTGCCCTTGGTTTAATTTGGACTCACCCAAATTCAACCGAAGTAATAAATAGGCGCCTAGTTCAGTAACATCACCTTCTGTTTTGACACACTCAAGAACAATATTCAGCTTATTATTTTTATCTTGCGCTAAAATTCCACGATCTAGCAGCTTACGATCGACCAATTCATTGCAGCGCTCGTTTTTAAGGAATAAACAACCACCCGCTTGTTCAAACTGCCTTTTAGCAGACTCTACAGCCGGATGTACTTTATCAAATCTTTCTGTTTCACAAGCCAGCGGCGAAGACAAATCACCTGAGGAAACTGGTGATGCAATACTTGAATTATTTGATATGACAGAAGTCTCTCCCACACAAACAACATCTGCACTTAATACCACCGTGGCTGTTTTAATTTCCACTAATGATTTTTTAATGTTCGCCACCAAACGATCCATGGTGACCACAGAATCATTAACTGGCTTTGGAAGTGATTGATTAACACCTATAGAAGGGTAATTGTGATGCGTTGAGACAGCATTTTTTTGATCTATAGAATTAAGTGTTTTTCGGAATTCATGAAATGCAATATTTAAATTGTGCTCAAGCGAATTAATTACTTCATTCAATTGTTGATGCACATTTAAATCGGGATTTTGACATAACAAGCGTTGATCTAGAATGCGACGCGCTTCTTCAGAAAAAATAACCGCTGCCGTTACAGACATCATTAATTTTTCTTCCAGCAATTCTGGAGATGATTTTTTCTGTGCCGCTAAATCGGAAAAGCGTTTTTTAACTGTCGAATGATGATAATCTACCGACAACATCTGCGCATGTTTATCCCAGAATTTTTTAAATAAATCTTTTTGTTTATCTTCTGCTGTGACATGACGAACAACAAATCCGCGCATTTCAGTCGAGAGTAAAGTAACATCATGCTGAAGCGTTCCCACCACATCATACAGCGTGCGTTTCTGTTCATCGCGCGCTTGCGCAATCAGCGTTTTAATTGTCAACTGGATTTCAGCACACAGATTAGCGCGTTCCGTTTTAAAGGAATCAAAGTATTGCGCCATTCTATTTAACAATGAAAAACTACGTTGTTGTGCGGGGCCTTTTTGAAAATTTCCTAGAAAATTATATAATTGATTTTCTAATTCATTCAACGCATCTTCACCGGCTTTTCCAGGTGTTTTTTTTACTTCATCCATCAAACCTAAAAATAGCTGAATATAATTATCCAATATCGTCACATAGGATTTTTCAGCACTCATTTTTTCATGGGTTTCATAATACCGATCAATCGACGAAATAACATGATGACGAAAACCAAAACAATCTTCATTTTTTGCGCGATATTCCTCAAGTGGATTTCTGAGCTGTATTACTTTCCAGCCTATCTGAGTGTCAGACCCAATCAAAAAAACACCGTCACTTTGAATGGGAATCAAGCCACAATACTGCGAAAGATATTTAAAAGATTCTTTTAGTGAAATATCATCAAAATGAATCGGGTCATGCAGCCACGTTTTAACGCATGCATTGACAGCGTCTCCTTCATCGCGCGTTAAAACACCGGCCGCAACAGTGAAACGACGATTTTCAACATCGGTGATTTTTTTGCGAATTTCAAATTGAACCTGTTGCGCTATCGCAGCGCCATTTTGCGCAAGGTATTTTGCAGCTGTTCCAATTAATACTGTTTCGATGACTGGCATAACGCTCTCTTCTTCATAAATTGATACAAAGAATGCTACATCATCAACATTAAGAAATTGTTAACCAGAAAGATAAAAAAATATTAAAAATCTTTTTTTCTTAAGGTTCTCTTAATTTATTTATGCTATAAATTAACTTAGCTTTATTAACAGACAGAAGGTGGCATATGAAATTCTCACTTGGCAATAATCGCTTTGGCATCATGACGCACATGCACGGCATGAGCGATCACAAGAAACATTACGAAGCGCTCAGAACAAAATTGAGTCGCACCGCAACAAGAGAAATGTTAAAAGAATGCCTAAGCAAATTTAAATTGAAAATTCCGACCCTTAAATTAAATGAAGAACTATTGAGCGCAAACTATTTTGCTGCTGCCTGCTCAGCCTCCAGTGCAGAGTACATAACCGCTATGCAATTTGATATCCCAGCACTTGCAACAAGACTGGAACTGAGCGATGCGCTTAAATTAACAACAGGCATCGAAAGCATTGTTAACGACACTCAACCAATGCTTCATACGCTATTTTCTGCTGAACCTAGATTAATGCGTGGCGAAGAACGAAAGACGGAAATTGCTGACAACAATGAATCGCCAAAACCCGTATAAAGCAGAATATGATTTAATCAAACCCCGTTTCTACGGGGTTTTTTTTGCCTGCTTGAAATTGCCATCAGTAATTTGCTAGTCTCTAATAAATACAACAAAGGAATGGATGAAAAAATGCCTTTTAGCCACAGACTATTTGGAGCCGCATGTGAAATAGCAAGGGACACCAGCATATTTGCCAGCATAGAAAAAACAAAAAGGGTGCTCAATACAACGCTGAATGAAAAAACGCAGAAAAAAGCACCGGCATTTAATCCACCTTACCCCCAATTTAAAATCACTTTACCCGCAGTGCCCGATATCATATCTGCAAAGGCTTTTTCAAAATCAGTGTAGTGATATTCTGCTGTAATAATAGAGGAAATATCAACACCACTTTGCAATAGCGCAACACCTTTATACCATGTTTCAAACATACGTCGACCATAAATGCCGGCAATCGTAATGCTTTTGAAAATAACCTGCGACCAATCAATTGCAAATGATGCCGAAGGAATACCCAGCATCGCAATTCGGCCACCATGATTCATCGCTGCAATCATGTCTTGGAACGCCCTATCATTGCCCGACATTTCCAAACCGACATCGAAACCTTCACTCATGTTAAGTTGCACCATTGCCTCTTTTAAGCTGGTTTCAGCTGGATTAATTGCCAGGCTTGCACCCATTTTTTCAGCCAAAGACAATCGATAGGGATTAATATCCGTAATGACCACATGCCGCGCACCGACGTGTTTTGCAATTTTAACGGCCATTAAGCCAATTGGGCCTGCGCCCGTAATTAACACATCCTCACCGACCAAATCAAAATTCAAGGTAGTGTGCACTGCATTGCCGTAAGGATCTAAAATCGACCCGATGCTATCTGAAATATCATCCGGCAGTTTGTAAACATTTTCTGCTTGCATCGCAAAATATTCTGCAAATATGCCTGTTACGTGATATCCCACGCCGCGTGTTTCACGACATAAATGTCGATTGCCCGCTCTGCAATTGCGGCAATAGCCACAGGTTAAATGACCTTCACCAGAAACCCTATCTCCAATTGAAAAATGGCTAACGCCAGCACCCACCTCGACAATTTCGCCCATGAATTCATGACCTACGGTGAGAGGCACGGGCACTGTTTTCTGCGCCCACTCGTCCCAATTGTAAATATGCAAATCGGTACCGCAAATCGCTGTTTTTTTGATTTTAATTAAAACGTCATTTTGTCCACATTGCGGCATAGCAACATCCGTGAGCCAAAGGCCTTTTTCCTTTTTTAATTTACACAGTGCTTTCATTGTTAGGTTCCGTGGGTTTTAATGGTTATTTCGTACGTGTTTCTTATGCGCTATTTAATTATTTTCATTTCATTAGCGACTTTGGCAAAAGCAGCGATGGCTTTATCTAACTGCTCTTTTGTATGTGCTGCAGACATTTGCACGCGAATGCGCGCACGGCCCATTGGCACAACCGGGAATGAAAATCCAATCACATAAATACCTTCCTGTAATAATTTATCTGCCATTGTCGATGCGATTTTTGCATCACCCAACATTACCGGAATAATCGCATGTTCACCAGGCACCAAATCAAAACCCAGCTTTGTCATTTCTGCGCGAAAATAATTGGCATTTTTTTTCACCTGGTCCCGTAATTTTTTACCTAATGCGCTTTGCAATATTTCCAGAACGGTTAATGTTGTTGCGGTAATAACGGGGGCTAATGTGTTTGAAAATAAATAAGGACGCGAACGATTGCGCAACCAATCAGCAATTTTGCCTTTGGCTGCTGTATAACCACCGGATGCACCGCCCAACGCTTTACCTAAGGTGCCTGTAATAATATCAACACGATCCAAAACACCACAAAATTCAGGTGTTCCGCGGCCGTTTTCGCCAATGAATCCAACGGCGTGCGAATCATCCACCATTACCAATGCATTATATTTATCAGCCAAATCACAAATAGATTTTAAATCGGCGATAATGCCATCCATTGAAAATACGCCATCGGTTGCAATTAAAATATTTCGCGCACCCGACGCTTCTTTTAACTTTTCTTCGAGATCACTCATATTATTATTTTTATAGCGAAAGCGTTTTGCTTTGCATAAACGAATACCATCAATAATGCTGGCATGATTTAATTCATCTGAAATAATCGCGTCTTCCTCAGATAATAACGTTTCAAATAATCCACCGTTCGCATCAAAACATGACGAATACAAAATGGTGTCATCCATTCCCAAAAATTCACTGATCTTTTTTTCTAATTCTTTATGAATGGTTTGCGTGCCACAAATAAATCGCACTGATGCCATACCGAAACCATATTCTTTTAAGGCTTGCTGTGCTGTTTCAATTAGCAAAGGATGATCTGCCAACCCTAAATAATTATTGGCGCAAAAATTTAAAACATGTTTGTGCGGGGACACTGTAATTTCCGCATTTTGCGGTGAAATAATAAAGCGTTCTTGTTTGTATAAACCGTTTTGTTTTAACTCGGATAATTGTGTTTCGATTTGAGAATAAAATGAATTCATGCATTGTCTCCACTGATAAAAGGGGGATCAGGCATCGGTTATCAGAGATCTGTAAATTCATTACGGATCCCCGATAACAGATCCTCGATCCCTAAAAAAAATGAGTCAGCCGATAAGCCGGGTTTTGTCGAGAACAATCATTTATCTGGGACGCATATCACTATGCGCCTCAAGCAGCCTACCCGGATCCAACGCGAACAACGTTATCGGACCCCTATTTGGCCTTACTTCCAGTGGGGTTTACCCTGCCGCACTTGTTACCAACTGCGCGGTGCGCTCTTACCGCACCATTTCACCCTTACC
>JAPLRF010000051.1 GCA_026399315.1 Gammaproteobacteria bacterium
AATCATGCGGTACGCACTTGGTTTTTTGCGGACGATGCAATTCCAGGTAAAAAATTGCATCGCACGATGACAGAACTGGCGAATGAGAACGAACGTGTTATTTTACTTTGCTGGGGTCCTGTAGGAAGTCCCTCGAAAAGGATCAAAATGAACTTTTATCCATGTTTTACGTGATAAATTCAGGTTTTATTCGCTTAGTTTTAGCACTTCTGTGTCGTTCGCGCAATTCGATATCAATGTATTTATCGGTAATCGCACCAGAACTATGCCCAGCGTCATCACGCACATGCTCGCGAGGTCGTGTTTTAACATCATCTGAAATGCCGGTGTGGCGTAACCAGTGCACAGTAGCATTTGCTAATTGATCAGCTTCTTCTTGCTGATTATCTCCAATTAATCTCACGCATGCACGATCAAAACATTGCTGTACTAATTCACGAATATTACGCGTACTTTTTAATGGGGTGTTTGATCTAAGTGACGTTAATAACGGTGTTTTTTCATTAGGAGCGGGGAGGGGAGAGAGATCTAACGATTTACGATAGTCTTTTAATGCAGCAAGCATTGCGTTGCTCACCGAAATTCTTCGCTCTTTATTCCCTTTGCCGACCGTTAAAAACCACCACAGTCCATCAGCATCGCGATGAAAATCTCCCATCGTTGGCGTCCATCGATTACTTGTCACTAATTCTGAAATTCTTAAATACATTCCATACAATGCATTCATAATAAATAATGTGCGCGAATGTTGATCCTTATTTTCTGCTGCCATGATTTCAGCAGTTTCAATGACGTATCCCCATTGCATTTCTGATAATCTGCGAATTGGCGTTGATGACTGCCTTTTTATAAAGTATTTACTTTTTTGACGAATTAACAACGCAGGATTAATCATCGTATATTCTGATTGAATCAGGAAATTATAAAAGCTACTAATAACTGCAAATAAAGCTCTAAATGCCTTATCTGATAAAGCATAATCATCTTTATCCGGTGTTTTTCCGTCTTTGACATCGACCTTTGATATTTTGACAACAAACGGTCGCCATTTTTTATTGGGTAATTTAACGCCATTTTTCTCAATGAATCGATTTTCAATTGTGTTTGAAATCCAGGTTTTAGGCGGTTTCTGGCAAAAATCTAAAAAAGCTTCGAACTCATCACGACGAATTTGTTTTACAGTTTTATTACCAATTAATTGGCACCATTGTAAAAAACGTTCTATTTCTCTTCGATAAGAATTAAATGTATCAACGCTGCCGCGATAACTTAATAAAAAATTTCTCGCATGCTCATAGTCTTGTTGAAAATCGCCACTTAAGTTTGGCTGGAAGTCGTCGCGAGTGATCATCTGCGACAGACCATCGAATATGGGGCTTGGAATTGATTTGATTGTGGTCATAATTTTTGCTACAGTCTGACGCCTGTAATCACCGTTACTAGCATTTACAAGGATATTAGCGCAGATCAAGGATAGTTTCAACCAATAATGAGGCTACCACCAATGAACGACAAGCGATTAAAGATTTTATCCAAGACTGAAATCAACGAACTGTACGAAATCCCACACTTCACAACTGACGAACAAAAAGCCTATTTTTCCCTAAGCAAAAAAGAGTATGTAGAGATGAGTGAGCGTGGCTCACTCGCATCAAAGGTGCATTTCATTTTGCAGCTTGGATACTTTAAAACAACATCACAATTTTTTGATTTTCAATTCAATGAAGTAAAAAATGATGTTGATTATATTTTACAGCAATATTTTGACAATGCAAAATTAAATGTTAACGCAGTTTCTAAAAATACACGCCTGACAAATAGAAAAATAATTTCAAAACTTTTGCGTTATAAAACTGAAAAATCCGATATTAAAATTAAGCTAGAAAAGATGCTGGAAATTAAAGCGCAACTTTCTGGAAACCCCATTTATTTATTTCATGAAGTGCTTTGTTACTGTGCTGAGCATAAACTCATGTTGCTTGGATATACAACAATTCAAGATTTAATTGGTAATGTAATTAACCGCGAAGAAAATCGATTGGGTGAGTTATTAAAAGAAAACCTATCACATGATGACTGGAAATCAATTCGAAACATGCTAGAAAAAGAAAATGATGAATACATACTAACGGAACTTAAAAAAGATCCGAAAAGTTTCAAGCCAAAATATCTGAAGGCTGAAATTAAAAAATTAGATAACCATCAACCACTGCGTCAAGTATCCAGGAAAATTTTACCGATATTAAAACTGACTAAGCAAAATATACAGTATTATGCCAGTCTTGCAGAGCACTACCCTGTCAGCGATTTAAAGAAATTATCGGAAATAAAGCAGGCAATTTATATGTTATGTTTTGTACACAACAGGCATGAAAAAATTAATGACAACCTAACGATCAGCTTCTCACATTATATACAAAAGTTTAAAGACGAGGCAGGTTTGAATGCACGTGAAAGAATTTTTAATGACAAGCTAGAAATTAATAATGACACAAAAAACGCAGCGCTTGTGCTTCGCTTCTTTGATGACGAAGATATTTCAGATAAAGAATCATTTGGACGTGTTCGAAAACGTGCGCATAAGTATGTCAAAAAAGGAAGATTTAAAACCATATCCGATTATTTATGCGGAATATTATTTGATTATCAGGAGATAAAATGGAATGAGATTGCAAAATTAAAAGGAAAAATAACCAAGAATATTCGACCAATTTTTAAAGCGTTAAAATTCTCAGGAAACGATAGTCAAAAAAATCTGTTATCAGCCATTGCGTTTCTAAAGAATTATTTTTTATCAACGACTACCGATAAAAAGAAATTAGCAATCAATGTGCCGATTAGCTGTATACCAAAAAGATGGCAAAAGAATTTAATGATTACAGATGTTCACGTGAAGACAAAATCTAATAAGAAAAACTCAAACAAAACAATTGAGACGAGTGAATCAGTGGTCGATATGGCAAAATATGAATTCATGATTTATCGCCTTATTTCAGATAAAATTGAAACAGGTGAAATCTATCTTGAAAATTCTATTTCATTTAAAAGCTTATCATCCCACCTAGTCAGCGATGAAAAATGGCGTTATAAAGCGGCATTTTTAAAACAACTTGGCAATAAAAAATTAATGATGTCCGCTGATCAAATGCTCGATGATCTAGAAAAAGAATTAGAGCAATTGATTCAGGATGTGAATAAGCGTATAGCAAATGGTGATAACAAAAGTATTAAAATAAAAAAGAGCGGTGATGAAATTACATTCACACTCCCCTATCCTGACACTATCGACAAAGAAAACCACCCTATTTTTAAGCAGCTCCCACAAATCAGTATTGCCAATGTGCTGAAATTTGCACAAAAAGACTGTGATTTTATGAGCGCATTTACACACATTAAACCATACGATGCAAAAGACACAATTGATCATACTGCGATGATGGCTTGCATTATCGCCAACGCGACCAATCTGGGTATTTATAAAATGGCGGAAAGCAGTGATCTGGGTTATCAACGCATGCAATCACAAATGAAAAATTTTATGCGCCTTGAAACGTTAATCGATGCCAACGACGCAGTCATTAATGCCATTGCTGATTTACCGATTTTTAAATATTGGAATATTCATGATAATCTGATGCATGGTAGTGTTGATGGACAAAAGTTTGAAACAAGATTGCATTCATTTATCGCACGTTATTCTTCAAAATATTTTGGCGTGAGCGTTGGCATTTCAGCTTACACACTGTGTGCAAATCATATTCCAGTTAATACTAGAATTATCAGCTCTAATCACCATGAGAGCCACTTCTTATTTGATATTTTATTTAACATCAGCAGTGATATCGTGATTGACTGGTTATCTGGTGATGGACATTCGATTAATCAAATTAATTTTGCATTACTTGATTTTATCGATAAACAATTTGCGCCACATTTTAAAAGCATTAATACAAAAGCTAAAAAATTATGTTGCTTCAAATCGCTCAAAAAATATAAAAATTTAATCATAAAACCTAGAAAGCAAATGGACAGAAGGCCAATAAAAAAGGAATGGGATAACATTCAGAGAATTATTGCATCGCTGTTGACTGGTGAAACATCACAGCACCTTATTGCCAGTAAATTAAGCTCGCACAAAAGAAAAAATAAAACAAAAGAAGCGCTGTGGGAATATGATAATATCTTGATGAGCATTTATATGCTGAAATTTATTAACGACCCCATGATCAGACAAAACGTGCGTCGCGCATTAAATCGCGGCGAGGCTTATCATCAACTGCGACGTACGATTGGTAACGTACATGGACGAAAATTCCGCGGAAGAAATGATCGTGAAATTGAAATGTGGAATGAATGCGCACGTTTGATGTCCAATTGCATGATTTACTACAATGCAAAAATATTAAACGCCCTACTCCTGAAATTTCAAAAAGAAGGCAATGAAAAATTAATTGAACAGCTAAAATATATTTCGCCAGTATCGTGGATTCACATCAATCTTTACGGGTATTATATGTTTGAAGAGGAACTTGGCGTGCAGGATATGGCGGACATTGCTGAGTCGATTAATATACTTAAATCAGCTTGAAATTTTGACGAAAACCCATAAATGAGCGCATTTTTTAGCAAGCATGCCAAATGAGTCGTTGCAGAGTTGGGGGCTAATATATAAAATATAGAGTGTCTTATCGCTACAGCACGTCACTCTTAGTGCCGGGTCACAGGATAAGCATTCTGACGATTTTTAATTATATTTTTATGGCGAAATTCCGTGCAAAATTCATCTCAAACATGCCCATATTGCTATCCGGAAAAGCCTAACCATAGACATGATAAAACCAACAGCTTATTTTTCTTGATACAGAATTTTTTTACATCAATATTCAATGTGTTGTTATTCAACAAGCCTTTATATTTTACCGATAAACTTCTGGTCCGTTCCCTCATCAAAGGGACGGAAAACAATAAAATTCAGATGAAAGAAGAAGCCGATCTATCACAGATGACTTATCGATTGAAACTATTGTGGCAGGAGGCAAAGGAAAGAAATTTAAAAATATATTGTTTTTCATACAATGGTCGACAACTATTAGCTTTTCTTTTGACTCACAACGAAAAAAAATATTATTTTCATTACACGCCTACAACGCTGCTTCATAAAAATTTTAAACAATTTAAAGACCCCACTATTTACGATGATAAAATCACGTTTAAAAAATTACTTGCTAAAAATAATATTCTGCACCCAGAAGGAAAAGTGTTTTTCTCTAAGAAAAACGCTTTTAATTACGGCAAAAAAATGGGATTTCCATTGGTGGTTAAACCCAATTCTTCCAGTTTAAGTAAACATGTTACTTTAAATATAAACGACGATAATTCATTAAAATCAGCAATTGATATAGCAAAAATAATTGATCACAAAATTATTGTTGAGCGTTTTATCCCTGGTGATGTTCATCGATTTATGTTTTTAGGCGACAAGTTACTTGTTTGTTCAAAAAGAACAAGACCTTCCATCATTGGTGATGGTAAATCAACCGTTGACGCACTAATCGATAAATTTAATAGTAATCCATTGCGAGGCAATAAAGGGAAGGAAAACTTCGCTTTAAGCACAGTTGAAAAAAATAAACTACTTCAAAAATGTTTAGCTGATCAAGGTGTGAATTTAAAATTAAAACTAGGTGCGGGAAAGAAAATCTTTCTGGCTGAAAAAACGAATTGTAGTAACGGCGCCGAAGTTATCAACTTGACAGAAGATGTCTGCGATGAAAATGTAGAACTTTTTAGAAAAACTCATCATTCACTAAAAATTGCAGTAAGCGCCATTGATTTTATTTGTTCCGACATATCCAAACCATGGCACTCACAACCGTTTGGGATGCTCGAGAATAATAGTTTTCCCGACATATCCCCCCAGCATTTTCCATCATCTGGCACGCCCGTTAATGTCGCCAAGGCTATATGGGGATTTGTTATAGAAAATCTTGATAAAAAAGCCTGAATTTATAGTATAAAATTCGAATAAAAAGTCATTTTGATCCTTTTCGAGGGACTTCCTACAGACCCCCCGAAAAAAATATTAGAACTCTTTTAGTTGTAAAGGTAGATAATAAATTTTCTGGTTATGTCACCATTAAGTGGAATTCAGAGTATTCAAAATTTAACGAACAAAATATCCCAGAAATTTCAGATTTAAATGTTCTGCCAGAGTATAGAAAACAGGGTATAGCAACGGCACTGATAAAAGAATGTGAAATCATTGCAAAAAATAAAGGCATTCATGAAATTGGTTTAGGCGTGGGTATGACTGAGGATTATGGTCGTGCGCAGCGTTTATATGTTCAATTAGGTTATCTGCCAGATGGTGAAGGACTGCACTATAAAAATAAAAAACTTAAATACAATGAAAACACAACTGTCGATGACGAGCTCGTGCTTTATTTTAAAAAATATATTTCCAGCATGCGGGAAGGATTAGTTTATGAGTAATCCAAAAATACAACTTCAAAACTGTTTTATACTCCTAATGGGTTTTCCTGGCGCGGGTAAACGAACAATAGGCGAAGCACTTGCAAGAAAAACAAATGCGCGATTTACAGGAAATCATGATTTGTATGACCCATTTTTGAAATTGTTTGGCGATGATTATCAGGCGATGTGGAACTTGACGCCAGCAATGTGGGAAAAATTGAATTCGGTCCAAGATCTGTATTTATCGACGATTGCCAATGTATGCGCTGATAGCAACAGTTTTATTTTCAGCGAAATGATGTTTGATAAAGACCAATACCATCAAATTTTCTACAACAAAGTATTGGCTGTGGTGAAAAAACGCAATGCGCACTTTTTTCCAGTACGATTGATTTGTGATGAAGATGAACTGGCAAAGCGCGTTGAATCAGATGATCGAAAAGAATTTTCAAATTTTAAAACACGTGATACTGAACTATCGAGAAAACGATCGCATGATGAAAAAGTTTTTTATTCGCATCATGAAAATGAAATTACCATTAATAATACCAATCTATCACCAGAGATGGTTTCAGATGAAATTATTCTGCAGATAAAACAAAGACTGATTTGAAAACGCAAGGTTAACATAATTTTTGGACATAAGGAGGTTTATGCGCGCTGAAAAAAATAAATTAACAATTATTTTCCCCATATTGGGGTTCTAACCATTCCGCCCGCCAATGATCCCAGCACCTTTAAACCCGCATGGTTGAGCCAAATTTTAGCATGAAAAATCCTTTTTTAGGGCGTTTTTCGCACCA
>JAPLRF010000008.1 GCA_026399315.1 Gammaproteobacteria bacterium
CGAACGGAAACAAAGCGATAACATTATAATTGTATCCGCTCCAAATTAGAGGGTAACGGAAATGGTATTGGTGTTAGGGGTATCAGGGATCAGCTGTCTGGGATCGGTGTTCGCATTCTGACACTGATCCACGATCTCAGATCCCTGATAACTTCTTGCAACAGCAATAATATTAGCATCACCCTGAAAAATGAAGCGGATACTTATAATTTCTTTAAATTTTAATGCGGGCGCCGTGCGCATTTGGGTTGCGATAGGTTGTGCGATATACTGGCGTTAAAATTTAATCTAAGAGAATACTATGGTTACAAAACCCCGACTACTCACAGGCGACACCCCAACCGGAAAGCTACATTTAGGGCATTGGGTAGGGTCACTTGAAAATCGCGTCAATTTGCAAAATGATTACGCTTGTTATTTTATCATCGCGAATCCGCATGCTTTTTCAACAAAAGCAGAGAAGCCTGCTGAAATTCGAGAAAGTGTTTTTGATATTACGCTCGATTATTTATCTGCGGGCATCGATCCGCAAAAAAGTTGTATTTTTTTAGAGTCTGATATTCCTGCTATTTTTGAATTGGCGACCTATTTCAGTATGATTATTTCGTATCCGCGCCTAATGCGAAACCCAACGATTAAAGATGAAATTCGCGATAAACAATTGGGCGACCAATATTCAATGGGATTCCTGTGGTACCCCATTTTGCAAATTGCCGACATTCTCGCGTTTCGTGCGGATATTGTCCCTGTCGGTGAAGACCAAGCGCCGCATTTAGAACTGGCGCGTGAAGTAGCAAGGCGATTTAATCAGTTATATTGCGGCATTGACTCACATTTAAAAGATGACGAAGCGGTTAGTGCTGGTGGCTTATTTCCGATCTTTAATATGTTGTTAGGGCGCTCAAAAAGATTAGTGGGGTTGGGCGCGCCAACTGCAGAGGGGAATTTATTAAAAATGAGCAAATCGCTTAATAACGCGATTTTATTAAGTGATGATGCAGACACCGTAAAGAAAAAAATAATGGGCATGTATACCGACCCCAATCGTTTGCGTGCAACTGATCCTGGCAAGGTTGAAAATAATCCTTTGTGGATTTTTCATGACACATTTAATACCGATATTAACTGGATTAATGAAGCAAAAGAAAAATATCGCGCGGGCACGATTGGTGATGTCGAGTGCAAGAAAAAATTAATTGAAATTATTATTGCCTTGTTAGAACCGATGCAAAAACGCAGAAAAGAATTTTCGGGTAATGAAGATCATATTCTATCTGTATTGCGCGAGGGAGCAACAAAAGCCAATATCGTTGCGAATCAAACGCTGCTTGAAGCAAAAGCGTTTATGAAACAGATCTATTAGATCATCTTAGATTGCGTCAATCTAATTAGATTTTGACAATCTAACTTGATCTAACTGTACGGATGGCACTTGCGTGACAACACCCAAAAACGTTTGGCACTTTGCACGAACAGCACTGGCAAAACAAATTATCGAGTTATTTAACACTGGGCTTGCAAATGCACTTGTGTTTTTTGCGCCGCGCCGTATGGGGAAAACGGAATTTCTTCAAAAGGACATCTACCCCTTTGCTTTAAAACAAGGCTGGAACGTATTCTATTTCAGTTTTCTAGATGTTAGCAATGACCCACAAACACCTTTTACAAAGGCAGTAATTGATTTTGCGCAATCTATCGGTGCAATCCATAACAAGAATTCTGCCTTATCTAAAATACGTGCTGTGAGCGGATCAGTCGCAACAATCAAGGCGAAAATTGAATTACACGAAACCAAATCGCCTCAATATGATATTAAAAATATAATTACACTGCTGGCAAAATCACATCGCATTTTATTGCTGCTCGACGAAGTACAAGTGTTAGCAAAGCACGCTCCCAATGAACACTTTATCGCGTCTTTGAGAACCGCATTAGATCTTCACAAGGATGCTGTAAAAGCCATTTTTACCGGCTCATCTCGCGAAGGACTACGCCAAATGTTTTCTCAAGCCAATGCGCCTTTTTTTCATTTCGGCCAAAATCTTCCATTTCCTGAATTGGGACGTGAATTTACGGATCATTTATCAAATACATTTAATCAAGTCACAAAACGAAAATTAGATAATGATGCTTTATGGTCTGCATTTCAAGCCATGGGGAATGTACCGCAATTAATACGCTCCTTAGTCGAACGATTGGCACTTTATCCTGATCAAACTATCTCTGAAACAAAAAAACAGTTGTTAGAAGATATTTACAATGATCGCACTTTTGTTGAGACGTGGGAAAACGCATCTGCATTAGAGAAATTATTACTGCGTGCGATTTCAAAAGAAACCACAGGGCTATTTAGCGAATCAACACGCGAACTATTAGCAAAAAACCTAGGCGTTGAAAAATTAGAAGTGCCTTCAGTGCAATCAGCGCTACGAACACTGCAAAAAAAATTATTAATTGGACGATTGCCTGAACAGGCAGGTTATTTTATTGATGAACCCAATTTTAAAAACTGGTTACAAAATTATTTGTAACCAGTTTTTTCAGTGTTTATTGCTCAGTGTCTGAAATCATTATAGTGTAATCGTTATAGCCAACATTCGGCGTATACACGATATTACCAACCGTAATACCCAAGCATTGTGGTGCAATTGCTTTATAGCTTAATCGTGGCATGTAAGGGCCATCAGCCAAAGCCAACGTGCAACTTTGCGTGCCAAAAAGTTTTGTTGGGTAATGCAATGTCACACTTGGAAAACCAGACTCAATTTTGTTATCGCTGTAGATTGTCAAGTCTGCAAAAATATTTGTGCCCACGCTTTCTGGGCCCGTGATTTCAACGCCATTACTGCCGGCATATGAAAGCGTAAATACTCTGTCTGCTGGGAAGGTGGTTGTTTTAAATTGAATGCGTAAATTATCCTGAAAAGGCGAAAGCTTAGCAGTTGCTGCAAAAGTGGACCCGCTTGCTACCAAAGAGATTAGCAAAAAAATTAATTTTTTATTCATGTTGAAACTCCGTTTTATTTTATTGATTTACCATCGAAAAATTTCGATGGTGGATGATAAGATATAACTAAAAATTTTGGAATACCGTGTTTTTAGTAACGCACCTGACTAACGTCAGGGCTTCCGTGCTAATTTACTGGCTTATTGCAAGATCCCATGCGAAACGAACAAATTCAAATGGCCCGTTGCATCAAAATAGAATCCTACCCAAGCACTGATTCGTTGCATCATAATTCACCTTACCGAAGGCGGGGGGATTTTCAGTTAAAATACACATCCTTACCACAGAAGATCTCCTAATATTTATCCTTAGCAGTCTAC
>JAPLRF010000017.1 GCA_026399315.1 Gammaproteobacteria bacterium
GCGGAGTGCGAAAGCTATTTAATTTTTCGCGCCCGACTAACGTCGGGGCTTCCGTACTCATTCACTCACTTAATGCAAAAACACGCTATTCGGCTATTTAGAATCAATATACGCTTTCGGTCATGAGCCAAATTAAGATGCATTTACCCTAGGTTTGATGCGGAGACTTCCGTCCGTATTCACTGGCCCGAAAGAATAGCGGCATCACGCTTTGTAAATAAATAATTGCGCTCAATCCAATGCGCATTCATAATTGCTTATCGTTTTTTTAAGTGAGTGAACGTGAAAAATATAAATACATGCCTCGACAATTCAAAGCAGATTTTAAATCTGGCCGAACGCATCGATTACTTTAGCAGTCAATTTCTCGGCTTACCTTATCTTGGCGGCGCGCAAGGTGAAGGCTTGTCTGGCGAATTTGATCAATCACCCCTCTATCGTTTCGATGCATTTGATTGCTTGACCTATGTGAATAACGTGTTGGCATTGTCGCTATCGCAGAATGAAGCTGAATTTGTGGAAAAATTATTACAAATTAATTATTATGACGGCATTGCAAAATACGAAAATCGTTTTCACTTCATGAGTGTCGATTGGAATCCGCAGAATCAAAAAAATAAAATACTGGTTGATGTGACAAGTACAATTGGCGAAGTAAAATTCGCGGAAGGTGAAATAGACAGGCCCAATTGGTTTTTGCATCGATCAGAAAAAGATATCAAGCTATTGAATGCGTCATCAGAAAATGAAATAAATAAGCGTGTTGAAGTGCTAAGAAATATTTCAAACACCGTAAAAAAAGAATTTGCACATATTCCTTATTTACCGCTAACCCTGTTTTTTGACCCAAATAAAAATCCTGTTGAAATGATTTTCAATAAAATTCCGAACGGAAGCATTATTGAAATTGTCCGGCCCAATTGGAATTTGCGCGAAAAAATAGGCACAAATTTGCATGTTTCACATTTGGGGTTTGCAATACGACGCGATAATCAATTATATTTTCGACACGCTTCATCTGAAAAAAAGTCCGTTGTTGCGGTTTTGCTGGTAGATTATTTGAGGGATTGTTTGGACAGTGAAACGATTAAAGGCATTGCTATTTTTCAGATTCCTCGCGCCTGACTAAGGTCGGGGCTTCCGTGCTGATGATGAACTGTCGAATCGTTTCAAAATAAGGGGTGCCAATATCAGATTCAATCGCATGACCTGCATCCGCAAACACTTTAAATGTATTGTTGGGGATTTTATCGGCCATGACTTGAATGTGGCGGATGTCATTTATCCAATCATCCTGCCCTGCAATAATCAGTGTTTTATGTTCGATAAGGTGTAATTGTGATTCAAAATCAAAGCGACGTAAAAAATCTGAAAAGCCCAGGTTCATTGCTTCATAGCTAAAGTTTTTTGCAAAATAGGTTAAGGCGTAAGTTTCTAGGCGTGTTCTTAGGCGATTTGAATAAAGCGATGCGGTTGCGGCATAAAAATCGCCAAGCTCCTTGCTGCTTTTAAATCCGCCGCCCCATAGTTTTTCATACGCCTTTTTTTGTTTGTCGTTGGCGATTTTTGCAAAATTTTCTTTTGCCGTTTCGAGTGAGCGAAAACTGGGCGCGCCAGCGGATAAAATTAATCTTTCCACAGAATCTTTAAAGCGTAAAGCGTAACCCAGCGCGCAAACACTCCCATAAGATTTCCCTAAAATAATGGCTTTGTCGAGTTGAAGCGATTTTCGAATTTCCTCAACGTCTTCAACATAATTTTCCATTGTGTAGGTAGCGGGATCATTTTTATCGCTTTGTCCGCAGCCGCGGGGATCGTGAAATACAATATCGGCGGTATCCAGTAAGCAGTTGTAAGATTGGTAAGTGCTGTGATCAAGGCCGGGGCCACCCGGTAAAATTAAAATAACAGGGCGAGAACCCAGCGCATTAACATCATGCGCCAGGGTTTTTACAAATAGCTTTGTTTCGGGCGCATTTGAACGTTCTGGGATTGTTATTTTTTGTGAAGATGTTTCTTTGCGGCTCTTCATGAACATAGATTTTCTCCGTTAATGGTAAGTTTAGCAGAACGGCAGGCGTAATAAAATTCATTGCGTGGCCATGCAGGGTAAACGCATCACGCTTTGTACTTAAGGAAGCACTAAATAGAGGCGATGGTTTACGTGTGTTTTCACTGTGGTTTTTGCGCGGGGCAAATGCACACGCACCCTGCCGGGATGCGTAGATTTCCCTGTTGCGATAAATACTATAATCATCTCAGAAACGCGCGGCGGTAGCCTGCGTGTGAACACGCGAAATCAATCATTTATTTTTTTCATCTTTTATATCAACACCCGACCCAGGAATAGCCGACAAATCTTTAATTTCTTTATGCAATGAAAAATTCAAAATAGTTCGGATAATAACTAAAACGCACAATATTCCCAATGCCTGAAAATCAGGCGTGATGGTTGTTTCGATGACATCGCTGGCGATAAAAAATTCCAAGCCTAAAATAATTGTTCGAGCCAAATCAAGTCGAATATTGTTGAGATTGGCTTCCATTGCAGAATTAATAAAGCGATATAAAACGTAACGATAAATAGCAATCGCAGCGCCAATTAAAATAGTGAATGCGCCGCAAACAGAGATAAACAATTTAACCAAAATGAAAAAATAATTAAGGTTGCTTCCCATTGCTGTTATGGGGGTAGCGATTTGATGAAAGGCAGAAAGATCGTGAAATACACTCATTAATGTCATCCTTGAAAAATTGCACACGCACTTTGCTAATGCTTCGTTCTTATAATATTTTCAACGCCTGCTTTCTTTTTTCATGCTCCTTCACGGAGAATTGTGTTATTTCTTTTCGCAGCTTCGCTTCTTCATGGCGTCGATTGTCTAAATCATTCCGCATGATCAGTGGTTTAACTTCAACGGGTTTAAGATTCTTATCAAGCGCTACCATCGTAAAATAGCAAGAATTGGTGTGCCGTGTTTCGCCATTTTCTAAATTTTCAGCGATCACTTTAATGCCAACTTCTAGAGAGGTGCGTCCAACATAATTCACGTTGGCGTAACAAGTCACAACCTCACCAACATGAATGGGATTTTTAAACAATACTTTATCTACTGATAAAGTAACAACATAATGTCCTGTGTAACGTGTTGCGCAGGCGTAGGCAACATTATCAAGCAAAAGCAGTAGATGTCCGCCGTGAACATTACCACCAAAATTCGCTTTTTCAGGCGTCATTACTTCTGACAATGTAATGCTGCGACGATCGTCCTGTTGCTGGGTGTCCATAAAACCTCCTTGTTTAAATGGCATTATTACGTATGTAGCATTGTTTCTGGTAACTCTAATGCGGTAATAGCATCTTGCGCGTGCATGTTAGATGATTTAAATCTTCTTGCTAAGTAAACAATCATAAGCGAGAAAAGTGCGAGTACCAGTAAGTCCCATCCGAAAGGAATGATATTTTTTCCGTCACCAAAACTACCCAGGTACGAAATCAATGATAGTCCAGCAATATAAGGCCAAATCCAAATGGATGATCGCCATTCTAAAGGATGTTTTTTCGTGTCTTTTGAAAAATAACGATAGGTTAATAAAACAATTAAGCCGGCAATAAACCCAATACTCAATTTTGAAATAATGAGCCAGCCGTTAAAATAACTAAACACGGTACATAAATAAAATGCAATCGTGGCCCATGTTTTTCCGAAGGGTAAAAGAAACGGACGCCTTTGTTTGGGTGCCTGATCGCGTAATGCGATTAAACAAATTGGCCCGATGGTGTAGGTGAATGTCATTAAGGATGTTAGAAAGCCCATCATTTTATTCCAGCCGGGCAATGGCGCGAATAACAACATACCAAATACAAAATTAATTAAAATGGCATAAACAGGCGTATGTTGTGGCGACAATATTTGTAAAAATTTAGGTAAATAGCCATTAATACTTTTACTGCGTAAAGATTGTGATGCGCCGCTTGCGTAAATTAAGGAAGCAGCAAAAGGCCCTATCATCGCGCCAAAAAATAATATAGGCAGCAACCAAATAAATCCGTCCTGATAAACAATAGCGGCAAGCGGGCTGGTTCCGTGAATCAGCGTTAGATTTGCCCAACCGTGCGCTAAATTAAAAGGCTGCATTGAGGCAAAAAAGGCGATTTGTAAGCCGGCGTAAATCACCAGCGTTAATGCAATGGATCCAATAATAGCGATAGGTAAACTGCGGCCTGGATTTTTAACGGCGCCGCCCCATTCACAGGCTTGCGTGAAACCATTGAAGGCATACACCATTCCGCCGGCAGAAATCGCTGTTAACATGCCTTTTATGCCCATGGGGAAAAATGCCGCATGGTCCGGGTGAATAATAGCGCTGGGGTGAAAGAAATGGACAAGCACAACAACAATGAGCAGCATGGGAATTAAAATTTTCATATAGGTTAGTAAGGTGTTGCATCGCAATAACCAACGCAACGAAAACGCATTGATTGCGCAGATTACCAGCATTAATCCTGCCGCTAAAAAATAACCACTTTCAGTGAGCGCACCACTTTTGAGGGTGAGTGAAGGATGATAAAAGCTGATGTATTGCACAATGGCTTGGACTTCTGTGGGTGGAATCGCTGCGTAACACAGCCAAATTACCCATGAATACATAAAGCCAACGAGTGTGCCGTGTGTCATATGCGGAATACGTGTGCTGGATCCCATGACGGGTAACATAGCAGCCAGTTCTGCGAAAACGAAAGCGATAAAAATAATGCACAAGCCTGCAACAATCCATCCTAATAAAGCGGATGGGCCTGCAATGGTGCTTGCATAGTACGCGGAAAATAACCAGCCTGAACCTAAAATCGCGCTAACAGACGTAAACAATAATGTAAGCGTTGATACTGATCTTTTCATAAAATTGAACCCATTGTGATATTATTCGCGTGACGTTATATCATGCCACACTTTTAAATAGAAGACCGCCTATGAGCAAGCAATTAATTTTGATCGATGGATCATCGTACTTATTTCGTGCATTCCATGCACTTCCGCCATTAGTAACATCAAAAGGGCAGCCGACAGGCGCTATTTATGGTGTGATCAATATGATTAAAAAATTAATGAACACAACGCCGTTTGATTATATCGGCGTTGTGTTTGACCCAAAGGGAAAAACAGTTCGTCATGCGATATATCCAGAATATAAAGCGAATCGCACAGCGATGCCGGATGAATTACGTGTGCAAATTGCTCCTTTGTTTGAATTAATTCGCGCAATGGGGTTGCCCTTAATTATTCAAGACGGTGTTGAAGCAGATGATGTGATTGGCACGCTCGCTGTTTATGCTGAAAAACATCGCATAAAAACGCTGATTTCGACCATGGACAAAGACATGGCGCAATTGGTGAATGACAATATCACCTTAATTAATACAATGAGCGATAAATTATATGATGTTGCCGGGGTGAAAGAAAAGCATGGTGTAGCACCGTCACAGATAATTGATTATTTGGCCTTGATGGGTGATACGTCGGATAATATTCCCGGCATTCCCAAAGTAGGGCCCAAAACTGCCGCAACTTGGCTAGAAAAATATGGCACACTAGACGAAGTGATTAAGCACGCACCCGAAATTACCGGAAAAATAGGCGAGAGCTTGCGTGAGCATATTAATAATTTAACCTTGTCGCGACAATTGGTAACGATAGATTGCGATATAAAATTAAATTTAGAATTATCAAATTTGAAAGTGGGTGAAGCCAACACAGAAGCATTAAAAAAAATATTCACGGAATTGCAATTTACCAAATGGCTGCGAGACCTGGAAGAGAAAATCCCTCTGGAAGCCAGCGCTCCAGCCCTTGTTTTACAAAAACCACACTCACATTATCACGCTATTCAAGATGAAAAATCATTTGACGAATTTTTTCAACGACTGGTGAATGCAAATGAATTTGCATTAGACACGGAAACAACCGGTATCGATGCGATGCGTGCAGAATTGGTGGGCATGTCGTTTTCGGTGAAAGCGGGAAAAGCGGTTTATATCCCGTTCATACATAAAAATCCCCCCGGTCCTGCGGACCGACCCCCTTTTTCAAAGGGGGTTCTCGAAGATCAATTAAATCTAACAAAGCGAGTGGAAACGGAAGCGCCAGCGACCGTGCTGTTGCAGTTAGATCGCACTAAAGTACTGGAAAAATTAGCACCCTTATTACAAGACAAAAACAAAACCATCATCGGCCAAAATTTAAAATACGATTATAAAGTATTAAAAAATCACGGCGTAACTATTACAGCACCAATGCAAGATACGTTGTTAGAATCCTATGTTTTAAACAGCACGAGTTCGCGCCATGATTTAGACACGCTCGCTTTAAAATATCTAAATAAAAACACGATTAAATTTGAAGACGTAGCCGGAAAAGGCGCAAAACAAATTACCTTTGATTATGTTTCTATACCTGTCGCGACAGATTATGCCGCAGAAGATGCGGATGTCGCGTTGCAATTGCATCATGCATTAATGCCGCAAATCCAAGCAGAAAAGTCGTATGAAAAAGTATTAACAGAAATTGAATGGCCTTTAATGCCTATTTTAGCGAACATGGAATTCACGGGTGTATTAATTGATGCTGATAAATTAAAAAAACAAAGTGGCGAATTGGCAATACGTATTGATGCATTGCAAAATCGCGCCCATGAATTGGTTGGCAATCCTTTTAATTTAGGCTCACCCAAACAATTGCAGGAAATTTTATTTGATCAAATGAAATTACCGGTTTTGAAAAAAACACCGACGGGGGCGCCATCAACCGATGAAGGCGTGATGCAGGAATTGGCCTTGGATTTTGAATTACCCAAAGTCATTAAATTAAAATCAACTTATGCGGATGCGTTGCCAGAACAAGTTAATCCAAAAACGGGACGCGTGCATACTTCCTATAATCAAGCGGTAACATCAACGGGGCGTTTGTCTTCAACAAATCCGAATTTACAAAACATTCCAATCCGCAGCGTAGAAGGCAGAAAAATTCGCCAAGCTTTTATTGCGCCAGCGGGATATAAAATTGTGTCAGCAGATTATTCGCAAATTGAATTGCGTATCATGGCGCATTTATCGAAAGATCCAGGCTTATTGTCAGCATTTGAAAAAAAACAAGATGTGCATGCAGCAACAGCAGCAGAAGTATTTGGCGTGCATTTAAATGACGTCACATCCGATATGCGACGTAGTGCCAAGGCAATTAATTTTGGATTATTATACGGCATGTCTGCATTTGGTTTAGCAAAGCAACTGGGCGTTGATCGCCATGAAGCACAGAAATATATGGATACGTATTTTGCGCGTTATCCCAATGTGCTGCGTTACATGGATGAAGCGCGCGAATTTGCAAAAGCAAACGGCTATGTTGAAACGTTGTTAGGTCGACGTTTATTTATTCCTGAAATTAATGCGTCAAATCAAATGCGCCGAAAAATGGCAGAACGTGCAGCGATTAATGCACCATTGCAAGGGACGGCCGCGGATATTATTAAATTAGCGATGATTTGTGTTGATGAAAAATTGCGACTGCATGCAAAAAAAGTGTCGATGATTATGCAGGTGCATGATGAATTGATTTTTGAAGTGCATCAAAATCATGTTTCGGAAACATGTGATTTAATTAAAGAGTGCATGGAAAACGCCTTGAAAATAGATGTTCCGTTAGAAATTGCGATTGGTGTTGGGGATAATTGGGATGAAGCGCATTAGCTATTCCACCGTCACCGACTTCGCCAAATTTCTGGGCTGATCCACATCTGTGCCTTTCAAAACAGCGATGTGATACGCCAATAATTGCAATGGAATGGTGTAGGCAATCGGTGCGATAAAGTCTGGCATGTTGGGCATCGCAATATGCGTAACAGTGTTGTCAAACCGATCGGCGGGCGCGTTCGATAATACCAATACTTCGCCGCCGCGCGCTTGTATTTCTTGAACGTTGGATGCCAATTTTTCAAATAATTTATTGTCGGGTGCAATCACAACAACAGGCATTTCTTCGTCGATTAATGCAATTGGCCCATGTTTTAATTCACCGGCAGCATAGGCTTCCGCATGAATATAAGAGATTTCTTTTAATTTTAATGCGCCTTCTAATGCAATTGGGTAATACTCTCCGCGCGCAATAAATAAAGCATGTTGTTTTTTAATAAACTGTTTTGAAACTTCTTGAATGCGCTGATCCAACTGTAATAATTCTTTGACTAATTTAGGCAATAATTCTAACGCGTGAATTAAATCATCTGTGTTTTCTTTTGATAACGCGAGGGTTAATAAGGCAAGCCCTGTTAATTGTGCTGTGAATGTTTTGGTTGCAGCCACGCCCACTTCTTTTCCTGATCGCGTGATAAGCAACAAATCTGATTCGCGTGATAAACTGCTTTCAGCAACATTGCAAATAGCCAGAACGTGCTGGCACCCTAGTTTTTTTGCATGGCGCGTTGCTGCCAATGTATCTGCTGTTTCGCCTGATTGTGAAATGGCAATGAATAAAGTATCTGCTTCCATAATGCTATCGCGATACCGAAATTCACTCGCCACTTCGACTTGTGTCGGGATTTTCGCAATGGATTCCATCCAATAACGCGCAACCATGCCTGCATTATAACTGGTTCCGCACGCAACAATTTGCACGCGTTTCACAGTGGATAATATTGCTTTTGTATTGGGCCCTAAAAGAGTCGATAAATTTGAGCTGTATCGCAATGTTTCTGCAATCGCTTCCGGTTGATCGTGAATTTCTTTGAGCATGTAATGAGAAAAATCACCTTTGGTCGCGGCATCTTCTGCTGATGTGCATTCATGTATCTGACGTTTGACTGTTTCGCCCTTGGCATTTTTAATGTGAATATCAGTGCGTGAAATAGAGGCGATATCGCCTTCGTCCAAATAAATAAATTTTTGTGTGACGGGTAATAATGCAAGGGGATCAGAAGCAATAAAGTTTTCGCCAACACCCAAACCAATTACCATTGGGCTGCCGCAACGAATCGCGTAAATATGATTAGGTGTTTTTTTAGATAAAACACAAATCGCAAAAGCACCTTTCAATTGTTTTGCTGTTTTTTGTAGCGCCTTCACCATGTCATTTTCTGTTGCGCAATTTGAATGGAGCAAATGCGCAAAAACTTCTGTGTCTGTTTCTGATTCGAAAACATAATTCTGTTTGATTAATGCTTTGCGGAGTTCTTGGTAATTTTCAATAATGCCGTTGTGCACAACACTGATTTCATCTTGTGATGTGTGCGGATGTGCGTTGATTTCATTGGGGCGACCATGCGTTGCCCAGCGTGTGTGCGCAATGCCCGTTTGTCCGAGGATCGGCTTATCGCTTAATGCTTTTTCTAAAGCAGCCACTTTGCCGTGAACACGTTTGCGCAAAATATCGTTGGTATGTTGGTCTAAAATCGCAACACCGGCTGAATCATAACCGCGATATTCCAGGCGTTTTAGCCCCTCGATCAAAATCGCTTCGATTTGACGTTCTGCAATGGCGCCGACTATCCCGCACATAATGAATTCTTCCATTCATGA
This sequence comes from Gammaproteobacteria bacterium, assembly GCA_026399315.1. Classification (GTDB taxonomy): domain Bacteria; phylum Pseudomonadota; class Gammaproteobacteria; order Coxiellales; family Coxiellaceae; genus 2-02-FULL-42-43. Next base: position 9,569 of record JAPLRF010000017.1, read on the forward strand.
AAAACACGAATGATAGCATTACTGGGCAGGTTTGTGAAAAATAACTTTTGATGGCAGCAATTTCACCCTAAATATGGAAATTCCTATCTACAAAGAGAATTCCTGTTTGATGGCGGTGACACTTCGCGTTATGATACGTTCCTCCGATAAACCAGGAACGCAACGCTATGTTACCTCGCCGAACCCTTGCCAATGCCATTCGCGCACTATCTATCGATGCTGTTGAAAAAGCACGTTCCGGCCATCCTGGCATGCCCATGGGCATGGCGGACATTGCTGAAGTGTTGTGGCGTGATTTTCTGAAACACAACCCCTTGAATCCACACTGGTTTGATCGTGATCGGTTTGTATTATCCAACGGCCACGGTTGCATGTTGCAATATGCCTTACTGCATTTAACAGGCTACGATTTATCAATTGATGATTTAAAGCAGTTTCGACAATTGCATTCCAAAACACCGGGTCATCCGGAATATGGTTTTACGCCAGGCGTTGAATCCACTGCGGGCCCATTAGGCCAAGGTATTGCAATGGGCGTTGGCATGGCCATTGCCGAAAAGCATCTTGCAGCACAATTTAACGTGGAAAATCACGTGCTCGTTGACCATTACACTTATGTGTTTGCGGGCGATGGTTGTTTAATGGAAGGTGTTTCACATGAAGTTTGTTCATTGGCCGGCACATTGCAACTGGGAAAATTAATTGTATTTTATGATGATAATGGTATTTCGATTGATGGTGATTTAACAGGTTGGTTTACGGACAATACGGTTGAACGTTTTAAATCCTATCATTGGCAAGTGATTGCCAATGTGGATGGGCATGATGCAGATGCCATAAAACAAGCCATTATTGAAGCGCGCAATGACTTAACACGTCCAAGCATTATCTGCTGCAAAACAAAAATTGGATTTGGTTCGCCGAATTTAGCGGGCACAGAAAAATGTCATGGTTCGCCACTGGGTGAAACAGAGTCGGCATTGGCAAAAAAAGAATTAAAGTGGGATTATGCGCCTTTTGAAATTCCATCCGATATTTATGTGCAATGGGATGCGAAAAAAAGCGGTGCAAAAGCAGAAGCGCAATGGAGTGGTGATTTTATAAAATATCAAATTGCGCATCCTGAAAAAGCGGCAGAATTTTTGCGTCGCATGACGGGATTATTGCCGCCCGAATTTGAAATTCACAGCAATGAATTTATTATCAAAATGATGCTGGAAGAAAAACCGATTGCCACACGAAAAATGTCGCAAGCCTGCATTGAAAACTATTCTCAAATTTTGCCGGAAATTTTAGGTGGCTCTGCTGATTTAAGTGAATCCAATAACACGCGTGGCAAAAACGCGGTTACTTTTTCTGAAAAAAATCCTGCGGGAAATTATATTCATTATGGTGTGCGTGAATTTGGCATGTCAGCCGTTATGAATGGTTTGGCATTGCATAAAGGCGTTATTCCTTTTGGCGGCACCTTTTTAACATTTGCGGATTATGCAAAAAATGCAGTTCGCATGTCTGCGATCATGCAGCAAAAAGTAATTTATGTTTATTCACATGATTCAATTGGTTTGGGCGAAGATGGCCCAACGCATCAACCTATTGAACACATTGCGATGCTGCGCATGATTCCGCATTTTGATGTGTGGCGCCCTTGTGATTTTGCAGAAACAGCCATTGCGTGGCAACAAATGTTAACGCATTCAGGCCCAAGTGCTCTATTATTGACGCGACAAAATGTGCCTGCACAAAAACACTTGCCTGATGATATAAAAGACATCGCGCGCGGTGGTTATATTTTATTTGAGCCGGCGGGAAAAATAAGTGCCATTATTATTGCCACCGGTTCTGAAGTACAATTGGCGGTCGATGCGGCAAAAGCGTTGGAAGCGGACAAGATTTTTGTCCGCGTGGTGTCAATGCCGTGTTGCGAGCGCTTTAAAATTCAAGACGCAAGCTATCGCGAAAGGGTATTGCCTGATAAAATTCGTGCACGCTTAGCAATTGAAGCGGGTGTGCCAGATTATTGGTATCAGTTTGTAGGAAGTGATGGCGCAATTATCGGCATTAATACTTTTGGTGCATCAGCGCCTGCAAAAGACTTGTGGGAAGCATATGGGTTTACGGTAGAGAATGTGAAGCGGCAAATCGTGTTGATAGGGGATCAGTTATCGGGGATCGGAAATCAGTAAATTCTATTACCGACCCCTGATCTCTGTGCCCGGTCCCTTTTTTAATAATGCAATGAATTTGAAATAACGATAATCCAGGAGAAAACACCATGACAATCAAAATCGCCATCAACGGCTTCGGCAGAATTGGCCGCAATATTACTCGCGCATTGTACGAATCCGATTATCGTGATCGCATACAATTGGTTGCGATCAATGATCTTTGTGATTTAGAAACCAATGCGCATTTATTAAAATTTGATTCTGTGCATGGTCGTTTTTCTGGAAAAGTATCTACCGACAATAATGATTTAATGATTAACGATGATCGCATTCGTGTTTTTTCAGAAAGAAACCCTGCGTTAATTCCTTGGGGTGAATTAGAAGTGGATGTTGTTTTAGAATCTACGGGCTTTTTTACAAGCCGCGAAAAAGCGAGCGCGCATTTACAAGGCGGCGCTAAAAAAGTATTAATTTCTGCACCTGCTGGAAAAGATATTCCAACGATTGTTTATGGTGTTAATCATTTAACCTTGAAATCCAGTGATGATATTGTTTCTAATGCATCGTGCACAACCAATTGCTTGGCACCTTTGGCAAAAGTATTGCATGAAACATTTGGTATTAAATCGGGCTTGATGACAACGGTGCATTCTTATACCTCCGATCAAAAATTAAATGACGCAGCACATCCTGATTTACGCCGTGCCAGAGCAGCAGCGTTATCAATGATTCCGACAAAAACAGGTGCGGCTGCTGCGGTGGGTTTGGTATTGCCTGAATTAGCGGGAAAATTGGATGGTTATGCTGTTCGCGTACCGACTGCGAATGTTTCTTTGGTTGATTTAACATTTGAAGCAGAAAAACCCATGACAGTTGAAGCGATAAATGAAGCATTAAAAACTGCATCTGAAGGTGAATTAAGAGGCATCTTGGGTTTTTGTGAATTGCCTTTGGTGTCGATTGATTTTAATCATTGCTCTGCATCATCAACCATCGATGCAGCTGAAACGCGCGTGATTGGTAATTTGGCGAAAGTGATTTCGTGGTATGACAATGAGTGGGGTTTTTCGAACCGCATGTTGGATACGGCTTGTGTAATGATGCAGGTCTAATTTGGTGATGAGCGTGGTTGAGTGAATGGAAGTGACAGTGACCCGCGTGGTTTGATCGTAAATCAGTGTTAGTTCGAGCGAATGGAAGCGGAAGCGATAGCGACCGCGTGTGAATTAAACTACGAGAGTATATGTCATACACAAAAATGTCCGACCTCAATTTAAAAAACCAACGCGTTTTAATTCGCGAAGATTTTAATGTGCCAATGAAAGACGGCGTGATTTTAGATGACACGCGCATTCGTGCGGCCATTCCAACGATTCAATATGCTTTGGATCATGGCGCTGCTGTTATTTTGATGTCGCATCTCGGGCGACCGATTGAAAATCCCCCCGGCGACGGCGTCGCCGACCCCCTTTTTCAAAGGGGGTTTTCGCTTCAGCCCATCTCAATGCGATTATCTGAATTGCTCGACAACCCCGTTCGATTTATGGCCGACTGGATCAATGGCTTTTCAATCAACCCAGGTGAAATTGTTTTATGTGAAAACGTGCGATTATTAAAAGGCGAAAAAGCCTGTGATGATCAATTATCACAAAAAATGGCTGATTTATGCGATATTTTTGTGATGGATGCTTTTGCCACTGCACATCGCGCTGAAAGTTCAACTGCCGGTGTTGCGCGTTTTGCGAAAAAAAAATGTGCGGGATTATTATTGGATGCGGAATTAACGGCATTAACAAATGCATTAACCCATCCGAAAAAACCAGTAATTGCGATTGTTGGCGGCTCAAAAGTATCAACAAAAATGCAAGTGCTCGACAGTTTATTGGATAAAGTAGATGTGTTAATTGTCGGTGGCGGTATTGCCAATACTTTTCTCGCAGCAGAAGGATTTTCTGTCGGTAATTCATTAATTGAAAAAGACTGGATTATTCCCGCAAAAAAATTATTAGAAAAAGCAGCCAATAAAAAAGTATTGATTCCGCTACCCATTGATGTGGCTGTTGCAAAAAGTTTTTCTGCATCGGAAAAAGCAGTGATTAAATTAATTAATGACATTGATTCAGATGACATGATTTTAGATGTCGGTCCCAAAACAGCAGAAACCTACGCAGAAATAATGAAAAATGCAAAAACGATTATTTGGAATGGCCCTGTTGGCGTATTTGAATTCCCTGAATTTTCTGCAGGCACAAAAGCGTTGGCGTCAGCGATTGCAGATTCAAGTGCATTTTCAATCGCGGGCGGGGGCGATACATTATCTGCTATTGCGCAATTTAATATTGCTGAAAAAATTTCTTATTTATCGACCGGTGGTGGTGCATTTTTAGAATGGATGGAAGGAAAAGCGTTGCCGGGGGTTGAGGCATTGCAGTAATTCTCTCTTCCACACCCTGGATGACGTGATGCTTGATAAAAAATTCGCATCTTCGTTGGCAGGGGCTATATATGTTATACTCCATCCAATCCAACTGCTCAAACAGGCTATTTATGCAATTACTCCAAGACGACCACCACGCGCGTCGCACCAAAATTTTAGCCACCCTTGGGCCAGCAACTGACACGCCCGAAATGATGGAAAAACTACTCAAGGCAGGCGTTAATTGTGTGCGTTTGAATTTTTCACATGGCACACATGCCGATCATCAAAAGCGAATTGAGTTGGTGCGCGAAACAGCCAAAAAACTAAATCGCACAATTGGTATTTTAGGTGATTTACAAGGCCCAAAAATTCGTATCGCCAAATTTAAAGACGGCAAAATTCATTTAACTGTCGGCGATCAATTTATTTTAGATGGCGAAATGGATACAACAGCTGGCACGCAATTGGCTGTCGGGATTGACTATAAAGAATTGCCGAATGATTTAATGCCTGGCGATATTTTATTATTAAACGATGGATTATTGATGTTCAGCGTTAAAAAAATAGAAGGCGCGCGTGTATTTTGTATCGTTGTTCAAGGCGGTGAATTATCCAATCACAAAGGCATTAATAAAAAAGGCGGTGGATTAACAGCGAAAGCATTAACCGACAAAGACCGTGATGATTTAATATTTGCTGTGAAACTGGATGTGGATTACTTGGCAATTTCTTTTCCGCGTAATGCACAAGACATGCATGAAGCCAGGGAATTAATCAAAGCGGCAAAAGGCGATTGCGGCATTATTGCGAAAATTGAGCGTGTTGAAGCGGTCGCGGCATTAGATGAAATTATTATGGCCAGCGATGGCGTGATGGTAGCGCGCGGTGATTTGGCGGTTGAAATTGGCGACGCTGAAGTGCCAATGGTGCAGAAACAAATTATTCAACGCGCAAGAACACTCGACAAACCCGTTATTATTGCAACTCAAATGATGGAATCAATGATTCACAGCCCTGTGCCCACGCGCGCAGAAGTGTCTGATGTGGCGAACGCGGTCTTGGATCATGCTGATGCAGTGATGTGTTCAGCAGAAACGGCAACCGGTGAATTTCCGATTGAAACCATTCAAGCGATGGACAGAGTGTGTCGCGTGGTTGAAAAACAACCGCGAACACAACAATCAAAGCACCGTGTTGAATGTGAATTTAAACGCATTGATGAAGCGATTGCGATGGCAACCATTTACACGGCAAATCATTTTGCGATGCGCGCAGTGGTTGCGTTAACCGAGTCGGGCGCAACAGCATTATGGATGTCGCGTATCCGCACAGGCTTACCGATTTATGGATTAAGCCGCTTCACACGCACGCTCGGCAAAATGACTTTATATCACGGTGTTTACCCGATTTATTTTGATGTGACACAATGCACAAGTCATGATTTAAATTTGAAAGCCATTAATTTATTGGTCGAGAAAAAATTATTAGAAAAAAATGATCGCGTTATTCTAACAAAGGGCGATCATCTTGGGCGCAGTGGTGGCTCGAATGCGATGAAAATTTTGGTTGTAGGAGAAATATTATGAGCAGTACCTGGATGCAGTTATTATATTTAGCCTGCGCAGCGTTATTGATCTGGTTTGGCGTGAAATTTATTCGCAATAATCCCGGTCAATTCAGCAAAGAAAATATGGGTAAAAGTTTTTATACGGTAGGTATTTTGACCTTGGGTTTAATTGCATTTGTCGCGCTGTTGGTTTATTTGCTGAAGCACAGTTAGCACGCGACGTACTAGTGAATTAGCACGGAAGCCCCGACGTTAGTCGGGCGCGTAAAGTTAAATTTAATTCATATTTCCTTAATCTTTTTTCTATAAGCTATACAAATAATTCATCACTCATAAGCGAGATTTTATGCCATCAACACCCGTAGCACCTTGTACACCAACAGCGCCTGTTCCTGGTTTTTTTACAGTGCCCGTTCTTCCTGAGCAGCCTCGGCAATTTGAATCACGCATTAGAGATCTGACTGATAAAGAAAATATTTTCGGTCTTTCTGCAGAAGAAGTGAGAGAGCTTAATTTGCTTTATGCAGACAAAACGCATGACTATGCGAAGCGCATTGCTAGGCTGGAAAATGTGCCTAATCGCACGGCACAAGATAGCGATGAATTAATTCATTACTATCTTGGTATTGCCGGCGGAATAGCGGATGTCACAGCGCTCGTAGCTTACTTGCGTAACACGCCAGTTTCTAAAAATAATTCAGGCGTGATGTGTGCTAAAGATAAAACAGGGACAGAAACAGTTGAAGAATTAGAACAATACGTTCTCGTATCAAACAATATTGGCGATACGCACATCAGAGAAAATGCTTTTCGCATTAAAATGATAAAAGATCAGCTTCTTTATTTTATCAAAAAAGAATTAATCCCTTTTTATTTAAGAACACATGTGTCATCTAAAACATTAACACCTTCGTTGTTTAATGACCCGTCTATGGAAATGTATATCGCCCGTAAAGTTGAGTTATTGCAAATCGCGATTGGAAAATATTTCATTGATAATGCTGTGCCATTAACGTTAGAAAAAATAAGAATAATTGTTGATAATATAAAAATGAAGATATGCAACAGAACACTGTTATTGCATGATATGAATGCGCTAATGAATTTATCCTTATCGCCGATCGCGGTCACTGCGCCATATGTTGAAGTCGCGAAGGACGAAACAGAGGCTAATTCAGAAATAGGTAAAGCGTTCAGAGCGATGCTTTCCGATTAATATGCATGCGTATTGCCACTCCTTGAAATCAGCTGATTTCAAGGAGTGCCGATCCTTGAAATTTATTTTGCTTTTGGATAAATTGTTTATAATCTGCGTGGATTTAGCAGAAATTTGCGTAATGAAATGACCAAAAAAAGTAAATATTATTTTTACGATAACGGTATACGTAACGCATTAATTGCTAACTTTAATCCACTTTCATTGCGTAATGATATTGGTCAGTTGTGGGAAAATTTCTTGATGATGGAGCGCATTAAAAAACAATCATATCAACAAACGAGCGTGAATCGCTATTTTTGGCGAACGTGGGATAAAGAAGAAATTGATTTAATTGAAGATAGAAATGGCCAATTGTTTGCGTATGAATTTAAATGGAAAGCGCAAAATATAAAACCGCCTATAGAATGGGTGGAAAATTATCCGGATGCGCATTTCGACGTCGTCCATGAAAAAAGTTATTTTGATTTTGTTTGTGAATGATGCTTTTAACGCAGGGTGTCCAAATTCAGCAAAACGCGTTCCCCCTCTTTTGGACTTCGTAAACCATCCCGCTTCCCCGAATTAATTGAGAATTTGCGCATTCACACGCAGGCTACCACCCGCGTTTCTGAGCTGATTAGATTTGCTTTTTGAGAAGGGCCAGCATGTTGCGACAAATAATATAATCAGTTCAGAAACGCGGGCGGTAGCCTGCGTGTGAACCTTGCGTGCGAACTTGTGGGCCGTAGCCTGCGTGTGCCGAAATGAAGACGCTGATTCCAGGTCCATTTTTCGGGGAATGAAAACAGAAAATTCACACAGCAAACCTATCAGAACAACAACCCCTTGATATCCAACAAAAAATTATTATCCCGCCTTAATACTACGTTCATATTCGTAGCCTATACTTTCATTAGTCAAAATTTAATTATAAACGACTAAAGTTAAGTGACGGTTTATCGCCCTATGATATTTTTGCATAAGGAAATTGATTCGTTAAAAAATGAGAATAGTGAAATGAATGAAGTTGAATTTAAATACTCAATCAAAAGTTTCTTGATAATACGTGACATGAATGGGGATGAAGCAGATAAACTCATTGATCTTTTTATGGAACCAGATGAGTTAGATGAGAGGCCAATTTTTCAAGCGATAGAACCATTTGTTTCTATCTGCTTAAGGACAGGAGAAAATGATAGCTTATTAAATGAGGCTGAGTTTTCGCCTGGTCTATATCCAAGATTGGTGAGAGCGGTTGCTACGTTTCTTTTTCAAAAAGAAAAAGAAAAGGACAGTGGAAAATTAGCGTTGCTTGCCGAAGCCATGATTGAGACAATCCTCTACGATGAATTTATTAATGCAGCAAAAAAAACTTTTTATGACGCCCTTAAAATAAATCCTATTATTAAAAATGCACGTGATGTTGCTTCTAAGCAATTCAGAAATCTCTGTGGTTCCTTTTCAGCCGTTCGTTTTAGATCAAAACTGACAAGTGAAGATTTTTCTCCTGATGATATGAACAGGTATGTGGTGGATTTTGAAACGAATGAAAAAACATGTAGTGATAATAAAACTTACTGTGACATGCTAGTAAGTGATTTTGAAGTGACGGAAGAACAACAAACGTTATCGGATGCGGCTGAAGCTGAAGCTGAAGCTGAAGCTAAAGATCTGCTGCAATCCCTTGAAGCCTGGCGTGAATACTTCGAAAAAAAGCCGCCGAAAAAAAAGCTGTAATAGAAATTCAAAGCGCAATGCGCGCAATGCTAGCGCGTAAGTTAGTAGGTGAGCACAAAAAAGAAGCTCTATTAATAGAAGGAAAAAAACAATTAGCGCGGAACGCTGCGCCAAGCGCTACGCTATTTCAGCAGCCTGTCAATCCTCAAGTAGAAACAAAAAAAATTAAAAATAAACGTATTGCAGTGCAAAACGCAGCAATAAGACAAAGAGCAAGCGCGCGAGTTGTCGCTCCTGCTGAAAACGTTTCTGTACCTGTGGTTGTTGGTGATCTTAAGGGTGTCGTAGCTGTCATTGAAAGTGCAAAAACAGCAACCTACAAGGTCAAAAAACCAAATGAATTAAAAAATAATGCTGGTATTTTAAGCGGCAATTTAAATGACATTAATCCAAAACCTGTTTGTGCGCCAGAAACGTCAACAATAACCAGCAAAGTTAAAAAAAATGTATCAAATGACGATAAAGTCAAAATACAAAATGCATTAAGTTACGATATCGCTAAAATTATTTTTGATTTTGTTCTTCAGTATATTAATTCACGAATTGTCAGTGATGAAACTGAAGGAAAACAAAATAATTGTTTAAAGCTAAATCGTGGTTTTTTCAAAACGAATCGCAATGCGCACATAACAAATGAGAAGGTTAACAGTGCGGTGACATTGGAAGCTGAAATCCTAAAGGCGTTTGTTGACAATAAAGATAATTCTGACGCCGCATTAATAGCAGTAAAAATCGCATTGATAAAAGGCCAAGAATTTAACGATAAATTAAATCGTATGTACGGTGGCTTTTCAAAAGGCGACTACGGCAAATGCCTGGAAAAATGCTTGAGTATCGTCAAAGAAGTTAAATTACCGCTTGCCCCAACACCTGCGGCAAAATAAATATCACGCTATTGGAAATAAAGAGCTTATTCTTTTGCGCTAGTGAATCAGCACGGAAGCCCCCGCGTTAGCGGGTGGCGAACAATAAACCCATCAGAAGCGCAGCGCAATAAGTGCACTTTTACCCAATATTGACGGGCTAAAACAACAACCTCTTGATATCTAAGCAAAAACTATTTTCACGTCTTAATAATACTTTCAGATTCATGGTCTATACTTTTTGTAAGTCAAAATTTAACTTTAGACGACTAAAGATAAGTGAGGGGTTATGCGTTCTTTTATATCTACCATTGGAAACAAAAAATATAAAAGAGCAGATTAAAACATTGTTGGGTGTTGCGCTTGATAAAGAAAAAAATGGAAATATACAGAATGCTGTTTTGGAAGGATTCTTTGACATACCTAATGATAAAAAGAAACTTGATGCGCTTCGTGAAATTGTAAAAGATGAAGCAGCAAAAGAAGTTAATGAAAGAAATCAAACATTGCTTTCATTGTGTGAAGCAATTGAGTTGCTAAATACGCAAGAGGTGGGTGAAATGAACTTAGAGCAATTTATAAATAACACTAATTTTAATTTAGTGAGAGCGGGGGTTGTTCCATCTGATAAAAAAAGTGTCCCATCAGCAACAGATATCTTAGCTGGCCTTCGTGAACAAATTTGTAAAAGCAACTCCGAAACAAGTACCAACCAAGCTATCAGCCTTGAGGCTATTAACACTGCTGTTTTTAGTGAAATAATGACCGCGCGCACGGTAGCAGAGATGCCTGTCGGATTTCAAGGCGGAACTTATTCTGGTCTTGTGTCTAAGGTTAGCTTGATACTTTTTGGAAATAAGGCGCTAACTGATCAACACAGCCTGCTTTCTGAAGCCATGATAAAAACAATTCTCATGGATAACTTTATTAAAACAGCAAGGAAATCTTTTTATGACGCGCTCGAAAAAAATCGCAGTATTAAAAATGCAAGTGATGTTGCTTCTACGCAACTAACAAACCTGATCACTTCTTTTGTCAAAGCAGCGCATATTTTTACTGTCGAATCAGTTAACTCCCCTTTACCAGCAATGAAACTTTATTCAGGATTTCAAGCAACTGAGGGCATTTCTCAGTTCGTTGCAAATATCGTAACTGGTTTGGTTTCGAAGATGACGCCGGCTCAAGTAGAACTGTCGAATAAGACGGAAGCTGCTGCCATTATGTCTAGTGAGTCAATAAAAAGAGATTTGCTTCAAAGTGAATCAGATCAGTTATATGTTCAATTTGAAGAAGAAAATGATCGAGCTAAAATCGCTAACATTTTCTCAAACAAAAAAGTTTCCTTGGAAACAAAAACAATGTCTGCCGATGAATTTCAACAAATGCTAGATAGTTTTGTGCTACCGGGTGAAGAAAATGCGTCCAAAAAAACCACACATGAATCAAATGAGAATCAATTTCCAGCTTTAGCGGCTCTATTTCAAGCAAATTTATCAGATTCGGAGAGTAAAATGAGAGCAAGTATAACCCTTCTGCAATTAGCGATAGCAGCTGGTGCTGTTTTCGCTGCAGGTAAGCTTGCTGCTGTCATGAGCACAGCTTTGGCTGGTCAGGCAAATCGAAATGACTCGGCTTCGTCGAGCACGGATGGCGGTACTCCTGAAAATACAGATCCCGTTAGCCCAGTCCATCTCACAGGAAAACCAGGTGATGATTCTTTAGCTGTTGCACAAGTAGTTATTGCAGCCCAAGCACAGAGAAAAGAAAAGCCAGCTGCAAGTGAAGAAGAAAAAAATCATGCAGCAACAATGATTCAAAGGCTTGTTCGAAAAAAACTACCGAGGAAAAGAGAGGATTTACCTGTCGGAACAGCGGAAAAAAAAGTATATCCTTTGGGTGTTAACTTCAGTAATAAGCCATCGACAAGTAAACAAGCTGCGGCGCAACATGAGGCTTGGTTTCCTTCTCAGGAAGCGGCTAACCCTACAGGTACTGAATTTTCCACAGCAAATGATCCTGATAATGTGGGTCCACTCACGAATGAAGAAAAAGAAAAGCGCAAAAAGACGTTTAAGGGTTGGAGATCAATGCGGGAAGCGCAACAGTCGACTGTGCCTCAATCTCCTGAAATTCTAGCGCAGAATAAAGCGAAGCGCGAGGAATATTATAGCGAAAGTAAAACAACTCCATCAAATAAATCTACAGTTGCAGCAAATCCGAATCCACGGCTGCCGGCTACTGGACCATCGATAGATAATGGGAAAGCTCCACAAAAAAATGGAAACCGATTTCCGCGTGAAAAACCCAATGAACTTATAAAGACTTATGGCAAATTTGCATCGGCAAAAACGATCACTGAGAAGGCTAAATTATTTAATGAAGCTGCGACTAACTTTAATACTTGGGAGCCAACTTATCTGAATGATGGTATAAAAATAAAAGCGTTAAATGAGATAGCCAGAATTTTTGAGCTGATTCATAAATATATCGCTTCTCGTGTTGTTTATAGTGATGATCTAGAGGATGTTAAAAAGCATTTAAATCTCAGTCGTTTTTTTATGTATCGTGATGCGAGTGCCACGGGTAAAAAAGTTGACAGTGCAGTGGGATTGGAAATTAAAATCCTAAAAGAGATTTTTAATAATCATGATAATCATGATAATCCTGAAGCTGCGTTAGTAGCAATAAAAATAGCGTTGCAAAACGCAGAAGAATTTAACAATACGGAATCTGGAAAATCGAGATTGACTTCAACAGGCGACTACGGCAAATGCCTCGAAAAATGCTTGAGTATCGTCAAAGATGTTCAGTTACCCGCTTCGAATCAGTCGCCCACACAATAATAAATTGTATGAGAGCATCACGCGCGGCCTTCCGGCTGCGCTTCTGTTGTATTTGTATTGCTGAATGGAAGCGACCACGCAGCTTGATTGTAGATGCATGTTAATTCAAGTGAATGGAAGCGGAAGCGATAGCGACCGCGCAACCCAAACTGGATCAAGCTTAATTCGAGTGAATGGAAGCGGAAGCGATAGCGACCGCGCAACCCAACTGTAGATTACTATTTATTTTCAAAACACGGATATGATTTTTTTATAGACATGATATCGTCTTGCAATGAAAACACAGAAACACATTCCGCTCGCTTTTATTCTCACCTGCAGAACTTATGCATCATGGGTTCATGGCGATGCGCGCGGGAGTGTTGACCCAAAACATAACAAATTCCTCACGCCAAGACTTAAACCTAACAACAATTTAAAAAAAATAATGCAGGATAATTGCACTGAAAATATGTTTTTGATGAATGCACCGCAACGACAAACCGTATTGGAATCTATTATTAATACATGCAAATTCGCTGGCTGGCATTTACATGCCGCTCACGTGCGTTCCAATCACTTGCATGTTGTTCTAAACACCGAAAAGGAAATAGAAAAGGTATCTATTTCTCTTAAGGCTTATGCAACACGTTATTTAAAAAAAGAATATCCAGAATTGCAGCGTGAACGATTCTGGTCTAGTGGAAGCAGTACGGGGTATATTTTTCGGTCGGATTATTTGCTTCGCGCCATTGAATACACAATAGAGGATCAAGGTAAGCATATGGCATTTTATTGCGAAAAAGAATATTACAGACTATTTCATAATTAAGCTTGATTCAGTTTGGGTTGCGCGGTCGCTATCGCTTCCGCTTCCATTCGCTTGAATTAACCTTGATTCAGCTTGGGTTGCGCGGTCGCTATCGCTTCCGCTTCCATTCGCTCGAATTAAGCTTGATTCAGTTTGGGTTGCGCGGTCGCTATCGCTTCCATTCCCTCGGAAAATTGCGTTAACGGCAGAAATGACCTATAGTAACAATTTGCCTCAGCAGATTATGACTGTAAGTCATTTCTGCCGTAATTCAATAACCGGCTGATTGATCATGAAACGTTATATCGAGCATTTTATTCTCCAAGATCTAAAAAAGAAAATGGTTTTTATTGGCGGGCCACGTCAAGTGGGAAAAACCATATTAAGCAAAAGCATCTGTCGGGATTATAAAAAAAGTCAGTATTTGAATTTAGACCTAGACAGCGACCGAAAAATTATTTTAAAGCATCAGTGGCCGCAAGCCGATCAATTGATTGTATTTGATGAATTGCATAAATACCCTCGATGGAAGCGATGGATTAAAGGCGTTTATGATACGAAACCTGAACACCAACAATATTTAGTGACAGGTTCTGCGCGATTAGATGTGTATCGTCGCGGTGGAGATTCATTAATGGGGCGATATCATTATTGGCGTCTGCACCCCTTTACGTTGGACGAACATCCCGCCAAAATTTCTCAAGCAGAAGCATATGAGCGTCTTATGACTGTGGGTGGATTTCCCGAGCCATTTATTAATGCAGATAAACGTGAAGCAAATCGCTGGCGCGTTGAGCGTTTTTTAAAAGTAATTCGTGAAGATGTCCGAGATCTGGCAAATATTCGAGAAATTCAGTTGCTGCCGTTATTTGTTGACGCATTGCGTGAGCGTGTAAGCGGGATGATTTCATTTGCAAATTTAGCGCGTGATTTAGAAATTGCGCCGAAAACAGCAAAATCATGGTTGAGTTTATTAGAGCGCCTATATTTATTATTCTCAATTTATCCGCTTACTAAAAATATTCCCCGCGGTATTCAAAAACCCGTCAAAGTTTACTTTTATGATAATGCGGATTGTGAAAACGATCCTGCAGTGCGGTTAGAAAATTTGGTTGCAACGCATTTATTAAAACGATTGCAATTTAGAGAAGATTATTTCGGTGAACGTTGTAGTTTGCATTATATTCGCGATCGCGATGATAGGGAGGTTGATTTTGTCACGGTGATTGATGGGAAAGTAATCGATTTGATTGAAGTGAAATTGAAAGACAGTGAAATATCATCGTCATTAAAATATTATCAAAAATTATTAAAACCAAAGCAAACGGTGCAAATCGTCGGAAAATTAGCGAAACCATTTGAGCAAAATGGCATTCGCGTCACTAACCCAATTGATTTCTTCAAAGATCCGCCATGGGAAAATGTCTAATACTGTTAAACGCACTTACTCCGCGCAGCAATGTGCGTACTTCCGTTGGATTTATTGTATGTCATCGCAAAGGGCAAATCAAATCAGCTCGGAAACGCGGGCGGTAGCCTGCGTGTGAATGCGCCCATTCCCTCGAATTAACCTTGATTCCGTGCGATTTGCTTTTCCATCCACGGCCACACCAAATCCGCCACCGTCTGATCGCCAAAATCATTTAAATGCGCATCGCCCGATAATTGAAATACTTTATGCGCAACCGCGATTTTAAATTGGGGGGCGATGTCGTCATACGCTATTTTTTGAGATTTAAAAAACACGGGCGCTTGTTTTAAAAAAGCCTGGGTTGGGTCTTTTGCATCCGGCTTATAAAACGCATTATAACCCGTTGTCACCACCAACAACTTCGCGTGATGCGCAATACACCACTGATTGATTTGATAAAAAAGCGCATTACCCAATGCAACCGCATAATTTAATTGCGCTAGTGTTTCTGGGCCGCGCTGAAACACAGCAGAAAAATTGTCTTTGTGTTGATGTGCATCCATGTATGCTTGATTAGCGCGCGCACTGGATTCTTGCTTGATAAACACATTTCGAATCAGTTGAAATAAAGCAGAATGTTCTAATAAAAAATTGTACCATCTGCCGTTATTTAAAAATTCTTTTATTTTCGCATGCGGAAAAGGATGGAAATTATTCGTGAGCACGTAGGATTTTTCATTTTTTAATTTAAAAATATTCAAAGCAACAGCACGACCAATATCATCTGAATCAACAAACACCACAACATATTTTGGATGGGTCACTGCGCCAAATTGATTTAAATAAGCCAAACACTCAGCCGTTCCCCAGCCGCCCGATGCCGCATTTAAAATTTGATATTTATTGTCACCGAAATGATGATTTAAATCGCTTTGCAAATGGTATAAATATGTTTTTTTAAAAGGCTGCAACCAGCCAAATGTCATGCTGTCGCCCAATGCCAAAATGTGTTTTGCACTAGGGTTAACTTCAGTGTCACGCAAAGCGGGTGGGTAAAAACGATAATGCATAAAACGCGACGTGCCTTGTTGAATGGAAACAGTGCCGTGGCTGCGATTTAAGGCGTAACCCATTGACGATATATCTTTAGACGAGCCGGACATTTCTTGCGGGTAAAAAACACGTACCATGCCTTCAGCGATGAATAAGGTAATGAGGGTGGTGATGAATAATAGGAAAAGGTTTTTGAGAAGTGTGGACATGACTATAAATCTCTTGTTAAGGCGGTTCGGAAAATGCGCCACCCACTAACGTGGGGGCTTCCGTGCTAATTCACTGACCATGAATGCGCTGACTATGTTTAAAATATTGTATATATCAACGGCGCAACAACTGCACTTTGCGAAATCACAATTAATACCGCCAATAGCAGCATAATCACAATAATCGGCAACAACCAAAACTTTTTACGTGCACGCAAAAATCCCCATAAATCTTTTAATAATTCGAACATTAGTATGGTCTCCGTAAATCATTCTGTGAATTTCGACAATCGCTTCGATAGGTTTTTAAATTGGCATCATACTTTAAACCCATTGAATCTTTGCCCAATAATTTTTTTATAAATGAAATGGGTGTAAAAACCGCAAAAAATAAAACACCGAACAATATTCGCGTGTTAATGTAATTTAATACTTTTAAAATACCATCCCAAAGATATTTTAATGGCGTTAATAAATTTGGAAAAAAGAACGTGCAGGCTAAAACAATCGATAGTATTGTCCAGGCAAACAAAGCAATCGGGTGGTGATGCCAAATAAAAAAAGCAAGCACAGCCAAATAATATCCCGCAAAAATAAATCCAAATTTTCTTAATTCAGTCATCAATCAACCCCCACTGTTTCACCTGTTGTATACTGCGCTTTTAATGTTTCAGGTTGCATTTCTTTTAATAACACCGCATTTTCAAGCACCAACACATCGATGTGTGTTGTCATAAAACAGCGGAAGGCTTCCTCAGGCGTGCAAACAATTGGCTCGCCACGCACATTAAATGACGTGTTAATTAATACCGGACAGCCTGTTTTCTCGTCAAACTTTTTAATTAAGCCGTGAAAACGCGGATTCGTTTCCGCATGCACTGTTTGCACGCGCGCAGTATTATCCACATGTGTTACAGCAGGAATCGTGCTGCGAATTGATTTTAGTTGATCTAGCCCGCTTTTTTTATCGTTGGACTGAATTAAATGCGCCGCTTTCACTTCACCCACCAATAACATGTAGGGGCTTATATTTTTAATATCAAACCATTCAGTCGCTTTTTCTGCCAAAACAGCTGGCGCAAAAGGACGAAATGATTCGCGGAATTTAATTTTTAAATTCATGATGGACTGCATATTTTGACTGCGCGCATCACCAATGATCGAGCGATTGCCCAGCGCGCGTGGACCATATTCCATGCGTCCTTGAAACCAGCCAACCACTTTTTCATCGGACAATAAATCCACGGTATTTTTTAATAATGCTTCATCAGAATAAACCGTGAAATTCGCACCAACAGATTTTAAATAGTTTGTAATGTCATCATTTGAAAAAGAAGGTCCTAAATAAGCGCCTTGCATGTCGTCATTCATATTAACATTTCTGGGTTGATCGCAATGTTCATGCCAAACCATTAATGCCGCACCGAGTGCGCCACCCGCGTCGCCTGCTGCAGGTTGAATCCAAATGTTTTCAAATAAATTACTTTGAGAAATTTTGCCATTCGCAACGCAATTTAATGCAACGCCGCCCGCTAAACATAAATTTTTAACGCCGTACTCTGTTTTAATGGATTGCGCCAATTTCATCACAATATCTTCTGTCACAACTTGAATGGATTTTGCCAAATCCATGTCTTGCTGCGTAATCGGCGCTTCACTTTCGCGTGCAGGTCGTCCAAATAATTTTGCAAAGCGATCATTTGTCATTTTTAAACCGACAGGAAAATCAAAATAGTCTAAATTTAAGCGATAAGTGCCGTCGGATTTTACGTCAATTAAATGTTTATAAATAATATCCACGTATTTCGGTTCGCCGTAAGGTGCTAAGCCCATTAATTTATATTCGCCGGAATTGACTTTAAACCCAGTAAAATAAGTAAAAGCGGAATATAACAGGCCGAGTGAATGCGGGAATTTAATTTCCCATTGCGGCTTTAAGGTGTTGCCTTTTCCAAGCCATAAAGAAGTGGTTGCCCATTCACCAACGCCATCCAAACACAGCACAGCCGCTTCTTCAAAAGGAGATGGAAAGAAAGCAGAAGCAGCGTGTGATTGATGATGTTGCGTAAATAAAATAGGCGCTTTTATTTTTTTAAGCCCGCCTAATTTCTTCAATGCTTTTTGTATTTCACTTTTTAAAAACAATTTTTCTTTCAGCCAAACGGGCATGGCTTTTAAAAATGATTTAAACCCTTTAGGTGCAAACGTTAGGTAGGTTTCGATTAATCTTTCAAACGTTAA
>JAPLRF010000070.1 GCA_026399315.1 Gammaproteobacteria bacterium
AAATATAACTGAGGGAATCCAGCGCGCATGACAGCATCTGAAACCACTTCTCTTGCGAAAGGATACAATACATTCGGACAATAACTGCCAAGCATGTGACGCAATTGTTCTTCGGTAAACCCTTTCATTGCAAAAATACCCGCTTGTTTTACTTCTACTAAAAAAGCGACCTTGTCTTTTAATTTAACGGTAACGGTAACCGTTAAAACAACCTCACGTACGCCTTCTTCTAAAATCAAACTCGCATCCGTATTTAAATCCATATGCAATTGCGGTTCCCACGGCTCTAAAAAACTTTTCGGGCTATTGGGCGTTTCTAGGGATAAATCTTTAACGTATAAACGTTGAATAGCAAATTCAGGGCCTTGTTGTTCAGCGGGTTTTTGTACGGGTGTTGGTTGGTCTGTCATGGTGTTCTCCTTGTGATAAAAATATCAGTTAAAATGTGTTTGTGTAAACGCAGTAAATTCGCTTCGCTCTTCCACTCGCTAACGCTCGGGGCTCTGAGCTGATTATTATGGTACATCGCTATTTCAGTAGCGCCTCTAGTTTACCCGCTTTTTCAAGTTCATATAAATCATCACAACCACCGATGCCGAGATCATTAATGAAAATTTGCGGCACTGTTCTGCGGCCTTCTGCGCGCAACAACATCATTTCCAAGTCTTTTGGATTTTCATCTACTTTGATTTCAGTATAAGAAACGCCTTTATGATTTAATAATTTTTTTGCTCTGTCGCAATAGGGGCAGGTTTTTTTGGTGTAGATTTCTATTTTTAGCATAGATTGTTCGCTCGTTATCATTGTTACGCGCCCTGCTAACGCAGGGGCTTCTGTGCCGCATTCACAAGCTTATCGCTATTTCTTTGTTACAGGCATGCTCACTGCCTTCCACGCATCCATTCCGCCTTTTAGTGACGCAATTTTCTCAAACCCCGCTTTTTTTAAGCGTACTGCAATAGCACCTGTTTTTAAACCCATATCGTCAATTAAAATCAAATGCCGTTCACGGAAACTGTCTAATTTTTCTTGTTGACGATCAAATTCACTGAGCGGAAAATTTTTCGCGCCGATAATGTGACCTTCGCGAAAAGCAGCAGCATCACGCAAGTCAACCAACACCGCTTCTTGGCGATTAATTGCGTGTGTCACGCCCGCAGGCGATAATTGTTCACCGTGCGCATTTTTCGTTCTCGCTTCTTCTAGAAATATTAAAATAGTGACCATTACAAGCGCACTAGAAAGCTCCCAATGTTTTACCACAAATACCGTAATTTGATGTAACATATATTTTCTCTAAATCTATTAATTTGGCAACAGTATACAACATCATGACAAAAAAACCATTCGCATTAATCATTCTCGATGG
Source organism: Gammaproteobacteria bacterium (assembly GCA_026399315.1). Classification (GTDB taxonomy): domain Bacteria; phylum Pseudomonadota; class Gammaproteobacteria; order Coxiellales; family Coxiellaceae; genus 2-02-FULL-42-43. The sequence goes on from JAPLRF010000070.1 coordinate 1,370, forward strand.
CTGGGGTCATCGCACTGAAAAAGAACATAACCCAACGCGCTCAGTATCAACACCGACAATAGATCATTTGTTTTCCAATTACCCCAACCTGCTTATTGAAGCATCAGGCGAAGCCGTCGGATTGCCTGAAGGTCAAATGGGCAATTCTGAGGTAGGTCATTTACACATTGGCGCTGGACGCAAAGTGCCGCAAGACTTAGTGCGCATCAACAATGAAATAAAAAATAATCAATTTTTTGACAATCCCATATTAATAAAAGCCATTAAAAAAGCAAAAAACAATAATAAAACGATTCACGTTTTGGGATTGTTATCAGATGGCGGCGTGCACAGTCACATTAATCATATCAATGCTTGCCTACAATTGATGGCGCAACATAAAGTTAAAAATTATTTTCATGCTATTACGGACGGACGCGATACCCCGCCACAATCAGCATTACCCTATATTCAACAAGTAAAGGGGGAAATTGCCAGTGTTTGCGGAAGATACTATGCAATGGATCGCGACAAACGCTGGGATCGCACACAAAAAGCCTATGACCTGCTCACACTGGGAAAAGCCGATTACACCGCAAGCGCTGCCACTGAAGCCGTATCACAAGCTTATGAGCGCGGTGAAAATGATGAATTTATTTCTCCTACGCTAATTAATCCCGATGCCATTATTAAAAATGGTGACGTGATTATTTTTATGAATTTTCGCGCTGATCGCGCAAGGCAATTAACACAAGCCTTTACAGAAAAAAACTTTACAGGGTTTGCCCGCGATAAAATAATGTCACCGAGTGAATTTGTCACCCTGACTGATTATTTAAACAACCCGTCTATTTCAGTTGTCTACCCGCCTTTTTCAATCAAAAATACGCTTGGCGAATTTTTATCGAAAAATAATTTAACGCAATTACGATTAGCAGAAACAGAAAAGTATGCGCACGTGACGTATTTTTTAAATGGTGGCGTTGAAATACCCTATAAAAATGAGCATCGCCAATTAATTCCATCTCCTAAAATTGCAACGTATGATTTGCAGCCTGAAATGAGCGCCGTTGCGCTTACTGATGCTTTCGTTACAGCAATTGAAAGCCAGCAATATGATCTGATTATTTGCAATTACGCTAATCCCGATATGGTGGGTCACACCGGCATTGAAAAGGCTGCAGAAAAAGCGGTTTTGGTTATTGACAATTGCTTAGCGCGCGTCTTATCTGCTTTAAAAAAAGTAAAGGGTGAAGCATTAATTACCGCTGATCACGGCAATATCGAACTCATGTATGACGCCCAAACTGGGCAAGCACATACAGCACACACAACAAACGCAGTTCCCATAATTTATGTTGGTAGACCAGCAAAGACCATTAAAAACACCGGGGCGCTTGATGATGTTGCGCCCACATTGTTATATTTAATGGGATTGGAAAAGCCTGAAGAGATGACGGGGGATAGTTTATTCAGTATAGAAAAACAGTAAGGAATTATAAATGCGCTACGAAAAATTGATCGTGCACAATTATTTATTTAACGTAAAGTAAAGCATAGAAAAAATTCGGCATAAAAAATACGGGTATTAAAAATAATGATTATTTTACATAAAATCCTGCGTAAACTGACAGTAACCCCTGATCGCAGATCCCTAATCCCCCTCTTCACACTCGCACTCACATTCCCTGTTTTCGCCGACACCAGCACCACCAAAAAAATTGAGCTTCACAATCTCAACAAAAACATTGCATCCATTCAAACAGACTTAAATCAAGCAAGCCTTAAAAAATCACAATTGCAAGATGCTTTAGCGAAAACAGAAACAATCGAAAGCCAGATTAATCGCAAACTCAATGCGTCGCAAAAACAATTGATGGCGCAACAAAATAAAATACAGCAATTAAAAGAACAAGCCATTCCGCTGGCAAACGCCAAAAATCAAAATCACAGCTTGCTTAAGGAACAAATTCGAGATGCCTATTTGTTTAGCCAGCAGCCCGCAATGAAATTATTATTATCACCCGATGATGTCATGCAAACACAACGCACCCTAATGTATTTTCACTACATCACAAGCGCACAAGTTAAAACAATGACACAACTACAAAACTCATTAATTGCCTGTCAACAAAATCAACAGGCGATACAAAAGCACTATGCAACTTTATTGTTATTAAAACAAAAGCAATTGAAAAATCAACAAGCACTCAAAGCAGTACAAGGACAGCGTCAACAATTAATTCAAGCTGTTAATCAACACATTCAAACTAACAGCCAAAAATTAAAAAAATTGCTACAGAATAAACAGCAACTCGAATCAACAATCCAACAATTAAATACAGCCACCTCAAAACAAAGATTTATCAGTAATAAACCGTTTTCACAATTACGTGGAAAATTGCCATGGCCTACGCAGGGTCACATTATTCATGCTTTTGGTGCGCAAATCAGTCAAAGTGAGTTAACATGGGATGGCACCGTGATTGCCGCTCCGTTAGGACAATCTGTCAGGGCCATTGCATCAGGGCGCGTTATTTTTGCGAAGTGGATGGCAGGTTATGGTTTATTGTTGATAATTAATGATGGCAATGGTTATATGACTCTATATGGCCGCAATCAAACATTGCTAACCGCTGTTGGCAATACGGTAAAAGCAGGCGATGCCATTGCCACCGTCGGGAAATCCGGTGGCTTTTTGCAACCCGCATTGTATTTTTCAATTCGGTATAATGGGAAAGTGGTGAACCCAGGAACGTGGTGTCACTAATACAGCGACGGTGACAAGAAACAATAGACTAATTAAAAGGATTTAATCATGATCTCCAAAAAACTATTACTGACACTATCGCTGTCGCTAGCTCTGCCCCCCGCTCTCGCAGACCAAGGCATTTCTCAAACACAAATCGACCGCTTAACCAAAACAATGGAAATAATTCAGAAAAATTATATTAAAAAAGTGGACGATAAAACATTAATGACCAATGCAATCAACGGTATGGTCGCACATCTTGATCCTCACTCTGCTTATCTCGATAAACAAGAAATGACCAATTTAGAAACGACTGTGTCTGGCGAATTTGTGGGTATCGGCGTTGAATTAACCACTGAGCGAGACATGCTTCGCGTCATCAGCCCCATCAATGGCAGCCCTGCCGCAAAAGCAGGATTAAAGCCCGGCGATATTATCTACAAAGTGAATGGCAAATTGATCCAAGACATGACAACGAATGAAGCCATTAACTACATTAAAGGGAAGCCAGGCACCACCGTCACCTTAAGCATTCAACGTAAAGGCGTCGCTAAACCATTAATTATTCCAATCGTACGTGAGGTGGTTAAGGTCAAAGCCGTTACGTCGAAATTATTATCGCCTGGATATGGTTATGTGCAATTGTCACTTTTTCAAGGCCCTGTTGTATCGCAAATACGCGAGGCAATTACCCGATTAAAAAATGAATCGCAAGGACAATTACAAGGGCTTGTTTTAGATTTACGCAACAATCCCGGCGGTTTGTTGGATGTCAGCGCGGACGTGGTGAATTTATTTTTAGATAAAAGTGAAACCACTCAACATCAAGGCTTAATTGTTTACACAAAAGGCCGCGTGCCAGATTCCTCTATTTCTTTTAAAGCGCATGACGACGACATGATCCCGCACGTGCCCATGATCGTATTAATTAACGGTGGCTCCGCTTCTGCTTCTGAAATTACAGCAGGTGCCTTACAGGATTATAAACGCGCTATTATTATGGGTACACGTAGTTTCGGAAAAGGCTCAGTGCAAACCGTTATTCCGATCACGCAAGACACGGGATTAAAATTGACAACAGCGCTGTACTACACGCCTGCTGGTCGCGAAATTCAAGCGCGCGGTATTAAGCCGGACGTGATTGTTCAGGAAATGTCGGTTGATGCAAAACAAAGTAATGGCGGGCTAGATTTTGGTGAAGCCAATTATGACAATCACATTGAAAATAAATCTAACGCAACTGAAGAAACATTAATTAAGGAACAGCAAAAATCAACGCTGGCATTGGCAAAAAGTGATTATCAGTTGTATGAGGCGTTGGTAATGCTAAAAGGAATGCATGCGATGAAGTAGAAACACAGAAACATGTTATTCAAGGCACACAATGGATGACATTATTCTGTTAGTACTGCGATATACCCATCACCAATCAAGATGCGGCGTTTTTATCACATTGGTACTTATTTTCATGATAGTTAATTTACAAAAAACAAGGGAGTCGCATCACTTACCACCTCCAACATCATCGCATCACACACAAGCACATCGCATTAAGGCGCTCTTCCAGGCTGTTTTTTTACACACGTATTATCAAACACACAGTGTTGGGCACAGTGAACAAATCCATTTAAATATGATGATCACCTCCTTTAGAAATATTCTAACAAAACAGTTGACATCTAGATGTACTCCTGTAACATTACAGGAGTACATCCAAACAACGAGAATCACATGCTTAACGTCGTCGAAAAAAATTGCATTATTTTTAGCGATTGCGCAGCTTTTTTAGGCGATTCTTGCCATTCAAATTACTTTAAAAGCGGTTGGCGACTTAATTTCATCATAAAAGAAATTAACGTCCATATAACCATTTTGAGGAAATTTTTATGCGCACCATTATTACTACAGACACTTCACTAAAAGACCTGCACTCTATTTTGCTGAGCTTAGACCCATTGGTTGGCGACAATGTTTGCCAACTCTATAGCGCACATTTGTTAATGTTATTTTTGAAGGTGCAAGGCAATTCACAACTGACAGAAGACGAAATAAAATTTCTCAATGCCTGCCACATTTTAACTTTTACAGCAGACAACGTGCTCGATCTCAATGGCTGTACATTATCCAGAAAAGCAAACCCGGAATTACTCTCCGGAGAAATCTCATCCAAAACGCAACGAGAGAAAAAGGTAAAGGAAGCAAGGAAATGTGTTGCGACGACTACTTTTGATTTTTTTTCAGCCTTATTTAATGAAACTGATTTCTTTGATGAAATAATGCGAAAATATACATCTTCTCAATCTAATTTATATATCAGCGCAAGTCATTGTCAAACGCCACTATTACCCTTTTACGTGTCATGCAAAATAATGTTTTTTATTCTAAAACAATATCGCTCTCTGCTGATAGTAAATTTAAAAAGATTAACTGAAGATAAAAAAGTGATTGCGCATTACCAACTTCACTATCGATACGATGAAACAACAAAAACATTTGGAAATATCAGCACAAGGGATACGCATTCAAGAGAATGCGCCTGGCTCAGAAAAAGCGGCTATTGCATTTGAAATGCTTAGTTTTTTATTAAAAACACTTAGCTGTATTCCACATGAAGATTTCTATTCAAATCCCGATCCACATTTGTTTATTGAAAATTTTCAAAAAAAAGACATTGCAGCATTAATTTTAAGTTGCGCAGCAGGCCATCCCCCCGTGCCAGAACAGGCAAGCGGTGAAATGCGTGATCAGTGTCGTACGGAATTTTCAGAACTGCCAGAAGATGAAGAGAAAGTAAACACTGACGTTGATCATGATCATTGCACTGTTGATGAATATTATAGGCTAGCCAAGCTCGCAAAAAAGCACGGAATTTTTCACCACGAGACAAAACCAGATCGCGCTATTCCAGTTGCGTATCAAGTATGTCACGTCAAGATTGCAAGCGTAAAAATGCAATCTGAACCCTTAGGCTCCGATCAATCAAAGCAATATTTTGGCAACTAAAATGAGGCGAATATGTTCACAATTCATAAAAATGATATAGATGCATTATCTGTCGGCGCAATGATTTTAGGATCTGGCGGCGGAGGTCATACAAAAATTTTATCTGGGTTGGTAAAACAGCAACTGGAAATATATGGCCCGGCAAAAATGATTACGCCAGCAGAAATAAATGAGCATTGCGTTATTGTTCCCGTTGCTTTTATTGGCGCACCCCTTGTCATGATAGAAAAAATTCCCAACATTAAATTATTTGAAACCTTGCTGTTTAAAATTCAAGACTATTATCCAAACAAAAAAATTATTTTAATGCCAGCGGAAATTGGCGGTTGTAATGCGCTAACCCCTTTTTTACTTGCATCAAAGCATCAGCTATCCATTTTAGATGCGGATTTAATCGGCAGGGCTTTTCCAAAAATGACACTGTGTAAACCCGCTGTTTTAAAATACCCGCCTAATCCAACAATTCTGGCGGATTGTCACGGAAATAGCGTGACGATTAATGTGGATGATATCGAACAAGTTGAAAATCAGGCTCGAGAAATAGTCAATCAATTCGGATCCTACGCTGCGGTGGCTTCTTTTATTTTTACTGGTAAGGACGCTTTGCGAGTAGCGGATTACACCATCACTAAAAGTATTTCACGGGCATTAGCGTTAGGAAAAAAATTAATCGACAATAGGCAAAACTTATCTGCATTTTCTGAAAACGTTTTTGCAGATTTACTTGCAATCTGCAGAATTGAAAATGTTTTTCATGATGTGAAAGGCGGTTTTTTAAGTGGACATGTTTTGATGCAAACAGTGGAAAACAAAACGATCAAAATTTATTTTCAGAATGAATTTTTGCTGGTCAAATTAGACAACAAAATTATCGCAGAAAGTCCAGATATCATTACATTGATTGACGTGAAAAGCGGGATGCCTATCACAACAGAATCATTGAAATACGGACTTAAAGTAGCTATTTTGCGAATATCAGCACCCTCTTTCTGGCTGGAAAAGACCAATAAGCCCGTGACGCGTTATGTCGTAGATGAAGCATAAAAAAATATTTCGGAGAATAATATGTTAGGACAAAAAAAGATAAAAATAAACCAATGCCGCATTGGTATTGATGTTGGTGGTACCACGGTTGATTTTGCATTGGTCGATAGCAACGATTATCTTATCGATTCACGTAAAATTTTAATCACAAAGGAATTAAACCAATGCGTCACAGACGGGTTAAATTATTTTATTGAGAAACACATGATTAACAGGGAATATTGTAAAAGCATACATATTGGCACTACATTAGCAGTTAATAGTTTGCTTGAATTAAAATCTCTTTATCGTGTTGGTGTGTTACGTCTTGCTGGTCATCAGCCTGACTTAGCACCCGCATCTGATTTCCCAGATCTTCATAAAAACATTATATTGGCAGGATATAAAACCGTATCAGGTGGACGTGAATTCGATAATAAAGAAATTACGCCATTACAAGAATCTGAAATCATTATGGCTGTTAATCAGCTTATAGAAGCAGGCGCTGAATCATTGGCTGTCATAGGAACTTTTTCACCCCTTTATCCAAGCGAAGAAAAGCGGGTACGAGAAATAATCACTCAAAAAATTCCACTGGCCTGTGCCATGCCCATTACTTTGTCACACCAGCTGGGTGGATTGGATTTTATAGAGCGTGAAAACAGCGTGATCATTAACGCTGCGCTTAAAAAAGTAATAAAGAAAAACTTTATTACATTGCAAAAAACACTAAATGACATGGGCTTTCACTGCCCGGTATTAATCACACAGAATAATGGCACTTTATTTTCATTAGATGAAGCTATTGAATTTCCCGTCAAAACAATTTCATCCGGCCCTACCAATTCTCTTGTTGGCGCATGTAAATTGACTCATTTAAGAAATGCCATTGTTGTCGATATTGGCGGAACGTCAACCGATATCGGCATTGTTGAAAATGGTTTTCCACGCTATTCATCTCTTGGTTCTGTTATTTCGGGTATTCCATTTAATTTTTTGGTGCCCGATATTCACGCCTTGGCTTTAGGCGGAGGCAGTATTATTCATGAAAATTCGGGGGAATATACAATAGAATCAGAAAGCATAGGAGCAAAAATATTTTCTCAAAGCAAAACATTCTTGGGAAAGTATTTAACCTTATTTGATGTTGGAAATGTGTTACTCAATCTTCAACATCCTAATGGCGTGATTCCTGATTTGAATTTTACGGCGGCTGAAACAATAATGAAGGAGTACTTACATAAAATTTCAGCGGTAATAAACACAATGACAGACCATGAAAAATTACCCATTGTTTTAGTAGGCGGCGGCTCACAAAACATTCCCGAGAATTTATTGGGTGAAAACTTTGTTCGACCAAAACATTATCAAGTTGCAAATGCCTATGGTGCTGCCTTAGCTGAAATTTCTGCCACAATCGACACCATCGTTAATTTAGATGAAAACAGCGAATCTACCATCCTGGGTTTGGAAAAAGAAGCGCTTAGAGAAGCTATCACTAAGGGTGCCAGTTCCTTGGATGTGCGTATTATTGAAAAATCATTGTTGCCATTTTACTATATGCCAAAAAAAATGACGCGCGTTATTGTCACTGCGTCAGGGCCCCTATCTGCGCTTTCAAGATGATGTTTTAATTTTATGTAAAACGAAACGACAATTAAATCGCTGGGAACTGAGCATGATGAATGTGCTACAAGAAAGACAATTAACTTTATCCAAAAGAAAAACCCGGATCGGTAAAATTGAATCTGGTTTTCATTTTTTAGGGTTTGAATATCCGCCAACGCAAATGGTGGATAATACCAACGTAGCACCTGTGAATGATGATGCGATAGTTAACGCTCTACCTGATTATTGCTTGAATAATGAGAGATGTGGGAAGAAACTTATTATCAATCAATCAATCAATCAATCAATCAATCAATCAATCAATCACAGGATATTTTGCGTATTGTTCCGCACCCTAGAACGCTGCGCAAAGCACGCGAGCAAGTTAAATGGATGGTCGCCGACGGTGTTTCTCGCCCCAAGATCAAAGTTCAGTGGTTACGCTGGTGGGCAAACACGTCGGGCACTTGGAAACATAAAGAATTAGCAACCGCATACATCAAATCATGTTGGACACCAAGAGCAGCAGAAAATGCCACTGAGTTTCTCCAGCACTATCTCACATCACCGCACAGCGGCGAGACTGATGTGATTTCGCGGGCGCAATAAGTTTTCCAAGTGTGACTTTTTTGTTCGACATAAGTTTTGAAAAAAGGGGCCGCGCACGAACCGTCGCTCCTCCTGCACGCATCCACCCCTGCCCCACGTCATGCACTCCCCCGCAAATTTATATCCAATACCGTCAATAACCGACGAATCAATAAGCGAGGCATCAACGACGGAATTACGAACAAAATCTTGAGTAGAATTCCAGTCATTAAAACGACGCGGGCGAGATCGAGGCTCTTTTTTTTCAGTCAGATAGTAAGTGCCCTGGCGAATATCTTGTCGGCAGGGCTCCGCCGCATTTCGTTGCGACCATCCAACCAACTGCGAGAAAATTACGATGCGCTTTTTATATCCTGGATCTGTAATGCTCATGGCATCAACTTCATCCCACGTTTTTTCATTGTGTTTTTGGCCAGTTAAAATATGATGGGGA
>JAPLRF010000031.1 GCA_026399315.1 Gammaproteobacteria bacterium
CGTTTAGTACTCAGGTGAGGAGTGTGTTTGGAAAGACGTCGTGAACCCATCCATGGGGACTCGAGATTAGCATCCATGCTAATCACGCTTTCCAAACACACTCCGTCACCTTCGCACACACTCACTGCTTCATTGCGCGTTCTAAACTTCGCATTAAAGTGATTTTAATTAAAATTAAGCATGATAAATTTGGCGTGGATGATTATGAAAGAGGTGTTTTTGAAACCGTCATTGGCCCGGACGGCCAATGACGAGACCCCATGGATGGGTTTACGGCGAGTTTCAAAAACACCTCTGAATAATCATCCAAAGACAATTTATCATTCCTTTAATTTGTTTAAATTTTAATGCGGGCGCCCTAGATATCCGCGCACTTTTATAGGGTATTGCTATTGCCTATAATCACTTATAGAATCACCTGCTTTTCTAAGCGATGAGGATAGCAATGAACGCATTTTGCGGCCTTGATTTTGGTACCAGCAACTCGACCATTGGCATAGTTAAGGATAATGCATGTCAGCTGGTTTCGCTCGAAAATGACAAGCCCGCCATTCGCTCGGCCCTATTTTGCGACATGGAATTGAAGAAATGGGTATTCGGTCAACAAGGCATCAATCATTATTTAGAAGGTGTGCCCGGCAGGCTCATGATGTCATTGAAATCTGTTTTGGGCTCTTCTTTAATGAAGGAAAAAACAGTTGTTTTTAACGAAACAGTTTCTTACACCGACATTCTGGGACATTTTCTTAAAAATCTTAAAACAAAAGCTGAAAATAAATTAGAACATGAATTAACACAAGTTGTATTGGGTCGACCTGTCCACTTTCATGACCATGATGACAGCAAAGACAAACTCGCTCAAAACACCTTAGAAGAAATAGCACGTGAAGTAGGCTTTACAGATATTTCATTTCAATTTGAGCCTATTGCTGCTGCGTTATCATATGAAACACAAATACAAAAAGAACAACTCGCTTTGATTATTGACATGGGAGGCGGCACATCTGATTTTACCGTCATACGTTTACATCCCAACGCGGAAAAATGTGATCGCACAGACGATGTGTTAGCCAATTGCGGAGTTCATATTGCCGGCACAGATTTTGATAAAAAATTAAGTATGCATTCAATCATGCCATTATTAGGATTAGGCAGTTTAATGAAAGGATCCAGTAGCGATATTGACTTCCCTTCATCCTATTATCATGCATTAACAACATGGCATTTATTAACAGGCCTCTACGACCCAAAAACAATTTCACATATTCGCGAGCTTCGATCCGTTGCTTACGAAAAAGAATTAATTGAACGGCTGATTGATGTACTCCAAAAACGTGCCGGCCATAAAATTCTCAATACCGTTGAAATAACAAAACAAAAATTAAGTGATTTATTAGAATCCCATATTGATTTATCGTTTATTGAAAATAATTTATCTGTATTGATTTCACAGAATACTTTTAACGAATCTATTTCTACAGAATTAGAAAAAATTATTAACACAATAAAAGAAACCGTCAGTAAAGCGGGTGTTAATTTTAATGATATCGATGCTATTTTTTATACCGGCGGATCAACGAAAATCCCCCTGATTCGCAACACAATAAATCAATTATTCCCGCAAGCAGAGATCGTTCAAGGGGATGCATTTGGCAGCGTTGGATTAGGGTTAACCATTGATGCAAGAAGGCGGCATAGATAAATCGCCCTACTATTAATACACTCTACTCAACGATTGCTTAAATGTATGACGCTCTATCGCCAGCTGAATTAATTCATCGAGTAAATGCACATACGACAAGCCACTCGCCTCCCAATTTTTGGGATACATGCTGATATTCGTAAAGCCAGGAATAGTATTAATTTCATTAATAAACAATCGCTCATCGCTCATTAAAAAGAAATCCACGCGCGCCATGCCAACACATCGCAATGCTTTGAATGCGGTAATCGCCATGTCTTGTGCTGCTGACATGGTTTTGGACGATAGTTCTGCCGGTATGCTAACCGTTGAAGCAGCGCCATCGACATATTTTGCATCGTAAGAATAAAATTCTGTGTGATTAATAATTTCACCCAGTAACGATGCCTTTGGATTGGCATTCCCTAAAACAGAACACTCAATTTCACGGCCAATCATCGCACGTTCAATTAAAACATATTCATCGAAGCGAAATGCATCTTTTATTGCAGCATCAAATGAATATTGATCAGTGACTTTATGAACACCCACAGAAGAGCCTAAACTGTTTGGCTTAACAAATAAAATATCGCCCAACTGTTTTTTTACCTCTGCGTAATTTATTTTTTCTGATTTTCTTACTTTAATCCAATCAACCACTGGGATTGATGCATCGCGCATTAATCGTTTTGCAATGTCTTTATCCATTGCAATCGCAGATCCCAAATAATCACCTGAAACAAAAGGTATTTGCAGTAATTCAAATAAACCTTGAATAGTGCCATCTTCGCCATTTGTGCCGTGTAAAACGGGGAATAAACAATCGACATGGATTGCCTGATCCTCAGTTTGAAATGGGTTTTTATCGCCAGGAATAATATACATTAATGCTGATTGCGCACCGGAGAAAAATTCCGCTGCGTTTTTAAAATAAAGCCATTGTCCATCGTGATTAATTTTCACAACAGAAACGGAATATTTGTTTTTATCTAATCGCTCGATAATGTTTTTAGCTGATAACAATGAAATATCATGCTCGGTGGATTGCCCGCCGCAGAGGACGAGAATGGATAATGGGTTGTTCATAGGAACCTCTGTTTTGTAAAAAATATATTCCATGTTCACGTGAGGGCTTCCGCCCCCACTTCTGAGCTGCTTATAATACTATTTTATCTTCCCATGGTTTTTTTAAAAAATCTTTCCAGAAAATAATCTCTATATTATCTTTTTTTCTATTGATAGGATCATGACTGATCACAATATATTTTTTACAAATTATCAAAAAAACGAGAAATTAACAACGCTAATGCTGATTTTTATAAAAAATCAGCATTAGCGTTGTGGATTTTTGTGATTTTAAAAGCATTTTCATATTCGCTCCATTTTTCTTCGCCTTGAAATTTGGAGCGGATACGAATTTTCGCCACGCAGTAATGTGAGGGCCGCGCTAATTCACCAGGACATCGCAAAGCCCACACTCACGCACCGGCCGGAATGACTGTCGATGGCATTCTGTCGCGCCCAATGATTTCAGTGCGGCCATGTGAATTTTTGTACCATAGCCCTTGTGCTTTGCCAAACCGTAACCAGGATACTGCGCATCCAATTCATACATTAAACGATCCCGCGTTACTTTCGCTAAAATCGATGCCGCTGAAATGCAGGGTTCTAATGCATCTCCCCCAATAATCAATCGTGTTGGGTAATCACAGCGCGGGTCTTGATTCCCATCCACCCACACCTGATCCGGCGTTACGCTTAATTGAGTCACAGCACGTCGCATTGCCAATAAAGTTGCTTGCAAAATGTTCATACTATCAATTTCAGCAACAGAAGCCTGGCCGATACCGTACGAAAGTGCGCGTTTAATGATTTCTGGGTATAATAATTCGCGTTTTTTTTCAGTTAATAGCTTTGAATCGGCTAAATCGACAATAAAATCAGCCGGATTGAGTATCACAGCAGCAGCCACAACCGGCCCTGCCAAAGGGCCACGCCCTGCTTCATCAACACCTGCAATTAACGCAATGTATCGTTCCATTGAATTCGCTCCGTAAAAATGACACACTACGCCAAAATAGTGAACTAAGATCAATAACATGAGCACGATTAAAACAGCCGTTATCGGCACAGGCTACCTCGGTAAATACCATGTTGAAAAATTGGCGACCTTGGCCCAATCTCAACTGGTTGCTGTTTGCGATATCGATGCAAATCACGCAAAAGAATTATCAGAAAAATACGCCGTTACTGCAACTAATAATTATCAATCACTGGCTAATAAAGTGGATGCCGTTACGATTGCAACCCCAACTGCCTCTCATTTTGATATTGCCCGATTTTTTCTTGAAAACGGTGTTCATGTTTTTATTGAAAAACCCATTACCACAACCATTGATCAAGCTGACGCTCTCATTCAAATTGCCAACAAAAATAAAGTGGTATTGCAAGTGGGTCATATTGAACGCTTTAACCCCGCTTTTCAATTTATAAAACCACAATTATCACATCCCCTTTTTATTGAAGCGCAACGACTCACCTCATTTAAATTGCGCGGCAGCGATATTTCAGTCATTTTAGATTTAATGATTCACGATATTGATATTGTGTTATCCATGACGCAATCCAAAATAACCGACATTCGCGCAACAGGCGCCAATGTATTAACGCCTTTTATCGATATCGCCAATGCGCGCATAGAATTTGAAAATGGCTGCGTTGCTTCTATCACTGCGAGCCGCATTAATTCAATTCCTGTGCGGCGTTTACGCGTGTTTCAACACGACGCTTACCTCTACGCCGACATGAATAAAAATGTTTGCCGCATTCGCAAGAAGGCCAACACCGAAATGTTTCCAGGCGTCCCCAATATTGACTCTGAAGAAAAACATTTTGTGAAAGGCGATGCGCTTAATGACGAAATCAGCGCATTCCTAAATTCCATTATTAATAAATTGCCCGCGGTGGTTTCAGGTGAAGAAGCACGCAGCGCTTTAGCCATCGCAATGCAAATCACGGATATTATTACGGAAAATAATGCCAAATACGCCTAAAAGAATATTCATCTCCGCCGGTGAATCATCCGCTGATTTACTCGGCGCAAACCTAGCCCATTCCCTGCTACAAAGAGATCCTGCCGTGCAATTGACAGGCATGGGTGGCGATCGCATGAAAAAAGCGGGCGTGCAAATTCAATTTAATTCTGAAAAATTAGCGGTTGTAGGTTTACAAGAAGTCATCGCCAATCTACCCAGCATCCTGTCAACATGGCACGCGATCAAAAAATATTTACAAAAAACAAAACCTGATTTGCTTATTTTGATTGATTTTCCTGATACACATTTTCGCATTATGAAATATGCTAAAAAAATCGGGATTCCTGTTTTATATTATGTTAGCCCACAAATTTGGGCATGGCGCTCGGGTCGTATCAAACAAATTAAAAAATATGTCGACCACATGGCTGTTTTATTTTCATTTGAGGAAAAAATTTATCAAAAGGCTGGCGTACCTGTCACTTTTGTGGGGCATGTACTGGGCGACTTAGTCAAACCCAGCATGACACCCGATAGCGCTTATGATTTTTTTAAATTAAAAGCAGATCACCCTATCGTTACTTTATTTCCCGGCAGCAGGAACAGCGAATTAAAAAATCATTTACCCGTGATGCTTGAAAGTGTTAAAAAAATTCGCGCCCAAAAACCTGATACGCAATTCGTATTGGTTTTAGCGGACCACTTTAAGCGGGATGATATGATATTGCCACCTGATATTATCGTTATTCAAAACAATCTGTATGATTTATTACAAATCACGACAGCGGCGATTGCCGCTTCTGGAACGGTCACATTAGAAATTGCATTGATGCAAGTACCACTGTGTGTGATATATAAATTCAAAGCGCTGACATTTTGGGTGGCGAAAAAATTAATTGAAGTTAAAAATATTGCTTTATGCAATATCGTTTCTGAAAAAACCATTGCCAAAGAATTTATTCAGAATGAAGCTACAGCTGAATCAATTGCTACGGAAATATTGAGATTACTATCTGATAAAGCCTACTACGACAATATGAAATCTGAGTTCAATGAGATTAAAAATCGCGTTTCCATTTCAGGGAGAAATTCGTCGGAAATGGTGGCAGAGATAGCGTATCGCCTGATTTGCGCGAGGGCTACCGCCGCTCGCTTCTGATAGTTCGTTGCACATCAACCGTCACCGTAACCCGCGATAGTCATAACACAAATATATATACCCTT
This sequence comes from Gammaproteobacteria bacterium, assembly GCA_026399315.1. GTDB lineage: Bacteria > Pseudomonadota > Gammaproteobacteria > Coxiellales > Coxiellaceae > 2-02-FULL-42-43. The sequence continues at coordinate 5,941 of JAPLRF010000031.1, forward strand.
TTCGAAAAACAAGGCCAGCACGCACAATATCAACCGTTTTATATAAAATCAATTTGCCGCATTTAAACCTATCTTTTGGCGCGTATTGCCAAAAACTATTCATGACCAATATGCCATTTTTTCCAATAATTTGTGAATTGTGCTGAAAAAAACCAGAACCGGCGATTTGTGCCGCTGACTGAAAACGGTTATCAAACACAAACCAATTTTTCGCATCGATTTTTGGACTTTTTAGAAAGGCAGTCACTTCATTCGCAACTGGCGCCCATGAATAATAATCTGTTGTTGGGTCCTTTTTCAGCGGATTCACTTTAATGATAGGATAATATTCTTGAATCGTAATCATGCCGCAAAGCAATAAACTCACGAACGATCCCCAGTACAGTGTTTTTCCCAATAAACGAGAATCACTGACAAAAATAATCGCCAACGGAATAGTTGACATAATTGGCCAATATATTCTGACATCGATAACCAAGGATAATAAAATAAAAATAAACAAGGGCGCACAAAAACACGTGAGCAGTACAATTTCTTTGTTTTTGATATTGTTAATCCAGGCGATAATAACACCTATAAAAAAAACAGGGGAAAAAACCAAGAGCTGTAAAGCAATAAAAACCAAAGCGCGAATCCATTTTACATGGAGGTGATGACGTCCATAAAATTGAAACTTAAAAGATACCCATTGATGTTGATAATTCCATATCAACACAGGTGTAAAACAAAGCAGAACGATTAAAACAGCCCAATACGGCTCTTTTCTCAGTAACCATTGTCTTGATTCTTTGCTAGTTAAAATAGCCAAAAACACACTGAAAATAAACAAGGTCATCGTATACTTACTTAACAAACCAACGCCCACTACCACTGCCAGCGCATACCATAGTTTTGCATTATTTTCATAAATAATACGCGTGAATAAATACAAGCCCAGCGCATAACAAAACAGTGATGGTGCATCAGGGGAAGCAATAATTGAACCTATAAAAACAATAGGAAATAAATTAAAAACAATGACCGCGACCAAACTTCTTTTTTTATCATGATATAAATAATCACATAAAAAATATATCACCAATGAAGTCAGCGCTAATAGAATGATATTAGGTAAACGGATAGCAAGGGGATTTGATCCAAATAAGCTGGTCGACATCCGAATTAAGTAGGCAATAATAGGAGGATGGTCATAGTAACTCAAGGCCAAATGACGTGACCACTCCCAATAATAAGCACCATCATCGCTTAAACTTAACGTTGCTGCTGTAATGAGATGATAGAGCGTAAATAAGCCGAGCGTAAAAAAAAGTGCGGTTTTACTTTTCATTCCTGTCCTTAGTAATCACGGAAATTATGTGTTTTGCTTTCTTGCGATGCCGCGTTTAGAGTTTTTGGCTAATTCGATAATTAAATTGATTTCGGGTGTTTCCTTTGCTAATTCAGCCAATGCACTTTCCAATGCGTCGCGCGATAAGCCTTCGCGATACATTAATCGAAATGCTTTTTTCAAGCCGTTAATAGTATTCGCCGAAAATCCACGTCGACGCAATCCCACTAAATTCAGCGCGAAGGGAATACCGGGCGTTCCTTTCACCAACATAAAGGGCGGAATATCCTGAGAAACTTGCGCACCATGCGCTAAAAAACTGTATGCGCCAATTCGTGTAAACTGATGGGCAGTTGAATACGCACCAATAATCGCATAATCATCGACAACCACATGACCCGCAATTGACGCGCAATTGACGAATAATGTTTCATTACCGACATGCGCATCGTGCGCAACATGAGAATAGCTGAGGAAACAATTTTTATTGCCAATGCTGGTTGTGCCAATACCACCGGCCGATCCGCGATTCAAAGTAACAAATTCGCGAATAATATTATCGTCCCCTATTTTTAACCAGGTTTCTTCGCCGCGATAACTTAAATCTTGAGGATCCCCTCCTACAACCGCATTCGCGTAAATATGATTGTTTTTTCCGATGACGGTGTTTTTTGAAATAACAACATGCGAGTCTATGCGAGAGCCTTCACCAATCGTGACCTGTTCACCGATGAATACCCACGGACCAATAACAACATTCTTTGCAATTTTTGCTGTTGGATCGATAATGGCAGCAGGGGAAATCAATAATTTACTGTCGGACATGATTGTTCCTAAAAAAATGAGCGCTATGCTTTTATATTGAGAAATTCAGCGTAACAAGCGAGCTCACCGTTCACCGTCGCTTCGCCCTTAAATTTCCACAAATTGGTTCGGTTGCGAATGACTTCAACACTTAATTTTAATTGATCACCCGGAACCACTTTGCGTTTAAAACGTGTATTTTCAATACCTGCTAAATAAAATAAATCAGTGACAGAAGGATAGCGATCAAAGGTTCGATACATTAAAATACCGGAAGCTTGCGCCAAGGCCTCTACGATTAAGACACCCGGCATCACTGGTAAATTAGGGAAATGCCCAGGGAAAAAAGGTTCATTGTTAGTCACATTTTTAATAGCAACAAGGGACTCGCCCAATACATATGATTCAACCGTATCGACCAGTAAAAAAGGGTAACGATGCGGTAAATATTTTCGGACTTCGAGATAATCAATTTTCTTTTGTTCAGTCATGTTTTAATCCTCGTTAATAAAACGTGTTACTGTGGCAAGTTTATTACAAGATTTTTATATTGTCATGTGCGCACTTACTACGCTACGTGCGTGCTTCTGACCCACACGGCTTACATTTTCTTTCTAAACCGCACCACACATTTTCGCCATTCTAAATTAGGTAATAATCCCGTGCCTGAAGAATACACGCCAGGTTCTTTTATCGATTTCGTAACAGCGGCACAGCCCGTCAATACAACGTTAGGGCAAACTGTTAAATGCCCGGCAATATTGACAGCGCCAGCAATAACGCAATGATGGCCGACTGTCGTGCTGCCTGCGATGGCAGAACATCCTGCAATCACGGTGTGCGCGCCGACAATAACATTATGAGAAATTTGCACGAAATTATCGATTTTCACGCCATTTTCAATAATAGTATTATTCAATGCGCCGCGATCAACACAGCTATTTGCACCAATTTCAACATCATCTGAAATAGTAACGGAACCCAGTTGCGGAATCTTCTCCCAACTGTCTTTATTTTGAGCCAAACCAAATCCATCTGCACCAATAACAGCACCGCTGTGTAAAATGACGCGATCTCCAAGAACGACTTCATGATAAAGTGTTACGCGACTGTAAATAAGACAATCAGAACCGATAGTCACGTCATCAGAAATAATAACGCCTGAATAAAGTATTGTATTTTTCCCTATCACGACATTATCGCCAATCACACAGTAGGCGCCAATCGAAGCGGACGGATCAATTAACGCTGTGGATGCAATGACAGCTGTTGAATGAATGCCTGATAAAGGTTTTTTTTGCGTATTAAATAATTGTGCAATGCGTGCAAAAGCCAGCTCTGCATTGTCTACCACTAGCAGTGTTGCTGTAGATTCTTGTACATTGGCTTGGGTTAATATCACCGCAGAAGCCGCTGTTTCAGATAAATAGCGCTGATGGAGTTTGTCTTTCAAAAAAGTTAGTTCGCCATTTTTTGCGCGATCGATTGGGGCAAGCTGGGTGATCACCGCTTTATCATCACCGATTATTTTTGCGGAAATATGCTTTGCTAAATCGAGGATAGAAAAGGATGGCATGGAATCTCTGCATATTGAAAAGTGGGTGTGAGCGATGGCGTAAAAAGCGCAGCATTATAGTATTACATGGGCACCTACTACGCTGCGCTACGTCCGTGCTTCTGACTCGCGCTTTCGCTCACACTTACTGTCACTGAAACTTACTTGATATCCTTTAGGACTGCTGGCGTAATATCAGTATTGGTTTTTGTATATAACACATCATTGCTTGGAACCACTAAATCCAATTTTTGTTTTTCAGCAACTACTTTTACCGCTGCTTTTACGCTGTTCATAAAATCATTTAAGCTTTTATTTTGTGCGTTGAAAACATCTTGTTGGAATTTAGTTTGTGCTGCACGGAAAGCAGTTTCTTGAGCGGTGATGCTGGCTTCTAAAGTAGCCATGTCTTTTTGATTCATCACAGCTTTGTTTTTTTGATATTTTGCAATATCAGCTTGTAAACTTTGGCCCATTTTTTCCAGTTTGTTTTTTTGTGGCTCAAATTGTTTACTTAACTCTGCTTTAATTGATTTTACTTTTGGCGATGTGCTGAAAATAGTTTTCATATCAACAACGCCCACACCATCAGCAAACGCACCCATTGACCAAGCTGCAATAAACGCCGACATTACTAACACTAATTTTTTCATTACTTTCTCCTTGATTAACTTTAAAAATTTTATATTGCCGCACCAAATGAAAATCCAAACGGTGATAACTGATCGCCCGGTTTCTTATTGAGAGGGAAACCAATACTAAAATCAAGCGGCGCACCCAACGGCGACCACCATGATACCATGATACCCGTTGTCACACGCAAGTTTTGTATTTCAATTGATTCATAACCAATACTTGACGTTTGATTTGTTTGAAAAATATTACCTGCATCCACAAAAAGAGATGTTCTCACTTTATGACTAATGAAATCAGGCAAAATAAAATTCATTTGACCCAACGTTTCTACGTTACCCCCTAATGCCTGCGATGTATTAGCGGGGTTTTTAGGGCCTAACGTATTCGCTGTATAACCCGGCAAGGTTTGAATACCACCGGCATAGTAATTATTGAAGAACGGCAACTGATTTGTATTGGCAAAACCATTACCGTAATCTAACACGAGACGGGGACTGAGAATAAAACCCCATGCCAATGGATAATACAAACGACCATCATAGCCCGCTTGATAATACCCTAAACTGGATGAATAAGCGGGCAACCCCAATGTGCCACTAAGTGATTGTTGATCGCCTTTTGTTGCAAAAATAGCGCGATTTAAGGTGCTATGTGAAATACCCGACGTTAATTTCAATTGATTATAAGGCGAAGGATTGTTACTTAAAAACTGTGTTACCGAAGGCGAAACCAAAGAAGGATTCACATTGCTAATATCGATATGATCGTACCCACCGCCCAACATTAACTGATCGTACTCACTCATTGGAATACCATAGTTCATGCTCGTACCGTAATCATCCATTGTGTACGGCTCTAAATTAACATTTGCTGGCGTGGTGTGATTGTAATAAACACTGTAGCCACGGCTAATACCGCTTGGCGTATAAAAAGGATTATTATATGACAAAGAATAAGATGAGGTATATTCACTGCGCTGAAATCCAATCGATACGAATTTTCCCGACCCCATAAAATCAGGATCAGAAATGTTAGCGCCGTATAAGAAACCATCGACATCGGAATAACCCGCTTGTACAGAAGCACGACCCGCACTCACTTCATTCACATGGTAATTTAAATCAACCTGATTGGGTTTATTGGGTACTGGCTTTGTTGTCACTTCAATGTGATTAAAATAACTTAAATTGGCAATATTCCGTTTTGATTCTTTTACTTCTTTTAATGAATAGGGTGCCGCTTCCATCTGACGTAATTGAGTACGGACAACAATACCTGTTGTGCGTGTGTTACCAATAATATGAATATTGCGAACGTAAATACGCGCACCACTTTCAATGTTATAAACCAAAAAAACTTCATGTGTAGTGTGATTTAAATTAGGGACTGGGTTAATCGTAGGGAAAGCATAACCATGATCCGCTAAATAATCGCCGATTTGTTTGTTTAAACTTACAATTTCTAACTTGGAAAATACCGCGCCTGTTTTAATTTGCGATAAAATAGACATAACGCGCGGCTTTAGCGCTTCCGGCAATTTTATAGCCGCTAATTGATAACCGCTAACGTGGTAAACAGGCCCTTCGGATACGCTAATATTAATATCAACGCCTTTGCTGTTCGGTAATTTTTTGACATCCTGAGAAACAATATGAAATTCTAAATAACCATGATTAAAATAAAATTCTTGCAAGCTTTGAATATCTTCATTTAAACGCATGCTGGAATAGCGGTCATTATGATTAAACCAAGTAAAAATACTGGGAGTTGTTAATTTAAATTGATCTAATAATTCATGTTCTGAAAACGCGTTATTGCCCGAAATATGGATTTCACGAACAATAGAAGCTTTGCCTTCTTGAATAACGATATGAATCGCCACGCGATTACGGGACAACTGTTTCACTGTGGGTGTAACAGCGGCACCAGCATGCCCTAACATCGCATACTGTTGTTGCAAACCAAGCACAATCGAATGCAAATCGGATGGATCAAATGTATCGCCGACCACAATATTTAACTTTCTTAAAACAGGTTTTAGTTGTTTGGCCTTAATTGATTTGTTTCCCGTAATTGTAATCGAATCAATTGTTGGGCGCTCAACAACGTGAATAACCAAAGTACTATCTTGACGCTGTAATTGTACGTCACTGAAAAAACCAGTATGAAACAGGTCAGCAATAATTTGATTGCCTTCTGCTTCCGTATACATTTGCCCTACGTGCAATGGTAATGCGGTCATGACAACGCTATTACTAACGCGTTGCAATCCTTGTACTTGAATATGACGAACAACAAAGGAAGCATCAGCAAAAATTGAAGTTGAGATGAACAATAAAACGGCCGTTAGCGTGCCAATACGTTTATGACGAGACATTGAAAAGTATCCTTCGAATCTACTTTATTTGATTGGCAGTGAGTATACCGATTCTTTTATGATTTGCGTAGTAAATTCGCGCGCTTCTCGATCCGCGCTGAGGATTGCATTTAAATCACTTGCATCAACAATATCAGCTTGTTGCATTACTGCATCAATCAGTGTTGAAATTTGATCAAATCGAATTTGATGGTTGCAAAATGCTTCAACAGCAATCTCGTTTGCTGCGTTGAGAATGGCGGTTGCTGTTCCCCCCGCTTTTAATGCCTGGTACGCCAAACGCACACAAGGAAAGCGATCCAACGAAACAGGCTCAAAATCAAGCCGCCCAATCGCTGCCAAATCTAATTTTTTTGCTCCTGAAACAATACGGTCCGGCCAAGCTAGCGCATGCGTAATCGGGATACGCATATCAGGGCAACCCATTTGCGCTAAGAAAGAAGCGTCATCAAATGTAACCAGAGAATGGACAATACTTTGTGGATGAATAAGCACTTGAATATTTTCAATCGGTAGCCCAAACAACCAAAATGCCTCAATCACTTCCAATCCTTTATTCATCATCGTAGCGGAATCAATAGACACTTTGGGACCCATTTGCCAATTAGGGTGCGCAATCGCTTGCATGGGTGTCATGTTTTTTAATTCCTGAATCGGCGTTGTTCGAAATGGGCCGCCTGAAGCAGTGAGAATAAGTGATTGCACGCCGGCTAATTTTTTCCCGGGCAAAAAATTGTCAGGCAGGCATTGGAATATCGCGTTGTGTTCGCTATCAATGGGCAATAATGTTGCGCCATGGTCACGCACCATCTGCATAAATAGATTCGCCCCCATCACCAATGATTCTTTATTGGCCAACAAAATACGTTTGCCCGCCTTTACAGCAGCTAAAGTCGGCAACAATCCCACGCTGCCCACAATCGCTGCAACAACTGTATCGGAAGCACTGTCGCCCGCCAATTGTGCTATCGCATCAATTCCAAACAATACGTCTGTCTTTATTTTTTCTTCACGTAACTTTTCTTTTAATTGGAGTGCCAGTTTTTCATCTTTTAGTACAGCAAAACGTGGCTTAAATTGCACGCATTGCCGAAACAACAATGCAATATTTTTATGTGCTGTTAATGCTTCAACCCGAAATCGATCGGGATGGCGCGCGATAATATCTAAGGTGCTTTGGCCAATTGAACCGGTTGAGCCTAAAATGGTAATTGAATGCATCATTTATAATCCAAAAAAAAGCGCGAAAAATACAAAAAAAACAGTGGCCGCAGCAACGCTGTCCATGCGGTCTAACATACCGCCATGCCCCGGAAAAAATTTGCCGGAATCTTTGATGCCCGAGATTCTTTTCAATAAACTGACCCCCAAATCACCCACAACGGAGAATAAAGCCGTAAAGACAGACAAAATCAATAAATATAAATAATGTTGCCACGTCAAGGCTAAAAATAATCCGCCGATAGCCGCAATTAACACGGAAAATAAAATACCGCCGACAAAGCCTTCGCGTGTTTTTTTAGGGCTCACGCGAGAACACAATGTGTTTTTTCCTAAAAAATTACCCGCAAAATAAGCACCAATATCCGCACCGAAAATAATGAATAACGTGAGTATTAACCAACCCGGTCCAAAATTCGGAAAGCTTTTTAACGTGCTAATACTCACCCACGTGGCGACCAACACAACAACACCTGACAGCAAGCGCACTGCTGAAAATTGAAAGCCAGCACCTGATCCATTGTATTGATAATTGATAATGGCAACCAGCATCCAAAGCCAAATTAACATAGCAAGAAATAGCAAGAACATAGGTGAAAAAAGTATGGGAAGCCACAAACTCATTAAGACACACGCCACATAAATCAAACGGGATTTGTTATCGGTGATGCCCCCTAATAAAGACCATTCCCAGGCGCCAACCATAATCATCGCGCCAAGCAAAACGGAAAACGAAACAGGCGGCAAGAAAATAATGGCTGCTAAAGCTAAGGGCAATAAAATAAGGGCGGTGATGATTCTGGTTTTCAAAGTAGTTCCCCTTTATAAAGTTGACGCGACTGCAGCATATTGCAAATTAATGCGCCCAAAATAACAATAAGCCAGCTCATATACATCCAGATAAAAAAAATAGGGATCGTTGCAAGCGCGCCATACACTAATTGATAGGTTGAAAAATAATGAAGATATTCAGCAAACCCCCATTTCGCCATTTCAAATAGCAGCGTCGTAATCAATCCCGCCATCAAAGCGTAACGGAAATATACCCGACAACTTGGCATAATCCAATGAAATAAACTAAACGCTACCCACTCTATCAAAAATGGCGTGACCGACATAAAGGGTTTCTGCACAACATCAACTTCTACAAGGTGCGACAATAAAAACAAGGATGAAATTGTCGAGCCCGCCAGTAACAACAACGCTAAGATAAGTGGTGCAATAAATATCAACACCAGGTATAAAAAAAATGAAATCGCCCAATGGCGATGTGTTTTTATATGCCACACGCCATTCACCGTATCAATAATATTGAAAATCAACAGTGCAGCAATAAAAATCAAAGCAAGCACATTCATCCAAGATAAAATATGAGCATGCAATAAAAAATCTTGCATATATTGTGAAATGACTGCCGCAGAACTCGCAACAAAATGCGTTACAATAAATTGCTCTATTTGCACACCAGAATGATTCAACAAGGGGAAAAAAGATAATAAATAAAATGTAAAAATCATCAAGGGAACGATGGATAGCAATGTCGTTAATGTTAACGATGCTGCGCGCATTGGACACTGATCCGAGAAAAAACGAACAGCGAGGGTTTTCAAAAACAACCAAGGTTTTTGCATAGCGATTCCCTTCGTAATATTCAAAAATATGATACCATCACTCAATCAATTTCGCTCTCGATTATTATGGAGAAATAATGAATCCCTACATCCTCATTTTATACTATTCATTAAAGGGCAATACCGCCAAAATGGCGCACGAAATTGCGCGTGGCGTTGAATCTATTGAGGGCATCGAAGCGCGCGTTCGAACTGTGCCGGCTGTATCAGCAAAGTCAGAAGCAACTGAACCCGCCATTCCCGCTGAAGGTCCGCCCTATGCAACGATCGACGATTTAAAAAATTGCGCAGGATTAGCGCTTGGCAGCCCTACTCGATTTGGTAACATGGCCGCCGCATTAAAATATTTCCTAGATGGCACAGGTGCATTATGGCAATCTGGCGCCTTAATCAACAAGCCCGCTGGCTGTTTTACCTCAACAGCGAGTTTGCATGGCGGCCATGAATCCACGATTTTAAGCATGCAATTGCCGCTACTGCATCAAGGAATGATTATTGTTGGCGTGCCGTACAGCGAAACCGCTTTGTTTACCACAACCGCAGGCGGCACCCCCTACGGACCCAGTCACATGGCCGGCACAAACAGCGATCAAGCGATGAGCGAACAAGAAAAAGTAATTTGTCGCACGCTGGGAAAACGATTGGGAACCATTGCATTGAGATTGGCATGACCCCCAAAGAATATTACCAACAAGAAATTAATGCCGGGCACATTCGGCCCGATGATCGGCAATATCCCATCATTGAGAAACTAGAAACGATTTTCCTGGCATTAACTGCAAGCGCAAAAAATAAAAAAAGCCTGCTTAATTTATTTCGATCTAAAAAGCCGATCAAAGGATTATATTTATGGGGTAGCGTTGGGATTGGCAAAACATTTCTGATGGATTGCCTATACCATTGTCTTGAGGTTCCCAAAATACGATTGCACTTCCATCAATTTATGTTGCGCATGCATGAAGACTTGCATTCCATACAAGGAATAAAAAATCCATTGGCTGTCATTGCCAAAAAAATAGCGCAAACAGCGGACGTCATTTGCTTTGACGAATTTTTTGTATCGAACATTGCTGACGCCATGATTTTAGGCGAACTGTTTCTGCATCTGTTTGCAAATGGCGTAACGCTGGTAACAAGCTCCAATATTCCACCCCATTTGCTGTACAAGGAAGGCCTGCAGCGCGAACGATTCTTGCCAGCCATTCAATTAATTGAGGAAAATACGGAAGTCGTGCATTTGCATTCAAAAATGGATTATCGTAAACAACACATTCACAATACAGGCGTTTATTATTTTCCATTGAATCTAACGGCGCAACAAAACATGGAAAATGCATTTATTCATTTTTCCAATGGCGCGGCCGTCGAATACGACCCCATCACTATTTATGAGCGTAAAATTCCAATCATCAAACAAGCGGCTTCCGTGATCTGGTTTGATTTTTCGGTGATTTGCGGCCGCCCCCGTTCACAAAATGATTATCTAGCACTGACCAAAATGGTTCACACCGTCATGATTGAAAATCTCAGCGCCCTGAAATCAACTGAAAACGATCTTATTTTGTCATTTATTTATTTGGTCGATATTTTATATGATGCCCACTGTCGATTAATTATTTCATCCGCCGTTCCAATTGATGAAATCTATCGCGGCGACAATACACAACAACCCTTTCAACGAACCTTGTCTCGCTTAATTGAAATGCAATCAGAAGCGTACGTTTACCCAGAAATAAGTGATAAAACACTGACGAATCTTTAAATCTCAGATAAAAATCGACAGGAAAAATGCGAGGCGTACAAAGCGTACAATCATTTTTAAATATTTTGTATTTTTTTTGATTTTACTCTTGTGATCGAAAAAGTTGGTGATATAATGATCCACCAGTAGCCAGGATGAGTTTAATTTTTAATCAACACGAGGAGTCAGAACCTTGGACGGAGCAGCGCAAACAATGAATAATACACTTGTTACATTGACATCAGATATGCAAGCAAACGAAGCATTAAGCTTGCAAGAAAGCGTCAACCAAACCTTACAACAATACATCGCAAAATTGGATGGCCAAACGCCCGCTAATTTATACAACATGGTATTGACTGAAGTTGAGAAACCACTTATTGAAATGGTTTTGAAGCTGACGAACAATAATCAAAGCAAAGCGGCAATTATTTTAGGTATTAGCCGTGGCACATTACGCAAAAAAATGGCCATCTACGATTTGAATTGATTTAAACGCGGCTTAAATGCCGCGTTTGTTTTTCACTATCGCCTCAAGCAAGTCTGAAATTGTATTGATATTTTCCAAGCTTTGCTCAGGAAGACGAATCGAAAATGTTTCATTGATTGCCAGCAGCAAATCTAACGCGTCCATCGAATCCAATTTCAATTCTTTTTGCAAATTCGTTTGCAAATGAATAGACGCCGGATTAATCGCAAAACGCGACACTAAAATATTTTTAACTTGCTCAAATAACTTTTCGTTCATATAAAGTCCACGGAAATCACATTACCATATCAGGGTATCAGCCACCCTCAATCATTTTCTCAGCATCTTCATCCGCTACCTTCTTGGCCGCAGCAATACCACTCACCATACCCGAGTTTGCATCATCAAGCCCTTTTCCACCTTGTGAAAGACTGCCTGCCGTACTAGAAACACCACTTTTAAGTTGCGATGCCATTTGGCCAAAGTCTTCTCCAGTACGTTGACCGCCAATCCAGGTCATAATGTTATTGGGCAGCTGATAAATTAACTTATAAGACTGCTCAATAATTTCAAGCGTAAAGATGCCAAAAGTCGCCATCAACAAAACGCCGCAAATAAATTGAGAAAAGTTACTCTCACCGCTGATTTCACCCAGGTGAACGCCGCTTTGGGTAGCGAAACTGCCTATTACGCCTGTGTACCCAGTGATTAACATATGAAAAGCAACAAACGACAGCACCATAGAAGCAATCAGCCCAATAATCATCAGCGCAGGGCGCAAGAAAATACCCAAAAACAGCATTAAAGCCTGTTCTGCTTTACCCAGAAAATCATGCCCTTCCGGATGTGTTAAGCCCATGCAAACCAGTGGCGCAGCTGCCACACCTTCAATAACCATTACAAGCCACCCAACGGCTGCACAGGTAAATATAGCAAAAGGATACAAGGGCACATAAAAAGACAAAATCGCGCCAGGCCCTAATAACAGCGATGATAGCAACATCACGATACTTTTCACCCAAGTCAATACCGCTTGTATTACCACACCGCCTGGTGATGTGCTGTCGCAAATGCCTGCAAAACCAGCAGCAACAGCGGACAATATAATCGCTTCTTCCCACATGCTGCCCACGGCTTGTATTAATTTGTTACCAAAGTCCATCAGCTCAGTAATAGGGTTGTAGTTTATTGCGGTATTAAAGGTCAAATTTGCATCTACGATATCCTGAATGGCATCGGAAATGACATTGGCTTGCAAGGAACCTCCCTCTGCACTTCCTATATTTCCATCAACCGTGCCAGTTGGTTCAGCTTGCTGAGCGCCAACATATTGTTTCCAGAGTGTATTAATGCCCTGGGTACAGAGTGTGGTTTGAGTACAATCCACGAATTGCATAACTACAGTGGCAGCGCTTACCATGTAGGCACCCGAATCATGGCCACTAGCGCCAGGCCAGTAAGTAAAAGCAGCGACACTCGGTGGCGTTACTACCGGAAATAGCGCGCTAATAGAGATAGTGGAAGCAATATTATTCGCTTGTTCAACGTTCCAATAGAATGCACCTGCCATAATCCAACCTGTTCCTTTTGCTTCTGACATAACAGGCCCGGTCGCTAGGTATTGATGCCAGGATGCCAGATTTGCTGCGGACATCTCCTCGCTGGCAGTTTCGTGGCACTGCACAGCGACAGTCACAGTGTGACAGCCGCCACGAGGCACGCACCGTTGTTCTTGCGCGGTACATTGGTCACCCGTATTTTTAAGGTTCGCCTTAATCTGTGCTGCTGTATATTCAGCCGGCGCAGCTTCCATGGCGAAATAAGTTTGGTATTGTGTTATTAAATTACCGTAATCAACGAGACTTGAAAAAATTCCCTGCGCACCCACATTATATTCGTCAGTACTTGATATGCCGTTTTCAACGTAATCTTCAGCAACTGGCAACTCCGACAACACCAACTGCTTTAAAGCTTGATAGGCAATGTTTTCTTTTTGAGCTTGAGATGCCGTAGGTGAGGTATGCTTGGGCGCTAATTTATCATAAGTAAGTGTGGGGCTTTTTGTCGACAAATAATAGTTTTGCGCGGAACCGCAACTATCAGCGTCTGATCTTGATTTAGGGTCGTGAGAATCAGTAATGCCAGGGAAATACACCCACCCCTTTTTTGCATCAAAAGCTGGATGATATGATTCAGGGTAAGAATTCGGATAAAGTTTTTTTTGCCAATGGGAACTTTTGAGCATGCACACTTCATTTTGAAAAATTTGCGTGACGGACGCCAAAATGGGGACTGGCTGAGAAGGTGTCGTTGTGGGTATTCCTGGCTTAGTACTGCCAATAATTGCAGTTTGAGTTATATTTGTATCGGTTGATAACTGTTTTGGTGGGATAAAGAGCTGCCCGCCATATTGCATGTAAGTTAAGGCCGCATTCCACGTGTCGTCTGCAAGGCCGACTCCCGCAATCACGATCTTCATAAAAATATCTTGCAGTAAAGAATAACCTGTCGTTGACGAGGGAATAATAAGCGCAAAACCAAAAGCAATACGCAGCAACACCAAATGCACATTGCGATTCTGCCCTACAAATGAACCATCACCCGCCGCATGTAGAACGATACTAAGGGTCGTATAACCCAGCCAAAGTGCTGCCGCAACCATAACGCCTTTATTAAAAATAGCAAACACATGCCCCAACATTTGCCCGCTGGTGGTATGCAATGTTCCGCCCATGGTGCCAAAAATTTGACTTAGGTAAGCAACTGAATAATCTGAGCCTTCCGGCGTTAAGTTAATCAAATCATGAGAAATGCCGGAGGAACTCGCAAAGGCCGAAGCCGTCATCAAAAATAGAAAAAGAGCGATAAATAAACGATTCATGCAGCAACCTCTTATTTTTTATTACGCGTTTTATGCTTTAGAGAAAAACTGGAGAACCATTCAGTCACCGTACAATCCAACCTTCTTTGCTTCAGTTGAAAATAATAAAAGTGCTCACGAAAAGCATAAGCAAACATCAAGGCGGACAGTGAAAATGCCATTAAACTAGATAAAAACATCGATTTAAACAACAAGTTAAACCCCCAGCACAAAGATCCTAAGCCCAACAGCGCACAAATCAGTGCGACGCGATAGTAAGATTTCATACGGGCGATTATATCGTTTTCAGATAATCCTGCTTTTTTAACAACATCAGCGAAAGTGGTTTTTTGAACCGGCTTTGTTAAATCAACTTTAACATCTTTTATAATGCCATCGATGGTTTTTCCATTTTCTTTAATCGTGTTCCAAGCTGACCACCCCTTCACATTAACATTGTCTTTCACTGTGTTTTTAAAGTAATTACCAATACCCATCGTATCGCTCTCACTAAAAATTAAGACGGAATTCAACCATACTATCACTTAATCCTTAACAGAACATTAAATTTTATCAGTAAAATTTTAATGATATCTTAAGGAAGCTGTTGTATTCTAAACGGTAACTGGGAACATAAGCGAGACCAACCATGCCGGATTTAAGTTACAAATCAGTTCATCAATTTTGGCGCGACTATCAAGACCCCATGATTCACCGTGTTATTACCTTCATGGAAAGTGTTGAAGACTGGACGCTCGACGGTGATGCCGAAGTGGAAGCGTGCATTAAGCTGCTGGGCGAGACATTGGATGAAATTGGCAACATCGATTTGCAACAAGAAAATGCAATGATCGAGGTGCTGGCGCACATCAAAACAGGCCGCGGTCTTCGCTTATTAATGTGCCTTGACATGGCCTACCCTGGCGCTGCTGCTAAAATATTAATGAAAGCCGAAGAAATCACGCGATCGCAATCTGATAACGCGGGTTTATTTTTACGTCGAAACGTTGTATTTGAACGATTGAGATTGCTTGGCCGCGTATTCGCTGACGATCGCCTAAAGCTCGTTATCAAAGCACTAGAGGAAAGCGAACATGATTAAGCTGAAAAAAGTAAGTTCCGTCATTGCATTCATTGTCGTCGGTGGCTTCCTAATAACCGCAGCCGCAGATGAATTAACGCCTTTGCAAAAAGGGATTATGCAACAATGCGATGCCTATTTAAATCAGTCCGGAAAACAACCACTCTCTGATTATTTGTCCGGCATGGCGCAAAAAAATGCGGCGCAAGCAGAAGCCAACTTAACCTATTGCAATCAAAATAATTTTTGCCAATACTCCAGCAATCAGGATTGCGCAGGAAAAATGCTAGCCTGGAAATTTATTCAAAAAGCACCTTCTGCCAATACATCAGACACACAAAACACACTCACTCCATCGAGGAATCCAGCACTGCGTTCCACTCAAATCAAACCCATTACAGAAAGCAGCGCTCCCGCTCCCGCTCCCGCTGTTTATAAAGTACCGCCCGCTGGGTTGCCAATAGCAACACCAGCCGCCGCGCCAGTCACACCCGAACCCGCGCAATCAACATCTGCACAAGCAGCATCCGCACCCGTTGCTGCTGTGTCCGCACCTACACCTACGTCTGCACCCGCACAACAAAGCATTAATTGGAATTAATTTTAGAGGTTATTCATCATGAAAAAAGAGCATAAGATCGTTGCCATTGTGATTAGCACCGCAACATTAGCATTGTCCAACACTACGTTTGCAGCAGCACCTGCTCCCAGTATATTCACCCCGCTTGAAAATTTTATTACGCAATTCTATACAACCGAAGTATATCCAAGCGCCATTGATTTTAAAAAAGCACAAACCATCAACACAGCAACAACCAGCACACCCAGCACACTGGCGACACATGGAAACCCAGCAATCGCCGGCAATCCAAAAACACCTTACACTCAAGCCGCCGCTATTGTTGCGCAACACGCCACATCCGCTAATTTGGAAAATTCGCTACTGCAATTTCCACATGCACTACTGGCAAATGTCACGCCAGCAAGCCACCCCGACATGCTGAAAAACACTGTCAAGACGGCAGAAAAAGTTGACTATGGCACTTATTTTAACGACAACACGCTCGCTTCACTGACCACCACACCACGCACGCCCCCAACCAGCAATAATCCGGGCACCCAGGCCAGCGATACATTATATTTGAATGAACCAACTGCTTTACTAAATGGAAAATCAACTAATAACCCCGATGTGAAGGCGCTGACAGAACCCAAGATCATCAATAACGACTTTCTCAACTTTGCCGCCTTCATCACCCCCATGGCATATACGACACCGCAAAAAATCAACGCCATGAATTTCGTCAAATACGCTGCGCAAAGCACCAAAAATCTAACCAGCGGCGTAAATTTTAGTGGATTTGCCGATAAGGCAACCATCCAGAATCTTCCGAAAATGATAAACAGCCAAGCTTATCAAAAGTACATGTTCACCGTGCGTTCTTTACTGGCGCTTCGCTCGATCAGCATCAACACGCTCAATCAACTTATCGCCGAACGCACACCGATGCCAGGCCTTGCTGCGGCAGCAGGTTTGACGGGAACAGCGGAAGCCAGTCCTTTGCAAGTAGAATCGTATCAAGCGAATCATCGGGTCAGCGACCCAAAATGGTATACCAAAATTAAAAATGATTCCCCTGCAACCGTACAACGTGAAACGCTAATCGTATTGGCTGAAATGGAACAACAAAACTTTCAAGCGCATCTCGATAGTGAACGTTTATTAAGTGCGATCACTGCGCTCAATCTGTCAACAAGCAGTTCAGAAATGGATACGGGGCTGAAAAAAGCAGGGTCAGATCTCAGCGGCCTTGTCACCAACTTAACACGCCCTGGCGCCGCTAAAAAATAGGCGGAAACTACGCGCGATGGAATTGTCCATCGCCATGAAACCACTGGAAATATTTTTCCAAGCCTTTTTCCAGTGGCGTAAAAACATCCTGAAAACCGCTTTCACGTAAATGCGTTAAATCAGCTTGCGTAAAACACTGATAAGCACCCTTCAGCGAATCGGGAAAAGGGATATACTCACATTGTCCGCTGCCCTTTAAACGAATAATTTCTTTGGCAATGCTATTAAAAGAACGCGCCTCACCCGTACCACAATTAAAAATTCCTTTTTTATCGGGATGTTTAAAAAACCACAAATTCAATTTCACCACATCATCGACAAAAACAAAATCGCGTTCATGCGCGCCATCGCCATAACCGCCATAACTTGAAAACAATTTGACGGTACCCGTATTTTCCAATTGATTCATCAAATGAAAAGCCACACTCGCCATTTTCCCCTTATGATCTTCATGCGGGCCATACACATTAAAATAACGAAAGCCCACAATTTGGGATTGCGCTGTTTTTAATAAGGGCGCAACATATTGATCGAATCGCCATTTTGAATAACCATACACATTCAAGGGTAATTGATGCGCGTCACGATCATCAAAAATTGTTTTACCGCCATAAACAGCAGCGCTTGAAGCATAAATAAAAGAAATACGTTTTCGCAAACAATAATGTAGCACTGACTTGGAATAATCATAATTATTCCTCATCATGAATTGCCCATTCCATTCCGTCGTGTCGGAACAAGCGCCTTGATGAAAAATAGCGGTAATATCAGAGTCAAAAGCATCTTCTCTGATTATTTTCTTTAAAAAATCTTGGTGATCCATGTAATCACGATATTGCACAACCGCTAAATTACGGTATTTTTTTCCATCTGTTAAATCGTCAACAGCGAGAATATCGGTGATGCCAATGTCATTCAAACCTTTTATTATATTGCTTCCGATGAAGCCTGCTGCACCCGTGACGACAATCATTTCTCAAACCCCAGCTAACATTTTCTGAATTAAACGTGTCGTAGAAAACCCCTCAACCAACGGTATAGTTAACACGCTTCCGCCATTTTTTAAAACCGCATCGTGCCCTGCAATTTGATCAATGCGATAATCTCCGCCTTTTACCAAAATATCAGGGTTAATTACTTCAACCAATCTCGCTGGTGTTTCTTCGGAAAAAGAAACCACCCAATCCACACAAGCAAGCGCGCTTAATACTGTCATGCGTGCGGATAATGGATTTAAAGGGCGTTGATCACCTTTTAGTTGACGCACGGAATCATCACTATTGACCGCAACAATTAGCCGTTGACCCAAGGCTTTTGCTTTTGATAAATAATCTACGTGACCCGCATGCAAAATATCAAAACAACCATTGGTCATGACAATTTTTTCGCCGCGTTTTCTTGCTTCACTCACAAGTAATAATAATTGCTGCTCATTTAAAATACCTGCCGACAAATCACCGAATTGCAATAATGCGCGCTGTAAATCAGGCACGCTGACAGCTTGCGTACCCAATCGTCCCACCACAACGCCTGCACCCACATTGGCTAATTCAATTGCTGACAGGGTATCCATTCCAGCAGCCATGCCGGCTGCTAATACCGCAATCACCGTATCACCCGCTCCAGTCACATCAAAAACATCACGGGCCTTGGTTGGAAAATGCATTGCATCACAACCCGGCTTAACAAAAACCATGCCGTCTTTTCCCAGCGTCACCAATAAGCTTTCAATATTTACTTTTTCAAGTAATTCAAGGGCTTTTGCAACAATGTCATTTATATCGCGACACGGACCCACAACCGATTCAAACTCTTTTAAATTTGGCGTTAAAATAGTAGCGCCCGCATAGCGTGAATAGGCTTTGTGTTTTGGATCAACTAAAACAGGTACGTTATTTTTTTTCGCAGCATGAATTAAACGTTCAACATGACACAAGGCACCTTTTGAATAATCCGATAACACGACAATTTGCGCTGTTTTTAATTTTTCACAATAATTTGAAAATAAAATATCATCATTAATTTCCGCTTCGTTGGTATTTTCAAAATCCATGCGAATCAATTGTTGATGTCGACCCAACACGCGCAATTTTGTAATCGTTGGGAAATTCGGTAATGGTAAAAATTGACAATCAATACGAGATGAATTCAAACAGCTTCGCAGTTCTTCCGCTTGTGGATCATGACCCACTAATCCGCATAAGGTTACTTTACCACCGAGTACAGCAATATTTTGTGCGACGTTTGCAGCACCACCAGGACGTAATTCAATGTCGGTGACATGCACAACGGGCACCGGCGCTTCTGGGGAAATTCGCGTTGCATCACCGTGAAAATAGCGGTCCAGCATCACGTCGCCATAAACAAGCACATGCGTTTGATCAAATGAAGGTAAGATAATATTTGTCATAAAAATGCTGATCCATCCCTATAAAAATAGCTGGTCGAAAAACCGCTAGTATGCATTTTAATTGTTCATAATGAAACCCAAAACACGATCAGGCAACAACAACTGCATGCAATGATGATGCTTTAACGGACATTTCCGCTTGAAGCACGGTTGACAATCCAAGTTTAATTTCAGTATTGTCGCTTTATCTGATAATGGCGGCGTAAAGTCAGCGGATGTTGAACCGTACAGCGCAATAATCTGCCGATCCAGTGCTGCTGCAATATGCATTAATCCTGAATCATTGGTCACAACACAGTTTGCCAACGACAATAAATCCACCGCTTCTGACAATGTTGTTTTCCCCGTTAAATCTTCACATCGATTTTGCGTGAGCGTTTGAATTTCCGCTGCTATTTTCAAATCATTTTGCGATCCAAATATCCACACTTGCCATCCTTCCGATAATTTTTGATTGGCCACTGCTGCATAATGCTTTGTTGGCCAACATTTAGAAGGACCAAATTCAGCACCCGGGCATATGGCTAAAATAGGTTTGTCTGTTTTTAAATTATATTTCTCTAATGCAGCATCCGTATTTTTTTGATTAATATATAATTGCGGCGTAGGTAAATTCGCTGGCAATATTATTTTTCGCGGATACGCTAAGGTCACAAAACGTTGCACCATCATCGTCAATATTTTTTTATTTAAATAATGAATATCATTTAATAAACCAAAACGGTATTCACCTAAAAAACCCGTGCGTTTTGGAATAGACGCCCAAAAAGGAATAAGCGCTGATTTCAAAGAGTTTGGTAACACAATAGCTTGGTCATATTTTTCAGCACGCAATTTTTTCGCAAACTGATAACGTTTTAATAATTGTAATTGACCATGACCAAAAGGCAGGACAATACTTTTATGCACTTCTGGCATGCGCGATAATAATGCCTGGCTCCATGCTGGCGCTAACACATGCAATTCTGCTGCGGGATGTTGTTGACGCAATAATTTAAACAACACTTGCGCCATCATCATGTCGCCAACCCAAGCCGGGCCGATAATTAAAATCCGTTTGCTCACGCCTGAGGCTCCACAATTAATTGATATTCCGTTTCGCAATAAGGGCAAGTCACATGACCCATTTTTTCAATATCCAGGTAAACACGTGGATGCCCATCCCACAAACGTTCATCCGGCATTGGACACGACAACGGTAAATCACGACGCGTGACAGTTTTATGTTTTCTTGTGCATGCTTTTGTTTCCATTAGCCACCCCTCAAAATAGTTTCAAGATACTAGCATTTCAAATGATATATTTCATCTTCCGCATAGGTTAAACTACGCATCATAATCCATTTAGAGGAACATACCATGGCAAAATATGAAGCGTTACCCACCACCACCATTCTTCCCAATGGGACAATGTTACATGCCAATGAATTGCCCGAATTGGTTCACATGGATGATCCTGCGTTATCCATCATGACGGATTACACCTTAATACCGCCTCACACTATTTCACCCAATGACACAAAGATCGGAAGAGCAATGGAGACCAGCGGCGTACATTTGTTACTGGTAATTAATAATGAAGGTCATTTTCAAGGCGTACTAGGCTCACAAGATGTTTGGGGCGAAAAACCCATTAAATTAATTCAAGAAAATCGCATTCGTCGCGATCAAGTGCTCGTTAAAATGATCATGGTTCCCTACAGTCACGTTACTGCACTCGATTTTTCATTGCTTGAATCTGCACGCGTAGGACACATTGTTAAAACATTATCTGAAAACAAGCAACAATATGTATTAGCTGTTTCGCCTAGCACAGCTGATGCCGTACAAATGATACGGGGTATTTTTACTGCGTCACAAATTAGCAAACAATTGCATGTCGATGTTGCTGATCTTTTTTTTAAAACGGAATCTTTAAGATAGCTCCCATGTGGGGGCAATAGCCCTCACGCGATCCTTGCGATTAATTATTTCATGGACACCATAATGACACGACAAATTATACTAGATACCGAAACCACCGGCTTATCCCCGCAGCAAGGTCATCGCCTAATTGAAGTCGGCTGTTTAGAGATGATTAACCGCCGCGTTACCCAAAATCGTTTCCATTATTATGTTAACCCCAAAAGGGCAATTGATGCGGGCGCAATAAAAGTGCATGGCATCACGGAAGAATTTTTAAAAGACAAGCCTGTATTCGAAGATATTGCCGATGCATTGTTTGATTTTATTAATGGCGCCGAATTAATTATTCACAACGCCCCTTTCGATTTAAGTTTTTTAAATGCTGAGTTCGAACGTGTTAACAAAAAACGTGCACCAATCACACAATTTTGCAGTGTTATCGACACATTGCCGATGGCGCGCCGCGAACACCCTGGTCAACAAAACACATTAGATGCGTTATGTCGCCGCTATGGCGTAAACAATAAACACCGTGATTTACACGGCGCCCTAATTGATGCTGCATTATTGGCGGAAGTTTATTTATTAATGACGGGCGGACAAACACAATTATTTGAATCTGAAGTGTCAAAAGAAGAAATAAATACTGGTGCGATTATTCAGGAAAAAATAAAACGTTCACATGCTTTGCCGGTTATTATGGCCAACGCGGAAGAACTGTCTGCACATGACGCCTTTCTCAATAAAATAGCGCAGAAACGCGGGCGGTAAGCCTGCGTGCAAACCTAGCAACACATCTTCACTGGCAATGATAATACATCATGCAATATTTTTTTCTAGCAGTAATCTATGCTTTGAATCCATCAACTTTAATGCATTTGACCCACGCGTAATTTTGGCAATGCTGACATTAAGCTTATCTGACATGTCGCGTTGCGTTAATTTGTTTTCCAATAGAGCTTTAATGATCGCATAGCGGTCAGCAATAGAGTCTTTTTCTTCAATCGTTAAAAAACAATCGAACAGCGTTGACAATTCTTCAGGTGATTTCGCCTTTAAACACAGCGTTAAAAAATTTTTCCAATCTTGTTTCATCGATTATTCTCATTTTATACGTGAGCGCTAACGCTCCCATTAACTCAATTGTACTTTTTTGTGATAATCATTCATTGCAGTACTAATAACAATGTTGCAATAAATCAGGCACAGACAAAGCTGATTTTTCCGCTGCATTGGCTTCAAAAACAATTTCCCCTTCGCGCAAAGCGATTAAACGATTACCATATTTAATAGCGTAGTCCAAGTGATGCGTGGTCATCAAACACGTCATATTTCTCTGCTGAATAATTTTCTGCGTTATCGCCATCACATTATCTGATTTCTTAGGATCCAAAGCACTGGTGTGTTCATCTAATAGCAATAAATCAGGCTGATGACGCAAATATAAAGCAAAAGCCAAAATCTGCTGTTCACCGCCCGATAAGTTTTTAACGCGTGTTTTCAGTGCTTTTGATAATTGCGGATTAAATTCTGCTAGATATTGCGATAGCATTGACAAGCCACCCCTTTCATCATCAATCAGCAAAGCATTTTCTTCAACGGTTAAATCCGTAAAAATACTGTCGGCGATAAATTGCGTGATGGTTACCATTTCACGTCTAATTGATTTTGAATCATAGGAGGCAATTGATTTATTTTTAAAATTAATGTCACCAGATGATATTAAATAACTGCGATTCATTAATTTTAATAAAGTACTTTTTCCAGAGCCATTTCCACCTAAAATCACGACAAAATCACCCGGATAAACACACATCGAAAAATTACGGATAATTTGTCTGTCACTGTTAACTGAAAAAGAGGTGTTTTTAAATTCAATCAGCGGTAGCATATAACTCTCCGCGTTGTTTTGTATAATGTGCTGTCGACAAGAATGCCACTAATACCAAGCCCAAAAATAATTGCAAATAAACTGGGTTGATTCCCAAAACCAAGAGCCCGTTTAAAATTAAAAAATAAATAAATGCGCCTAATATACAGCCTGAAAAACCGATCAACGCGCTAAATCGATCAGATTTTACAAATCGTGATATTATTTTTTCACCAATCACCACAGCACCAATCGCTGTTAATGCCATTCCCAACCCCATGTGAATATCTGCATAACCATTGAGTTGCGCTGTCATCACGCCACACAAGGCAGCCAATAAATTACTGGTAGCCAAACCAACACCCAAATAAATAGCAGGATTTTTGCCGAGCTTTTTTAATAAATGCGGGTTGCAACCAAATGCACGCATACTCAATCCAACACGACTGTGCAGCAATAAAAAAAGTGCGGTTGCTAAAATCAAGGAAAATATAACTAAAAAAATCATAAGCGCTGCAGTATGATAATCCTGCAAATATTGCAAGAAAATATGATTGTTTAATAAACTGATATTCGGACGATTCATGACTGCAAAATTAATACTATATAGCATAAAGACAGCTAAAATCCCGGCTATCAATGAATTAATTTTGGCAACGCGTTGCATTACTGTCACACCAACGCCAATTAACGCCCCGCCCATTAATGCAATAATCACACTCATGACTTGATTGCAGCCTAATGTCATCAAGCGCGCAAAAATAGCCGCACCCAAAACAAAAGTGCCTTCCACCGTCAAATCCGTAATCATTAAAACGGTGTAACTGATATAAACACCAAATGCCAACGGCAAGAAAATAAGTGTTTGTTGTAGCGCATTAAGTAATAGCATAAATTACCCTAAAGAATAGTGACTGCATATCCTGCTTTTTTTGCAGCTGCTTTCACTGCATTCGAATCAATATTTTGTGCTTTAGCCGCCACAGGGTTAATAAATACAAAATAATGCTTCATCATGTGCACCGGCATAGCACTGGCTTTCTTTCCCTTTAAAACCTGCAAAGCCACTTTTGCCGCAACAGCACCTGATTGATATTCAGATACACCTAAAGCAAACGCAGCACCTTTTGAAACAGAGCCATCGTCTGATGCGATAATCGGGATTTTTTTCTGTTCTGCTTGTTGCACCAAGGTATTAATACCACTCACAATCAGCTCGTCTTTTAAAATAAAAATTGCTTGGCTATCGGCTGCAATATTTTTACTGATGCTATAAAGATCTGATAATTGCGACACCATTAATTTTTGAACTTGAATATGATCTTTTTTTGCCACCACTTCAAATTGCTTAACTTGCGTATATATTCGACTGTCTGAACTATAAATAAGGGTTAATTTTTTCAAATTCGGCAAAGCATCATGAATAAACCCCATGCGATCACTTGGTGCCACGCGGCTATTAACGCCCGTCACATTTAAATTATTCGCCTTTAAGGCTTGCTCTTTTAAATGATCAGCCGCAATCGCCACAATCGGTTTATCACGAACCATTGCAATGGTCATTTGCGCGGCATCCGTACCGATTGGCGCAACCAAATTGACATTGGCTGAATTAAACTCTTGCAAAATAGCGCGTTGAATATTCGCATCACCCTGTGCGTTTTTAACAAGGTAATGAACTGGCACCTTCGACTCTTTATTCATCGTCGTTTCAAAACCATTTACAATCTGCGTCATAGCGGGAAGTTGGACGGGAACAAGAATGCCAATCGTGACTGGCTTTACTGACGTTGTCGCCATTGATGTCGCACTAACAACGGTAAGCGCGCAAAAAGTGATGATTTTTAAGGTTTTTTTCATAACTATTCCTCAAAGGTAGCGATACTGATGTAATGGTACGCGAGTACAGTGGAAAATGCAAGCTCAATAGAAAACCGGCGTCACCGCTAACATCTCCGCTAACAAAACCTTCGTTCTTCTTGAGAAGAACCCTGCCGTTAGTTCAGGGCACTTGACCTTGACATCTGAAATTGCTTTTCCAAAAAATTCAGGGTTTTTAATTTTCATTTCCGATTCCAATAGATTAAGGCCTTTTACTTTTTGTTCTTTCTGTTTTGATTTTCTTTTCTCCAACTCGGCTTGCAATATAGTCACTTGCGCCCGCAATGCGATCGAAGCTATTTCGTGCCACACTATTGCAAGCAGATCGTCGCAATGCGCTTTACCCAAATAGACATCATCCATTTTATTTATAAATAATTCGCGCGGGATGCGCGAAAAAAAAGTAATGCCTAAAATATATATGGCTTTCGCAATCGACCAACGTTGACGATGATCTTGATGCGCCAAATTGTCTTTAACTGTTAAGGCAATTTCTTTTGCATTAACAAAAGCGCCATCTTGCTCTTTTCGAGAAAAAAATAACCTAAACATATCACCCAACAAAACACCCAAGCTATAAATATCATGAGTAGGATCCGCCTTAATAACATTGCGATATCGCGTAAATACTTCAGGGGGTTGATGATAAAATTGCGTTTTGCAATAAAGCGTGTCATGAAAATGATCTAATCGAATAGCACCTACCGGCGAAAGCCAGCCAAAATCAATCACAAATGCATTTTCACGTTGTGCATTTTTTAAATTAAGATCCGAATATTTTCCAAACATAACGTTATCGGCTTTTAAATCACAATGCACGGCATTATATTTTTCATGCAACTGATTGATCGCATCCGCTGTTTTTATCCAGTGGTAAAACACTTCTTTAACGGATTGATATGCGATGTCATGCAATGTCTTTCCCTCAAAAAAAGGCATTAGAATGTAATGAGGGGTTGTTTTGTCATAAGGGTTGCCGGAAAAAACACCAAGACCATAAATTTTATGATACCAATCTGCTTCTTTTTTAAAATCTAAACCAGCGCTGTATTTACCGTAATGCATTATTTCTGACTTAAGGCATAACTGACTTTCATCATCAGACTTAAAGCGAAACACATCACCAAAAGTACCTGAACCCAGCTTCTTTCCCGAGCGATAAAATATTTTTTCTTGGAATTTAAATGATGGGCCGCCGTCATATTCTGAAAAATCCACTGTCGTTCTCATTATTCCCCCGTGATTTTCGATGAAAGTGCCGGGAGAATAACAAAACAGTAAAATTATTTATATCCGTGTTTTAACATTTAACTCGATCTTCTGGTTTTTTTGCCTCCATGTCTTCAAGTCCGGTTAATTTATCAAAAAAAAGCGAATAAATTACCCGCTTAATATAACCCTTTCGCTCACTGGATAAAGACAAAATGTTTTATGAAGGATGACCTCACGGGTCCTGCCGATGATGCGACTCTCGCGTGCTCGCTGATGAATACTTCGATTACCGCAGAATTGCGCATAGTGGAAAATATCAACAATCCCATCAGCTCCGCGCACGAGAGGGTCGCATCATCGTCACCTGCTCGGTCGATTATAAATAAAACATTTTATCTTTATCGTTCGCTGCATCTTACTGCGGGTAATTTATTTTAATTATTTAAGTATCCGCTCCAAATTAGAGGGTAACGGAAATAGTATTGCAGCGACTGAAAAGTAAATATCATTTATGCGCTGGGTTTAATCGCATTATGATTGATTGCAGTAGCTGATCATCCACTTCTGCATGCCCTCGAGCGACATAAAAACGCTCATCCACAAAAGAAACACATTTAACAGCATCTTTTTCCGTCATGATAATGATTTCATCCTGCCCTACAAAATTAAAATCGGATTTTATAAAATGATGATGATCAGGAAATACTTTTGTCTTTAATGTTTTGTTTTGTAAATAATCCTTAACACCCTTAAAAAAGCGATCTGGATTGCCGATACCAGCAATGGCGATGATGCTAGGTTTATCGCCTATTCGCATGCAGTTTTCCGCCAGCGTTTCCCTGCTATTTATATTAATAATATCATCAATTACAAATTGCATTGTAAACGTATTCGCATTCACGCGATGGCTTCCACTTCCATTCACAACCACAAAGTCCACTGACTTCAAGCGTTTTTTAGGTTCGCGAAGCGGGCCTGCGGGCAAGCAAAATCCATTACCCCATCCTCGCGTAGCATCTACCACAGCAATTTCAATGTCACGCGCCAGAGCATAATGTTGCAAACCGTCATCACTGACAATCACATTACAACCCAATTCAATTAACTTCTGCGCATCATCAAAACGATTTGGACCCACTGCGATTGGCATATTCGTTTTTTTAGCCATCAGCACCGCTTCATCCCCCACCAAAATAGGATCAGAATTGACAGTCACACTTTGCGGCCATATTTTACTTTTACCGCCATATCCCCGTGAAATAATACCCGGATGAAAGCCCTGATTTTTTAATGCTGTCACTATCGCTATAACCAGAGGTGTTTTTCCTGTGCCACCAACAGTAATATTGCCGACAATAATAACAGGGATGCGCACGCTATTTGTTTTAAAAAGTTTTATTTTATATAAAAAATAACGAATAGAAATTACCAATTGATACATTAATGACAAAGGAAACAGTAAATAGGCGAAACTATTTTTTCGATACCAAAATTTGTCGATAAAATTTAATTTCATATCAGGGTTCCTCGCCACCATCACTGTTATTCCTTAAACTGCGCCTTGTATAAAGCAGCATAAACACCTTCATTTTCCAATAAAAAACTATGCGTCCCTGTTTCAACGATTTCACCATTGTCCATGACAATAATACAATCTGCTTTTTCAACCGTTGATAATCGATGAGCAATAATTAACACTGTGCGGTCCTTCATTAAATCTTCCAGCGCCATTTGAATATGGCGTTCTGCATGCACATCCAAGGACGCCGTTGCTTCATCCAAAATTAAAATCGGCGCATCTTTCAGTAATGCCCTCGCAATTGCAATACGCTGACGTTGACCACCCGACAATAAAACACCATCTTCACCTATTTTTGAATCTAGGCCTTCTGGTAATTGTGAAATAAATTCCGTTGCGTGTGCCGCTTCTGCTGCCCGCATAATTTTTTCTTTATCAACAGGCGCAGGCAAGCCATAGGCAATATTGTTCGCAACCGTGTCATCAAAAAGAATGGTGTCTTGTGACACAAAAGCAAATTGCTGACGTAACTGAGCTAAGCGACACGTGCCAATATCAACACCATCAACTGTAATTTCGCCTGAATTAATTTCATAAAAACGAGGCAATAAATTCATTAAGGTTGATTTTCCGCTGCCTGATTTTCCGACAATCGCCACTGTTTTTCCTGCTTCAACCGAAAAACTAATATTCTTTAAAATAGCGCGTTTTGAGGTAGTATATTCGAAACACACGTTTTTAAATTCAATATTGCCTTTTACGCGCGATAAACTGCGCACGCCCGTGTCTTTTTCAACAGGCTCATCCAACATTTTAAAAATACTTTCTGCCGCCGCAACGCCTTTTTGAATTTCAGTATTCACCATGCTCATGCGTCGAACCGGGCGTAACAATGAAATCATCGCCGCGACAATTGCAGTAAAACTACCTGCTGAAATATGCATCGCCGGATTGGTTGCGGCGAGCAAGGTAATCGCAATGGGAATAGCAAATAATAATTGAATGGAAGACGTTCCCACACTGTTAGTCACCACGATTTTTAATTCGCGCTGTAAATTGGACTTGGTTGCGTTATTGAATTTTGCATTTTCATAATCTTGTCCGCCATACAAACGCACAACACGATAACCATCAATCCCCTCACCCGCAACATGCGTTACGTCGCCCACAGATTGCTGCACATTTGCACTCAATCGGCGCATGCGCACACTACTCCATTTCACTACCCAAGCAATCAACGGCGCGATAAAGATAAACAGCAAAGTTAGTTTCCAACTCACGATAAACATCACGATAATCAATCCAATTGCCGTGGAGGATTCGCGTAAAATAGTCAGCAACGCATCCGAGCAGGCTTGCGCTACTTGCTCTACGTTATAAACAATCGTCGATAAAATATAACCGGAACTATTTTGATCGTAAAATGTAGCAGGCAATTGCATTAATTTTGCAAATATTAAGCGTCGCATGTCGCGCACAACCGTTCTTGCTACACGCGCAATAAAATAACTCGATACAAAACTCGACATACCCCGAATAACAAAAATAGCAAAAATTAAAATCGGCAACCAATGAATAAAAGCACGATCACGGTGAACAAAACCATGATCGACAATCGGCTTTGTTAAACCAATAAAGCCCGCATCGGTTCCCGACATCAAAATCGTACCGATGGCACCCAACAAAAATAAACCCCAATAAGGTTTAGCTGATTGCAATAATCGTTTATAAGTTTTAATGCCGGTATTAGTCATAGTGTATTCCATGGGGATCGGTTATCAGGGATCAGAGATCGGTTTAGATAATATCATATTGATCACAAATAGCCGATTACTGATCCGCGATAACCGATACCCGACCCCCGACCTTAATGATAATCGCACCAAAAACAGCGGTATTGTACACTTTTATGTGGTTTTGTTGATAACGCAATAGCACCGCAGCCGATGGCAAATGATAACGATTCAGCTCGCCCGCTGAAATAATCGCATAGCGCGGCAAAATCGCTTTTAAAAAGGCATTGGATGACGATGTGCGACTGCCGTGATGTGGTGACAGTAAAACAGCTGATTGCAATTGCGCGCCATACTGATAAACCAACTCATATTCCGTTAATTTTTCAATATCCCCCGTCAATAACATTTTGCCACCACGACTTGAAATTTGTATCACGCAGGAACTGTTATTATCTGCATAGGACGCATTAGGCGCTGGGCTTAACGTGCTAAAATACACATTATCCCAAACCCACGATTGACCAGCAGCACAATAATCAGCATTAAAATGCGCAATTAATTTTGGCGCACTGGTAAAAATGGTTTTAACCGTAAAATCTTTCACAATCGCATCAGCACCGCCACTGTGATCATTATCGCCATGACTGATTTCTAAGCGATCAATTGTGCGAATGCCGCGGTATCTTAAATAAGGCGCGACAACCGACTCACCAAAATCAAAACCACCTGGGAAATGCGCGCCCGTATCATACAACATAACGTGATGTGCTGTTTGGACAAGGACAGATAAACCTTGCCCAACATCAATCACCGTCACCCAATAATTACCCACTTTCGGCACAGGCGGTTGATAAAAAAATAAAGGCAACAATCCAAAACAGCCAATCCATTTTGCTGGTAATTTTTGTGGCACCAACAAATACAAAGCGCCTATTATTCCCGCTATTAAAACAAAAGGCTTATTAATTGCATGATGCCAGCTTGCAAAAGATAAATAAGATGACCAAGTTAAAAATTTCCATAATGGCAGCAGTAATTTTCCAGACAAGAAAAATAGTTTCTGGCTCAATAAATGCAGATTAAAAAAATATAATAACACAGAAAATAGCGAAACTGGCAAAATGACAAAACCAATCCAGGGAATGGCAACTGCATTCGTAAAAAAAGCAATAATGGACGCTTGTTGAAAAAATAAAAGCATAATAGGTAACAAGCCAATCAATATCGCACCTTGCATTTTCACCCATGATTTAATGTGTTTTTCAGATTGTAAACGCCCGGCCATAATCCAAGTTAAAAATCCAATCGACATAAAACTCAAGCAAAAACTGGCATCCATTAAATTAAAGGGATTTAAAATAATAATGATACTGGCTGCAAAAAATAATCGTCTACCAATAGAAATACGTCGACAAAAAATATTACCCATCATTAAAAAAAACAACATGATTGAAGCGCGTTGTGCTGGAACAGCAAAACCTGATAACGCACTATAAAGTAACGCGCCAGCCAAGGCTGCTATTTCAGCGGCACGTGTCGCGGGAACAAATAATAATAATCTAGAGGATAATCGCCACAGTTTATTAATCATAAAATAAAACAATGCGGCAACAAAACCAATATGTAAGCCGGCGATGGCAACCAAATGATTGGTGCCTGTTTTTTGAAATACCTGCCAATCTGATTCTGTTAATCCGTCGCGCAATCCCACGCACAATGCTGAAATAAACGCGGCCAGGGTTTTATCCTGAATTGATTTTTTTATTTCACCGTGAATTTTTTCGCGGAAAACAGATAGGGCATATAATTTATTATTACCCAATAATTTATTGTAACGGCTTTTTGCATTAACATAACCTGTCGCTGCAATTCCTTTCGATAATAAAAATTGTTGATAGTCAAAACCACCTGGATTATGCGAACCGATCGGCGGTTTTAATGTCACGTTTAATTGCCAATGCTGACCAATTTGTAATTTTTTAGGATATGAATACCAAGAAATCAACATGACTGTATTTATTTTTTTATGCTGGAAATAATTAACATGGAATTTAAATTGCAACCCGTGAAATTTTTTTATTGGGACTGAGGTTATTTCACCTTGAATTAATACGGGTTTTTGAAATTCGGGTTTCGGTAACTGCCACTGATTTATCTTGATAAAAATAAAATGGAGTGATGCGAGCAAAAAGACAATGAGCAGTAACGGGAGATTTTTTTTCATCTCCCATTAGAACAAAGAAAAATAGAAAATTATATCCGGGTTTTTCATATTTCCTTAATACTTTACATGTAAAATTTGTCTTAATGCAAATCTAATGGTCATGGAGAAGACAATACCGCGAGAAATAAATGAGAAGCGCTATATTAAACGAATTTGAAAAGTTGGTATCAGAACCGTTTCAGCACATCTTGCCTGAAAAGCACCTTGAGCTGCTCATAAAAACAAACCCTTCTGCTGATATTCAGCTTATAACGTCCGCAGAGTTTAAGACAAGAATACTGGCACTTTTGAGTTCCGAAAAGGAAAAAAAATCCGGTGAAAAAAACATTATTATTCAATTTAAAAACAATAACATACCGCACTATGCTTATTTTAAAATACTATTTCACCCAACAAGCAGACCATCATGTGTTTTTATTGACGCATCAACACCACAGGAACATTTTCCAGGGTTTATTAAAAAATTAAGAACGTACTTTGAGCACGTATACACTGTCGTTGGATGCGACCTAATTAGCAAAATTCAATTAGATACAAAGTCTTGTCCGATTTTTGCATATTATCATGCAATATTATTTCACGATAATGCGCTATTAACAGATTTTCTAATATCAAAATGTGTACCCGTACCCAGCAGCACAGACAACCCAGACTCTTTATTCGAAAATCAAGGCATTACCGGCGATGAAATGAAGCTTGTAAGCAGGTTGCAATCAAATGATCATGACTCAGATGACGATCAAATAGAATTCGGGAAGCTCAGCATCACAACCTGGAAGGAAATGCCGCCCGAAGTTGTTGCATACGTACAGTCAATCACTTTTGCGAAAAACTACATTGAATTTCAAAAGACGAAAAGATTAAATGCTAATTTTTCAGATAAGATGGCGGATCTTTTATCGTACCAAGTTTCTGAATTTACCCTTAACAACAGCAGTAAAGAAAGAAATTTAGGGGTGCTCTATTTTTGCGTTGAAATTTTAATTCAGATTGAACGGTTTACATCTAGTCTATCCAATGAGGCAACATGGGGACTGATTTTCCCTTCCGCTGAATCACCCTGTTATTCTCTTGAAGCCTATAACAGAGCTACACCTTTGGATCTGAATAGAATATTTGACGCATCAAACAGTCCAAAAAAATTAAGGCAAGCTGAAAGAGATTTTATGCGAGCTCCTTGCACCCCCTCCGGCAAGACTGAGAATGCTTTTTCGTCTTCACAAAGAACAGCTTCCTCTAATCCAAGAAACTCACAACACTCAACTTCAGAAGACAACAACTCAACGTTGGATTTATTTGATGGCTTACTAAATATTAACGACGGTATTGACGATAACAGATTTCCAGAAACACCCTGTCGTAATGGAGGGACTATTCAAAATAGAGCAGAAGGAAGCCCTGAGGTAACAACGGCATTTACTGGGGCTGATGAAGATACTGCAGGAACAAGAGAAGGGACTTGCACACCAGTACAAAGAAATAGGCTATTTACTGCACCAATGCCAAAACCATCTCCGAAAAAGGCGACTGTTAACATTGACAGCGCANCAGCGCACCGAATGTTAGCGAGTTCGAATATCTACTCGCTAGCACCCGGGGTTCTGAGTTTATTTACATTTTACCAAACAGTCACTTCGCCCGTGTCTTTCATAGACAAACGAACACGACCTTGACGATCAATTTCAATGACTTTGACATTGACTTGCTGGCCTTCTTTCAAGAAATCAGCGATATTTTCAACGCGTTGTTCTGCGATTTGAGAAATATGCACCAAGCCTTGTTGGTTAGGGGAAACTTCAACAAAAGCGCCGAAATCAACCACTTTAACCACTTTGCCGGCATAGGTTGCGCCGATTTTTAAATCTTCAGTGATTTGTCGAACGCGCAACAAAGCACGCTCTAAATCATCGCCATTAACAGCAGCCACTTTCACCACACCATCATCTGAAATATCGATTGTTGATTTGGTGGATTCGGTTAACTCACGAATCACCGCACCGCCTTTACCAATTAAATCACGGATTTTGTCGGGATTAATTTTAAGCGTTACGACACGTGGCGCATGTTTAGAAACGGTTTCACGTGGTTTTGAAATCACTTTATTCATGATGTTCAATAAATATAGACGCGCATCTTTTGCTTGTGATAACGCCACTTCCATAATTTCTTGTGTGATACCGGTGATTTTGATATCCATTTGCAAAGCAGTAATACCTGTTTCTGTACCCGCTACTTTGAAATCCATATCGCCTAAATGATCTTCATCACCCAAAATATCGGTCAACACAGCGAAGCGATCGTCTTCTTTAATCAAGCCCATTGCAATACCGGCAACAGGGGCTTTGATTTGTACGCCCGCATCCATCAATGACAAGCTTGCACCGCAAACCGTTGCCATCGAGCTTGAGCCGTTTGATTCAGTGATTTCAGATACCAAACGCAATACGTAAGGAAATTCATCGCCTTTTGGAATAACCGCGTTCATCGCGCGTTTTGCCAATTTACCGTGACCAATTTCGCGACGTTTAGGACCAGACATCATGCCCACTTCGCCTACTGAGTAAGGAGGGAAATTGTAATGCAACATGAACTTGTCTTTATATTCACCGGCTAAATCATCGATAATTTGTGAATCACGCTCTGAACCTAAAGTAGTCACAACCAAGGCTTGTGTTTCACCTCGTGTGAATAACGCTGAACCATGCGCACGAGGCAACACCGTTAAATCAATATCAATTTTGCGAACTGAAGTGGTATCACGTCCATCGATACGCGGTTCACCCGACAAAATTTGATTACGCACAACGCTTTTTTCTAAAGCATGAAATACTTTTCCGACCAAAGCAGCAGAAGGCGCTGATTCTGAATCAGTGCAAATTTCCGCTGTTAATTTTTTCAATATTTCGCCAATGCGTATTTGACGTTCTACTTTCGTGCGGATTTGATACGCTGCCTTCACATCTACTTCTGTAGCAGCAGCAATTTTTTCTGCTAATGCTGTTTCTTTCGTTGCTGGTGTCCATGACCATGCGGTTGAACCGACTTCAGCAATGAATTCTGAAATAGCATTAATCGCCACTTGCATCTGCTCATGGCCAAATAACACAGCGCCCAACATAATATTTTCAGATAATTGATCCGCTTCGGATTCAACCATCAATACAGCATCTTTTGTGCCCGCAACCACCAAATCCAATTGCGAAATAACAATTTCAGCATTCGATGGATTTAATAAATATGCACCATCATGATAACCCACACGCGCTGCCGCTAATGGACCATGAAATGGCATGCCTGCTAAACCAATCGCTGCGGATGCGCCAATAATTGCTGGGATATC
This sequence comes from Gammaproteobacteria bacterium, assembly GCA_026399315.1. Classification (GTDB taxonomy): domain Bacteria; phylum Pseudomonadota; class Gammaproteobacteria; order Coxiellales; family Coxiellaceae; genus 2-02-FULL-42-43. Next base: position 41,591 of record JAPLRF010000031.1, read on the forward strand.
GGTTTGAACCAACGGATCCATCGACAACACTGTCGCAACCACTTGCACTTCATCGGTAAAATCATTTGGAAATAATGGGCGAATAGGGCGATCAATTAAACGAGAAATTAAGGTTTCTTTTTCGGAAGGACGCGCTTCGCGTTTGTAAAATCCACCGGGGATTTTTCCTGCTGCGTACGTTTTTTCTTGATAATTAACGGTCAACGGAAAAAAGTCGCGGGGTTGTGGGCTTGATTTTCCCACCGCCGTGACCAAAATAACAGTGTCACCCATCGTAACCCAAACAGCACCTGATGCTTGACGTGCAACACGACCTGTTTCTAATGTCACAGAATGTTGGCCATATTGAAATGTTTTTGTAATTTTTCTCACTCGGAATACCTATAGGTTAATTAACCCCCCCTTTTTGAAAAAAAGAGGGGTTGATTTTGTATCAACAAAATCAGAGGGATTTGTTAACGATTAGCGACGAAGACCCAAACGTTCAATCAAGCTGCGATAGCGAGCAACATCTACACGTTCAAGGTAAGTTAATAATTTACGACGTTGATTCACTGCACGTAATAAACCGCGGCGTGAGCTATGGTCTTTTGTATGTACTTTAAAATGACCCGTTAATTGTTCAATGCGGGCACTGAGCAACGCGACTTGTACTTCTACAGTACCTGTATCGTTTGCACTTGCTTGATATTTTTTAACGATTTCAGCTTTTTTAGCTGCTGTATTGGCATCAAATGACATCTTTATTTCCTCTTGATTAATATAAAAAACGATCATGCACCACTGTCATTGGCAGACGCAGATCACGAAACCGGCAAATTGTAACGGAGTTTGGGTCTAAAAGCTATCGAATGCTTCCCTGTAAACAATGTAAAAAGCCAGGAGCGGCTGCAAACAAGGTGCATTGTTTCCGTTACAAACAACCCTTATTCTGTTACAATGTTTGTTATAAACAACCCATAATCTAATACACGAGAGAGAGGGAAGATGTATATAAGAAATATAAATCAATCACTTATAGAGTGGTCACAAAAAAAGGGGCGGATGCCGTTGGTGCTGCGCGGCGCCAGACAAATCGGAAAAACAACGGTAGTCGATCATTTTGGAAAGCAGCATTACAGCCATTTTTTAAAGCTTAATCTGGAAATCAAGGCGGACCGCGATTTATTTGAACAGAATTATTCCATCACTGATTTAATTTCAGCAATTCATTTTCATTTGAAAAAGCCCATCCAAAATAAAGGCGTAACGTTACTGTTTATCGATGAAATTCAAAGCTGCCCACTTGCCGCCAATTACCTCAGGTATTTTTACGAGGAAAGAAATGACATTCACGTCATTGCTGCTGGCTCATTATTAGAAACATTAATTGATAAGCACATTAGCTTTCCTGTTGGTCGGGTTGAATATTTTTTTATGCATCCTTTTTCATTTTCAGAATATTTATTGGCAGCAGATGAAAATGAAGCCTATGAAATGATAAAAGAAATCCCTTGTCCTGATTTTTCACACACTAAATTACTTGAATTATTTCATCAATATACCTTGGTTGGCGGCATGCCCGCTGCAATTAAAGCTTATCTTGCGGACAAGGATATTTTAGCAAGCAATCAAATATATGAAAATTTAACCATTGCCTTTATGGATGACGTTGAAAAATACGCAAGCAATAAATCAATGGCGCAAGTCATTCGCCACGCCATTGCACACGCACCGCTTGCGTCTGGCATGCGAATTCATTTTCACGGCTTTGGCAATTCGAACTATAAATCACGCGAAATGGGCGAAGCATTGCGAACACTAGAAAAGGCAATGCTGCTGAAATTAATTTATCCAACGACACAAGCAACGCCGCCAGCAGAAATAGATCACAAAAAATCACCGCGCTTACAATTTCTAGACATTGGCATGGCGAATCATGCAGCAGGGTTACAGCAATATTTTTTTAATGTAAAAGACCTCAATACAATTTATCTTGGCCGGATTGTTGAAAGTGTCGTAGGACAGGAATTATTAACAATTAATCCACATCACCACCAACCCTTAAAATTTTGGGTGCGTGAAAAAGCGCAGTCTCAGGCAGAAGTAGATTATATTATGCCATTTGAAAAATATTTAATTCCAATTGAAGTAAAATCAGGGAAAACAGGGCAATTAAAATCACTGTTGCAATTTATGGAGATAGCCAATCACGATTTTGCGATTCGATTATACGCTGGGAAAATCAAGCTAGATGAATTAAAAACGCCTTCTGGAAAATCGTTCAGGCTATTAAATTTACCCTATTATTTAACGAGTCAATTAAATTACTATGTGAAACAATTTTTTTAATCATCCACCAAGCGCAAAATTCATTTGCGGTTCGCGCCTCTCTGAATCGCGCGTTTCTCACGAAATGCCAGGTGCGTTAGTAAATAACGCATTTCGCTGCGGCACCGGACATTTAAAAAACCGCGCTAAAACAGCTTCATTTTTTTTAAGCAAAGGAGGAAATAAACCATCACCTTCTAGAGAACTAAAATAACCAGTTCGCTTCAACACGGACACGAGGCAATATAATAAAAAAAGCCCACAGCCAATCAAAAATCCAACTTGATTCGTCCCACTACAAGAAACCGGACTACCTTTAGACCACGATTCAGTCTTTCCTCATTTCCAATGTTCAAGACTACCGGCAATACAATTTAATTGCTCATATAACTTGCAAGCATCAACATTTTCGAAATAATTCAGTGCGCCACAAGAAACCGTACGAAAATCAAATGCTTCCACACATGAAGTATATCCTGACGGAAATGGACCTGGTATATCTACACGGGGCTGACAAAACATAACTGATCGCGGAATAAAGAAAAAAAATGTTGCAAACATTAAAGCCCAGGCAAGTGAAATGGGTGGAAAAATGAACGCAGCATAAATCGAATACACAGGAAGAACAGTCACCATAAGTGCTGTAAAATTAGTCCAAAGTTTCAAATGACTTGAATAATAGGGTTTCAATTGCCGATAAGCAGCGCTTGCTAAAAAATCCCTAAGGCTTTGCTTTAGCCTCGCATAATCATCATCCAAGAGAAAATTGATCTTATGCAAACCATTCTTATTCAAAGCGCTATCCGCTAACGTTAATGGTGGGAAGTGAATTCGCTCATAGTGCGCCCCCAAAAAAGAATAAACAACATTTTCAGGGCGAATTAATATAACGTCTTGATTCAAGCATTTCGGATAACGTTTTAATAAATCTTGAATAACATCTTCAACAATTTTCAAATCGTCACAATAAGCTTCTAAATTAGGATATAGCGCTGCTTTATTAAAATAAAAATTACCTTCTCTATCTTTTTCAAGATGGTCTTTTTTTTCTTTATCCGATAATGCATTGACCTCATCATGTGTTTTGTAATTTCTCGTGTCACTCAAACGATTCATATACTGAGGATGCAGCGCTGCTAAGGACAATAATCCTTGAAGATCATCAGATTGCGTTGGATCAAACAGTGCCGCAACACTGACCATAATGTCAGGGTTTAAAAGCACCAACATGTTCGCATCTTCTTTCTCAGCAATTGTGGGCATGACGGGTTACGCATCATGAATAACTGTTTGCAATGATTCAGCAGACACAACAGAACAGTTATCATCACTCGGTTTTTTTGCTGTGCGAGTAAATAGACTGCTTGCCCAATTTGCCCAGCCTTGCTTTTCAGGCATTGATTCTGGCTCAACCGTGATTGAAAGCGTATCGAGTGCACCTTTTGTCAAAGGTGACCTCGGCATCAATAATGCGGTTTTTTCATCGGGTTGTTTAGGTGGCATGGCAAACTCCCCGCCGTTTAAGTTGATCGAATAATATACACATCAATCTCAAGCAACAAGTATTTTTTCGAGAAAATACTTAAAGGAAAATTAACATACGAGGCCGACTGTAAACGCTCAATTAAGACCGCAATTTTCATACGGCTCTTGCTCTCGCCATTCTTCTGAAGCATCCTTCGAACAATCAGCAGAATCACATTGATCATTCTATAAAACCATAGAATTCACATTTAGATCAGCAACAGGACTATTTTCAGAAGCGTTATAAAGCGCATCATTTCGTTCAAGAACAGCGGGACCCCCTTTTCTAAAAAAATCTGATATTAATTCTAAACGGCCTTCAGCAGATGGTGGAAGTGGGCTTGCATTTCGAACAAAATACGAGCTGATAATACACAATTGAACACTCAACCATATTGAACTCACAATTGCAGCGCAAAGAAAACCAACCTGATTTGTAAGGCTACAAGATACGACATCGCCAGCAGACCAGCTGTATGGACCACTCCAAGCAGAATTAGCAAAACTACCCGGGGGGCAAAGTAAAGCCTCCCTTTCAAGACATTGCTTCTCACCAGTAGCACAAAGCAATACAAGGTCACTACAAATCCCATATCCCGAGGCAAAAGAACTACTACCGTCATCAGAAAAAATAAAATCCATATGCGTCCCTGGGCAAGCCAATAATGAGCGCTTAAAAAAAGCAAATAAAGCCCAAAACATAATTGAAATTATTAACGACAGGCTAAATAGCACAACACCACCACATTTGCCGGCCGATTCCTTCAGAAGCTCTAAATCGCCTTTAGCCTTCGTTAGTCCTGTAAAACAACGATGCAATGCTGAATAGTCTCTTTCAAACATGCTATCACCTTCGCAAGGTGATAATGCCAGCGGAGGCAATGCCCAACTTTGGCTCCCTTCTTCGCTGAACAGGCTATATGATTTGTCATACAATGTAATAGAATTATGTTTCCACTGCGGATAACGTTTCATTAAATCTCGAATCGCTTTTCCAATCATTTTTTTATCATCGAGAAATTTTTTCAATCCAAAATAAAACGGGGGCCTGGGAAAATAGACATTGCCTTTTTTATCTTTTTTGAATTCCTCAGGTTTAGCACCAAGAGTGTTAGCTGCATAGTCTAAATCATATATCCTTATTGATTTACCCAATAAATATTTCCCCTCTGGAAATAACGTTATAAAGGGAAGTAAATTGTTTAGCTTATTTAGTTCAAGGTATTTAGAAATTTCAATAACAACCGATTCAGGGAAAATCTTTATTGTCGTCTTTTTAGGCAGGGGAACAACAGAAACAGTTATCGGCGTTGTCGCAGCTACGTTATCATTATCTTTTTTAATATCTTCTATCCTTGCGTCATGTGTATCAGCATTAAGCGTTACTAACGATGTCAAAGCAATTTAGAAATGTCCGCTTCTTAGCAAGATAGAGATGTCCTCTTT
>JAPLRF010000025.1 GCA_026399315.1 Gammaproteobacteria bacterium
AATAAATTTTACAAGCCTGTTCATCTCTTGCGCAATGTTCAAATCATCTAAATAGGTTATGGACTACCGCCAAAAATATGAGAGGGCTGACCATGACCAATTCAGCAAGAGTAGTATCTGGCGAGCAAGCACTTAAGGTTATTCATGATCATAATGCGCTTGTCAAAATTGTCAAAATTGTCAAAATTATCAAAATTATCAAAACAATCAACCCTGCTATGGAACCTCCATTTGCAGATCCTGAAAATAGCTGGGGATTTCTGCTTTCACAACTAAAAGACCCAGAAAACTGTCGACCCTGCAGAGCGCTGCCAGACAGTGTTGATCGCACACGGTATTTTAATCCTCAAACAGGTGAGTGGTTATCCAGGGAAGTGAGCCTCACTCGAGGTCAACGAAAGAAAGGTGCAAGCTTTACAAAAAAAACAGCAACAACCCTTGTGCCGCCAAACGGAAGAATAAAATTATATCGGCAAACACACGGCGTTGGCATTTTATTTGATGTTAATAAATGTTACCTGGGGAAATATATTTTTGATAATAATATTGTTAGCGATGAAAAATGGTGGATTCACGGTGTTAAACCAACAGGTCAAAGCTTACCGCGCTCTGTTAGCTTGGATGCGATTCGAGATCAACAACGCAAAGCAGAAGAAGAGGGAGTGATACTCAAGCATAATGAAATTTTAGCTAAATTATCCGCTTATGCGGTGGTTGGTATTGTCGTCCCCGAAAATGATTTATTGCGACGACTCAACGCGCAATACAGACGTCTTATTTTGCGAAACGTATTGAACGTAGACGTCCCAATTTTGATTATGACAAGTGACACACCCGTTCATAAATATACTGAAACAGAGAAATACCGGGATTTACTGGAAGCGGCATCGTGTAGAATCGACATGAAAAAACGACTGGGAAATTAAAAGAATTTTTGTTAGCTGTAAAATCTCAATTGCTTGTTTTAGAAAATGAAATCGCAGCCTTATCAGCGTCGAATGAAGGAAAAACAAATTCATTTTCAGTAATATATACGCTCTTTCACAGCGCGAATGCGCTTATAAATAAAAATAAAATATCGGTGAAAAATCAGAAAAAAAATGTTTTAAATAAAATGGCAGCGTTGTTGCAGCATCATCTTGAAACAAAAACAGCCATTAGTCAGGAAAAAATAACAGAACTTCAGTGGGTCATGAAAGACAATAATCATTGGAATGACGGGTTAATGAGCAAGAGAACAGTAAAATTAGTTGAGCGCGCTCGGGGGTTGTTGCTGTAATGATATTTTATTTCCAGTCTTACATGGATGTTCTGGCGTGCGGAACAATGCGCAAAATACCCCGTGATTGGCATGGATGCCAATCTCGAGCCCCCAAGGATGGGTCACGGCGTCCTTCCGAACATCGCCCTAATTCGAATATTGAGCGAACGGAAACAAAGCAATAAAGAATTATGAATGCGCTATGGCTGATTGTGATTTTAATGACAGGGGTGCAATTTTTAAAATTTATTATACTTATAAGGGTAATCAGTTATACTGATACCTTGGTAACCACTTGAGGTAAATTTATGATTGATTTATACCGGATTAATTTAAATTTACTTATTGCATTGGATATTTTACTAGAAGAAAAAAATGTGACACGGGCCGCAGAAAAGGTCAGTCTATCACAAGCAGCGATGAGTAATAATTTACAACAATTGCGCATACTTTTTAAAGATAGGTTATTGGTTTCTGAAAAAAATAAATTGGTATTGACGAGTTACGCGGGAGAAATACAGCCAAAATTACATCGGGTTTTAGAAGAGCTGGGAAGCATTATCAAGACCGGAAAATCTTTTGATCCCGCCACCTGCAAGAGAACATTTAAAATAGGCCTGACCGATTATTTCGCATCCATTATTTATCCAAAATTGATCCCCATTTTGGAGCGCCAAACACCAAACATAACAATAAATACGATTGCAATAACACAAATGTGTAGCGCCGAACCTTTTGAAAATGGAGAGTATGATATCGCCATCGGAAGAATGGCCCCAGCGCCAAGCCTCGTTCGAAAAAAATCATTGATGAAAGAAAATTGTGTTTGCATTTTTAATGCAGAACACCCTCTAGCAAAGAAGAAAAAAATTACATTGTCTGAATATATGTCCTTTAAGCAAGTTGCCTGGCGCACAGATGTTCCTGATAATCCGAATCTTATTAGTCTTGCGATGGCGGAAATTGGCGCTAAAAGCGATGCTGTTTTATACCTGCCGTATATTGATTCACTTTTTCGACTGCTTGAAAAATCGAATAATTATGTTTCCAATGTTTTAAAAAGTGCTGCGCAATTGGGTGTTGGAAAATACAATATTGCGATTAAATCACTTCCTTTTGAAAGCCCTGAGTATGAATGGTGCGTTGCTTGGCATCCGCGATTTGATGATGATCTGGCACATCAATGGCTGCGAAATCAAATTATTAACATTTTTTCTTAGGGCGCTCGCATTGTGTGTCCATAATTTCTTATGGCGTGTATAGCGCAACCACTGACGGCTGTCTTCCCGCATTTTCTTTTTGTTTTCTGACTGAACAAAACCCCGGTTGACAAATCGTACAAATATTATTGTCTGTATTGATATTATCAGCTAAAACGCCGTTGTCGATTAACTCAGACAATCCAGAAAGCCCTTCGTTAAAATAAAATTTCCCGTCACGTTTTTCAAAGGCTGATTCTGGAAAATGCGTTAAAAAGTCAGCCTGCACTTCATAACAACAAACGCCTGCAGAAGGACCAAAATATGCTTTTAATTGCGAAAGATCAGTTCCGAATTCGCTGTACATTTTTTTGATTGTGGCTGTGATAATTTTTTTTGCCAAGCCTTGCCATCCTGCATGAATAACCCCGATTGCATGATTAACGGGATCATATAAAACAACCGGAAGACAATCTGCGGTAACAACGCCAATTCCTATGTTTTTCTCTTTAGTGATAATCGCGTCACCTTCTATTTGAAAGCTGCCTGGTAATTCATTTTTTAATATGACTGCGTGTGTGCTGTGTGTTTGTTTTAGAAAAAACAAACCAGCTAAGTTTAATTTTTTTTGCAGCAAGGGAAGTTTTTTAAAATCACAATCACCCTTGTGCCGTATATTATCGTCCGAATCTCCAAAATAAATGGAAAAATTTTTTGTGTCAATTCGAGTCATTGTAGGCTCCAGCTTTTGAAATATTTTGTGCTATGATACATCAACTTATTTTATTTTTATTCTTTTTCTTATGCAGAACTAAAATCCATGGAGACTCAAGATATGAAATTAACCAGCAATGCTTTTTTAAATGGTGAATTAATTCCAAGGCAATACACCTGTGATGGCAGTGATCTATCGCCTCAGCTACATTGGAATGGCGCACCGGAAAACACCCGCTCTTTTGTATTGATTGTTGATGACCCTGATGCGCCAATGGGAAATTGGGATCATTGGCTTTTATTTAATATCCCTTCAAATGTAAATCAGCTAAAAGAAAATATTGCTGAATTACCCTCGGGAACAAATGAAGGAAAAAACAGTTGGGAAAAAACAGGCTACGGCGGCCCTTGTCCGCCGAGCAATATTCACCGCTATTTTTTTAAATTGTATGCGTTAGATAATTTGCTGCCCCTCAAAAATGGCGTAACAAAAGAGGAAATAATAAAAGCGATGCAAGGCCATATTCTTGCGCACGCTGAATTATTGGGGCGATATGAAAGGCATCGGTAAATTAAAATAAGTAGCCAATCGACACAACGTAGAGCATGTTAAAACCTTGATTTGGATTCATTGTGTAGGCATTTGAATAATGAATCCATTTTAGATTCAAGTCTATTTTTTTGGCCTGGCCAATTTCCATCCCTGCGCCTAGGCTGCTTTGAAATGCAACATTTGCGCCCTGTGAATTTTGACCGAAATGCCTGTGAGATAAATAGGCGGGACCACTTGAAATCAATAAATAGGGTGTTACTTTTGAGAAATGGTAAACGTAGGTGCGAAAAGCAAGTGTGACAGCGGCTGTGAATAAATCCTTATGGGCTGGCGCGGTGGTGTACCAGTCTGCTAGGGACCCATCAAGCGTCAGATTAAGCCAGTTGTTTTTCGTCAGTGATAATATTTCAGCCGACAAAATGCCACCCGAATTAGTGTCATTATGATGATTCATGTCTTCGCCGCTGCCGTAGCCTATTGAAACGCCGTGATCCCACCCTAAGGAGGGAAGCGAGGTGAGCAGAAGAAAAAGGGGAGCGATAATTTTGTAAGCTAGATTTTTTTTCATTGTGACATCCTGTTGTCGCGATCTATTTTCTGTATGCATCATATTTACACAAAATTGATGCCATTGCCAATGGATTTTCTCTTTGAATCAAGCGATTGCTTTTTGACATATTCCCCGTATTATTAACGCATTCCCACCGAGACTTTATCGAGGCTATTATGTCCATTGAAACCAATCTTATCAAAGAAAAAATCCGTGATTTGTCTGAGCGCACTGAGTCACTTCGGAGGACGCTTTGACTTCGATGAAAAAAAACGTCGATTGCTGGAAGTCCGCCGTGAATTAGAAAGCCCTGATATTTGGAATCAGCCTGAAAAAGCCCAGGAACTAGGAAAGGAACGCGCGCAATTAGAAAAAAATGTAGAAGGTCTTGATACTATTACGCAACGGTTAATTGATGCCTCTGAATTATTTGATATCGCTTGTGAAGAAAATGATGACGCGCTTTTCCTAGAAATTAAAAATGACGTTGATGACATCGGGTCGCATGTCGAAAAATTGGAATTCCACCGCATGTTTTCCGGTGAAATGGATGCAAACAATGCCTATGTAGAAATCCAATCGGGTTCGGGTGGTACGGAAGCGCAAGACTGGGCAGAAATGATGTTGCGCATGTATGTGAAATTTGGCGACAAGCATGGCTTTATTACGACGGTTGAATCGGTATCGGCGGGTGATGTAGCGGGCATTAAAAATGCCACGATATATTATCAAGGGGATTATGCTTTTGGTTGGTTGCGAACCGAAACAGGCGTGCACCGTTTGGTGCGTAAATCCCCCTTTGATTCTGGTAACCGTCGTCATACGTCTTTTGCTTCTGTGTTTGTTTCGCCAGAAATTGACGACAATATTGAAATTGATTTAAATCCTGCGGATATTCGTGTTGATACGTTTCGTGCTTCGGGTGCGGGTGGTCAGCATATTAATAAAACAGATTCTGCGATTCGTATGACGCATATACCTACCGGCACAGTTGTGCAGTGCCAAAGTGACCGATCGCAACATAAAAATCGTGCGAGTGCATTGAAGCAATTAAAAGCAAAACTGTATGAATTGGAAATGCAGAAGAAGCGCGAGAAACAAGCCGCTATTGAAGACACCAAAATGGATATCACCTGGGGCAGTCAAATTCGTTCTTACGTGCTAGATCAATCACGCGTGAAGGATTTACGCACGGGTGTTGAAACGGCGAATACGCAAGCGGTTTTAGACGGCTCACTGGATCAGTTTATTGTGGCGATGCTGAAACAGGTTGAGTGATCGACTGGGGGCGGTAGCCTGCGTGTGAATACGCAAATTCTCAATTAATTCGGAGAAGCGGGGTGATTTGCACGGTCCAAAACAGGGGGAACGCGTCACGGCTGTCCCATTAAAAATTGAACAACTTAAACAACCAAGCGTAGTAAATAAAACAATAAGGAATGATAAATTGTCTTTGGATGATTATTCAGAGGTGTTTTTGAAACACACCTCTCACCTGAGGACTAAACGAACGGGAACAGGGCGATAGCGTCATCATTTATTTAAATTTTAATGCGGGCGCCCTGATCGGTAATCGATTCTCGGTTGACAGAACACAATTCATCGTAGGATTACACTACTGATCCCTATTCCCTTATCATCTTATTTAGAAACGGCACACATACCAAACAAATAACAGCGCAAATCAACGACAATATCGCATACTTCAAAAACGCTTCACCGTAAATACCATCAATTGTCGACAATAAAATAATATGCTTTGGAATAGCGGAATAATCGGCGATGACGCCCGCCAGTTTGACGCCTAATCCCAGTGCGACAAACCAAACGCCCATCATCAATCCAATTAATTCTTGTGGCACCAGTATGGTCACCATGTTTAATCCAATGGGCGATAGCAATAATTCACCGATGGTTACAAATAAGTAAGCAATCACAATATATGATTTATCAATCATGCCTGCTGCATTAATATATCGCGTGCTCAGGAAGATAATAAAAAAAGCGATTGCCATGGAAAGCATAGAAAGTGCAAATTTTAATGGACTACCAGGATTTTTATTGAGGGAAGCTAATTTTTGCCAGAGGTGGGCAACATAAAAACCCAAACCGATTAGAAATACAGATTCTAAGCCAGGAAAAATAGGCGCCGGCAATTTAAATTGAAAGAATTGACGATCAACAGCGCGTTCAATAAATAAGTTCATTGAGAAGAACATTTGAAAATAAATCGCCCAAAAAACAATTGAAATTAAAATTAAAAAAATGCATGCCAACATTTTATTTCGCACCACTGTATCGTATCGAAACGCATAAAAAATGAGCCCAATAAAAATTAACACGCCGCCCCATAGCATTAATCCATTGGCAATCGAACGGTTCAAAATTATCTCATAAGAAATGAGGGTGAAAAAAAGAATGCCGATGTAGACGAGGGCGATTGAAAGGGGCTTTTTTGTCGCAATAGAGGATTTAATGCGATGAAAGTTTTTTATTCTTTTTAGATAATGCATGCCTGAAACAAAAGTGCATGTGCCGATCAGTAGTCCAATACTGGCGAATAAAAAAGGCATGTGCCAACCAAAATAGCGAACGAGATAGCCAGATGTCATTGTTGAAAGCAGAATACCCAAATTAATGCCAACGTAAAAGATCGTATATCCTTTTTCGCGATTATTGTCTTCTGTTTTGTAAAAATCACCCAAATAACTTGATATGCTAGGTTTAAATAATCCTGTGCCGATGGTGATAATGGCGAGAGCAATATAAAATAAATTTTCGTGTGGCAGTGATAATAATGCATAGCCGGTTATTAATAATAATCCACCGAGGATGACGGCATGTTCAAAATCTAAAATGCGGCTGGCAACGTATCCTCCAAAAATAGGCATGATGTAGGATAATGCTGTAAAGGCGCCGAGAATGGAATAACTTTTTGCATCTGAAAACCCGAAAATTTGGCTGGTCATGTATAAAACCAACAAGCCTTGAATCATGTAAAAGCCGAAACGTTCCCACATTTCGGTGGCAAAAAAAACGGGGATGACGGCAGGTTGTGATAAGTTGGATTTTGAAGGTAAGGTGGCTTTCGGTTTCATGGTAATCCTTTTATGAAAAGCGGATGGTTCAACGTAAGGTATTTGGTGGATTGTTGTCAAGGGTCGAATGAATTCAATAGAAACACGGTATTGTGAAATAATAGGTAAATGATAATATCCCAACTTGCATAAAGCGCATCGATAATTTAAACTGGTCTAAACTGGTTGATATTTTGGAGTAGTCAATGCGTGAAATTGGTGCTTTTGATGCAAAAACACATTTGTCTCAATTTCTGGATCGTGCTGATCATGGAGAATCTTTTGCCATCACAAAGCATGGCCGTGTTGTTGCGTTTCTCATACCCGCTGAAAATAAGCCTAAAATAGCTATTCAAGACGTGATTGTTGGAATGATGGCGCTGAGAAAAAAAATTGCTAAGCGGGGTGTTAAAATAACGGCGCAAGAAATAGATGAATTAAAAAAGAGCGGTCGGCGATGAAAATGGTTGAATGTATTGTATTGGATTGTTCTGTGACGATGGCGTGGATTTTTCAAGATGAAACACTGTCTGAAAAAGCCAATATTATTTTAACCACGTTAAAAGAAAAACAGATAAAAGTACCGACTATTTGGTCGTTGGAAGTGGCGAATGTATTGTGTTTGGCGGAGCGGCAAAAAAAAATAACGGCTTTTGAGGTGGCGGAATTTAAAGAGTTTTTATCAGCGTTACCCATTGTTATTGATCATGATACGTCGGTGCGCGCAATGGGAAGTATTTATGCGCTTGCTAAAACAGAGCAATTGACGGTGTATGATGCTGCTTATTTAGAAATAGCCATTCGAGAAAATAGCCCCTTGGCTACGTTTGATAAAGCATTAAAGAATGCTGCAAAAAGAAATGGTATCTCAATATTATAAGGTGCATGACAATGTCTATCTGGAAAATGCCAATCAATCATGAATTATTAGCGACGCGTTCTGCTAACACCTTCGTTGAATTTATTAACATTAAATTCACCGAAATCGGCGATGATTATTTAAAAGCGACAATGCCAGTCGATCATACAACCAAGCAGCCAATGGGATTTTTAAATGGTGGCGTATCAGCGGCTTTAGCGGAATCCGTGGCGAGCACAGCAGCAAATTATTGTGTTGATCAATCGGTTTGTTATTGTGTTGGATTAGATATTAATGCCAATCATTTACGTCCTGCATTAGAGGGGTATGTTACGGCCATTGCAAAACCCCTGCATTTAGGCAATAAAACGCAAGTGTGGGAAATTAAAATTGAAAATGAAGCGGGAAAATTGGTGTGTATTTCCCGCATGACGATGGCGGTGGTTTATCGTTAATTATTTTTTGGGCAGCACGGTTTGCCCATTTTCAAAGGTTGATCCGGGTGGCGCTTCGCAACCTAAATATTTGACTTGCTGCACGGGAAAGAAATTGAAAAGTTGGGTAAGACGGTTGCTTGCCTCTTTTCTAATGAGCGTGCCTTCAATGACGTTTAGACAGGTTTCCTTGCTTAGGGTCACAAAAAACCCGACTGTTGGATTAAGTAACACAATTTCCTTGCCTGTGTTATCGGGATTTAATGTGACAGTAAGGTTGAATTTTTGAAGGTGGTCAGCATAGCGACGCCAGTTTGGATCATCATTGTCTTTCATTTCTATTGCTTTATAAAGCACTTGTGTTATTAATAAAAGCCTTTGACAGTATTCTCCAATGCAGCCAAACAGATTAATGTCTGTGAGCCCCATTTTTTTTTCATCGTGCACTACCGCCACCCCGTCAAATGCCAATGTGCTGAGATTAATTGTATTAAGCGTACTTTTATGAAAAAGAACAGGGGATGCTCTCATTTTTCTCCAGTATCCTTCCCCATAAGAAAATCCAATTAATTCCCCTTGCGATATCGCTCTTGTTGTTTCAAAGCCAAGTTCATTAAGATCACATTCGTTTTGTAATGATATTATTTTTACATTAGCGGTTTGGATTGTTTCTCGTCCTTCGGTTAGGTTTACGAGCTTTAAAAAATCGTCATCGGGCAAATGCGGCAATAAGGCACCAAAATCACCTGAGATGTCAGCATCGAAAAATGTTTCGCCGGTGCCATCTGCATTTAAAATATAAGCTGATTTTGGGTCTCTTAAATTTTTACGGCATGAAATATATTCGCCGCCGTAATAGAATAGCGTAGTACCTCGTGGAATATCACAATTGGCCGCTATCGCAAAGCCGACAGGGGCGGGGAATCGCACCATCATTAAATTGGCTTCGTTGCGCCGCACTAGCGACAAAGATTGAAAAACAAGCTCACGCCCCGTTTCAGTTTTAATAAGCGTTTGGACCTCTGTCAGTGTTAATTCAACTTCAACTTCGGGTGTTTTTGTTTTATCAAGGAATTTCATTTTCACGCCTCTCTAATTTGAATGATTTTATAAAACAACATAAGGGGTTTTATTATTGAGCTGCTCGTCTGTGCAATAAATTTCTTCTCCGCCTCTTACTGGCATTTCTGGTGAATTTACCCAGCGCTTATTAGCACCCATTGTCTTTTTAAAAAGTTCAATCCCGTCTCTATAGTAATATTTCGTAGCGCTACACCAAAAAGCGTTCTCTGGTGCAGCAGTAATGACTGGATAAACAATACTAAAGTGTCGGTTAGGACATGATTTTGTACCGGACATTTCTAAGTCAATATCACATATCGTCACGTCGCCGTGCATACCCAATCTTTTTTTGTCATATCCTAGTGTGTCTCCGAAGAAGGAGATTATAATTTTTCGGGTTGGAAGATGATAACTTTGTTCGGACATTTCTTTTGTAATGGAAAGTATGCATTGATTCATCTCCCTGCATGGATCACTTTTTGCTTCTAGATTTGATTGATATTCGATCCCGAATTCAATGCCGAAACCAAGGCCATAATGTAAAAGAAATAAAAATTGCTTTATCAGCGCTTCGTAATTAATTTTAAAAGAGTGATCTGATTGATTATTATATAGTATGTCAATTAAATCTAAGGTGATGTCTTCTTCAGTGGGATTTTTCATAAGTAAGGCGAGTAAGAAAACTTCGTTAAGTAGAAAGCCGGATCCTATTACAACCAAATGCGAAATATTTTTTTTGTCTGCATATTGCTGATGTATTGTGCCTAAAACCAGTGCCGCCCATTTTCTGCGGAAATCAAGTTCAGGGTTCTCTGGGCGTGATAAAGGGATGCAACAGCGGCATTCACCCAGTTGATTGTAATTGCTTAAACGCTGATAAAGGTCTAAACCCTTTATGTCGCAATTTAAAATAGCAGTTAACACATTTTCTCTGAGTGAAGCGCGCATATAGTGTCGTAAAATTTTTAAAAACATAAAATCGACATAAGGCAATCGTTCTTTTTCTCGCACAACATTGACGCGTTCTAATTCATCTGTGCCAGGAATAAGTAAGTCATTTTCGGCGCTATTAGATCTCATTTTTATTCTCTTTTTTAGAAGTGAATATAGTGCATGCCTTATTGTCCATTATTTTGTTGGTAGTGTTGTTTGTCCATTTTTAAAAGTCGATCCTGGTGGTGGCGCGCATCCAATAACAGGTGTCGTTGGAAAAAATGACATTAATGCTTTCCTTTTTTTATTTTCTGTATGGTCATTTTTAATAATATTGATTGCATCTGCGTAAGAAAAAGCAATATGCACCTCCTTCGATTGAAAAAAGAAATGCGATGATGCTTCTGAGATCCTTCTAAAAAAATCCATTCCGACAGCGTATAAAGTAGGACCACCTGTATTTTGACTTCGGAGTCTTGCTGAGTTGGTCTCTTTATCGAAAAATGCCGCAACGCCAGAAAAGTTTTTTAATTCACTTGTATCAAGTTTTTCTAGGGTTTTACTTTTAAAGAGCGTGGGCGATATCTTGCTTTCAATCCAATAGTCAAAACCGTATGAAAAGCCAATTAATTCACCTGCTTGAATATCTCGGCTTGCAGAAAGGGAAAGTTTTTTTGTGGATCAAACGGGTCAAGGAATTCGGTTACATTGCTCATTTGAATGGCAGCATAATCGTCTTTGTCGATATCACAAGTAGTAAGAAAGTCGCTGTCGGGTAGGTGAATGGCTAATGCGCCTAGGTCCCCAGAATTTTGTGCTTGAAATTGATATACTTCCCCATCTGGCCCTTTGGCCGTATTTAAATAGCTGATATCATCTTGAATGTTGTAGTTTTGTGTTACTACGCCACCATAACAGCATATCTTTGTCCTGGCACGAATGAATTGATTGGCTGCCAATGCAAATCCAATTGGGTTTGGGAAGCGAATCAGCTTAATGAGACTATTGTAGGTTCGCGCTAAGTTTAGATCTTCAAAAACAAGCTCACGCCCTGTTTCCGCTTTAATAAGCGCTTGAACCTGCGCTAAGCTTAATTCAACTTCAACTTCGGGTGTTCTTGTTTTATCGAGGAATTTCATTTGAAGGCCCTTTTTATGAGTATGAATGGTGATGATTCACAGTATAAAGGCCGCAGATGAAGGTTTTATTAATTGAACGTGTTTTTTACTTGTTTCTCGAGATCCCATCCCATAAGATTATCCCATCAATTTCAATGGGACGACGCGGATGAGCACACCAGAAGACAATAATATCGATCAAAATGAACAGATCGTACAACGTAAGCTCAAGTTAGGCGCTTTACGTGAACAAGGCATTGCCTATCCCAATGATTTTGTGCGTGATGCCTTATCAGGCGATATTCATGCACAATATGGAGAATTGGATCATGACGCATTAGTTGAAAAAAATATGCGCGTGACGATTGCAGGGCGCATGATGACGCGTCGGGTCATGGGAAAAGCTGCTTTTGCCACGATTCAAGACATGGCGGGTCGTATTCAATTGTACATAGCGCGCGACAGTTTGCCGGAAGGCCTATACGACAGTTTTAAGCATTGGGATTTTGGCGATATTGTTGGCGCTTCCGGTATTGTTTTTAAAACGAAAACCAATGAATTGTCGATTAAAGTAGATCAGTTGCGATTATTAACAAAATCATTACGACCCTTGCCGGATAAATTTCACGGCTTATCGGATCAAGAGCAACGTTACCGTCAACGTTACGTTGATTTAATTGTTAACGAAGACGCCAGAAAAGTATTTCATATCCGTTCTAAAGTGGTTGCAGAAATGCGCCGTTTTTTAGACGCGCAAAATTTTATGGAAGTGGAAACGCCAATGATGCAAACGCAAGCGGGTGGGGCAACAGCCAAACCGTTTCAAACACATCATAACGCCATGGACATGGAATTATTTTTGCGTATTGCACCTGAATTATATTTAAAACGATTGGTGGTCGGTGGTTTTGAACGGGTTTATGAAATTAACCGCAATTTTCGTAATGAAGGTATTTCAACGCGACATAATCCAGAATTTACCATGGTGGAATTTTATCAAGCGTATGCAACGTATCATGATTTAATGGATTTAACGGAAAAATTATTCCGTCATTTGTGTGACAAAGTATTGGGCACAACAATTGTGAATTATCAAGGAACTGAAATTGATTTCAGTAAACCTTTTGCGCGTTTGACGATTAAGCAATCGATCATGCAGAAAAATCCTGAAATCACAGAAAAAGAATTAGACCATTTAGATTCCGCAAAAGCATTGGCAAAAAAATTCCATATTGATTTATTGCCGACAATGCAATTGGGTGCGGTGCAATTGTCACTATTTGAAAAATTAGTGGAGCGTGATTTAAAGCAACCGACATTTATTATGGAGTACCCTGCTGAAGTGTCTCCGTTGGCAAGAGCGAACGATCAAAATCCTTTTTTCACAGACCGTTTTGAATTTTTCTGTGGGGGACAAGAAATTGCAAATGGCTTTTCAGAATTAAATGATCCGGAAGACCAAGCCAACCGTTTTAATGCGCAGTTAAAAGCGCGCGAAGCGGGGGATCATGAGGCGATGCCCTTCGATCAAGATTATATTACAGCACTTGAATATGGTTTGCCGCCAACAGCGGGTGAGGGCATTGGTATTGATCGTTTGGTGATGTTGTTTGCCGATTGCGCGTCAATTCGTGATGTGATTTTGTTTCCATTGTTGCGGC
Source organism: Gammaproteobacteria bacterium (assembly GCA_026399315.1). Classification (GTDB taxonomy): domain Bacteria; phylum Pseudomonadota; class Gammaproteobacteria; order Coxiellales; family Coxiellaceae; genus 2-02-FULL-42-43. The sequence continues at coordinate 13,422 of JAPLRF010000025.1, forward strand.
CGGTTTAAATTGCGATGCGCTGGTGAATTGGTAGGGATACCCCTGCGTTAGTGGGGGCGAAGAATTTCACAAGGTGATTCTATGGGTGCTTTGCACAGTAAATTAAGCAAAAAAGTTAACATCCCCTTGCCGAATGGACTGTCGATCACTATCGATCGAAAAATTGTTGTTGATGGTGTTGACTATGAGTTTTTAGGCTCCGGTCGATTTAATGTTGTCTATGTGAATAAAAAGAATAAGGAAGTTTTAAAGAAGCCCATTTCAGCACGCGAACTCACAGATTTGCCTGAAAGGGCTGTTCGGTTATGGAATTTAATTAATCCCGATTATCAAGCCAGATTAACCAAGGATGGACAGAGCTGGATAGTGTCCTTGATTGAAGGGGTGTTGCCAACTGATGATGAAATTGCACAATCCATTGTTGATATTTTCAATCAAACAGGCAGAATTGTGATAGATGCGGATGTGTCTGGTAATTTTATTAAAACAAAGATTAAAACGACTGAAGGAAAAACAGTCGAAAAAACAATGTGTGTTGATATCGGCAGTGCATTGCAATTACTGCCGCGCATCAGTGATATTAGCATCGCATTTTGGTCTGTTGTCCGACCTCGCCAGGAAAAAGAGTTGAATGACCTGCAGAATCAAACAGTACTCATTAAAATGATCAAAGCTTTATTGTTTTTACAGAAATTTGTGCCTGACATGAATGAGGCAAGCCCGTTAGTAAAGGATAAATTTTTTTTCCAAACAACAGCGGCAGCGTATTCGGCACATATAAATAACGACGAGAATTTTCAGGCTTTGCACGATAAGGTGATTTCAATCATCAATGAAAAAAATTATGCGTCGGCGGATCGATCATTGTTCAGACCACCAAGCTACCATATTTAATGCGAAAAAATGGCGCGCTTTTTTGGACACCCTAGTTCAGATGATACTCTCAAGTGGTTTGATCTTGCATTACGGCTAACACATCATAATTAGCCTCAGCGGTTTTCATGGCTTCAACAATAATGCCATTTTCAATTTCATCACCTGGATTTAAGAGGTGATCACTTTGAATTGTCATGCGATGCAGATGTCTTTTTAATTTACCCAGATGTTGTGTGCGCGCCACAATTTCTTGCCCAACATAACAGCCTTTGGTAAAAGAAACGCCGCCCAATTTTTCGAGATTAATCATTTGTGGTGTAAAAAGAAGGCTGGTTTTATCGCATAAAATCACAATTCCTTTTTCGATTCTTTTTTTGTGATTGGGTAGGCTGATTGTTTTCTCAATGATCTTTATATCATCCTCAGATTCTAGAATAGAAAAATCATCCGCTGATGAAATGCTTATTTTTGAAAACACGGCATATTTTTTTAAATGATCGGAAACAAGGGTCGCTAAACTGCTCGATAAAATAAGTAAAAAATCATTGTGAAAATTGACCACCCAAAAATTAGCAAGCATTCGGCCACGGTGATCACATAAAGCGGCCAGCGAGGATTTCCCGTGTTCAGTCAATAAATTCATATCGCAGGTTAATTGACCTTGTAGGAATGCCTGTGTTTTTTCGCCGGTGAATTTTAGGATAGCAAAGTGAGTTGATGACATGATGGCTTTTTGGGTTGTTATATCGAATCGTTATGATAACATGCAAGTCTAAAAATTGCCCACCCTGAGTTCAAGCATGTCACGATTCAAAAAAGCCCGTCAATACCGTATGCGAATCGCTTGGTCGATTTGGGCTGTTGCGGCCGTATTTTGTTTTTTCCAGTTTTTTTTGCAATTATCGTCAGGCGAAATTATCGCAAGCCTAATGAAGAGTTTTGCTTTAACTGCTTTTGGCGGCGGATTGCTTGCCAGCAGTTATTATTATATTTATGTCACATTGCAAATACCGGCTGGCATGCTAATGGATCGTTATGGCCCGCGCATTATTTTAAGCTTGGGTGCATTGACTGTTTCCACTGGCTGTTTCATATTTTATGCTGCAAAAACAGTATCATTGGCATTGTCATTTGCTTTTGTCGGCTGCTTAAATGTTATTTCAATTTGGTTTCCATTGAGGCGATTTGCCTTGATGGCGGCAATTGTCGAAACAGCGGGAATGATCGGTGCTATTGTCGGTAATTATTGGTTGGCAGGTTGTATTGAAAGAATCGGTTGGCGTGGTGCCATTTTTATTGCGGCTATTTTTGCAGGTATTTTGTCAGTATTTTTATTCTTATTGATTCGCAATACCCCAAATCAAAAAAAAGCATTAAAAGTCATCACGTCAAAAACATCCTTGCTTCATGGTTTAAAACAGTTGATTAGAAACCCCTTGATTTGGATTAATGGCATTTACTCCGGCGTGATGTTTGGTATTGTGACAGTATTTATCGCATTATGGGCCATTCCTTTTTTTGAATTATCACGTCGAATTGATTTGGTATCTGCAACACTGTTGACATCAGCGCTTTACGTCGGCATTGCGGTAGGTGGACCTGTCATCGGTTGGCTTGATGGTAAGACAGGCTGGCGCAGAGAAATGATGATTATCAATGCATTTTCTGCGGCACTCTTTTTATTCTTGTCGATTTACTGTCTGAATTTACCGTTAATCGTCATCGCTGTGTTTTTATTTGTTACGGGAATTTGCGCAAGCAGTTATGTGTTAACCTTTGCTATTGCCAATGAATTGGCAGCGCCCGCTAATCGCGCAACGAGCATTGGCTTTACCAATATGTTATGTGTGGCGTTTGCGCCAATTTTACAGCCACTGGTGGGATTTCTGATTACCTATTTCGATAGAATACCGGATCATTTGGTTTTGCATTTTCAATGGGCGGTGACGGTAGTGCCGGTATTATCTTGTGTTGCAGGTATATTGGCGTTTTACTTGCCGACTAAAAAATAAAATCCAGCGGGGGGAGCCGCTGGATTTTATTATGATGACGCTACTTGCGGGAGTCACCTTGCCATCCTTGTTTTGGACTGCTTGGTGCTTGTCCGTGTTTGGGTTGTGGCTGGCCTGGTTGTGAACGTGTTTGTTGCGAGTTGGAGTTACAGGGCGAGTTCGCTGTTTTTCCATCTGGCCGACCAGTGTTGCATGAATTTGCTTGTGCTGCTTGAGCGCGTTTATCTTGATCTTGATTGCGGTGTTTGTCTTTTGACATAATCCATCTCCTTCCGTTGGTTGAAATTTAGGCACAAAAAAAGTATATATCAATCGCAAATAAAATCACAAGATGCATTTTGTTTGATCAAATTAAAAGAAAATCCTTTAATAATGAACGACTTAATTTTTTTGATAAAAACTATCCTGCTGAAAAATCAGGTTATTTTTTATACAAAATTTTTTGAAAATAAATTTTTTTAAAAAGCTTGTGTTTGAAATAAATGGGTGTAGAAGGAGCGCAGATAGGTTCGTTATGTCGCGATAATAAACCCTTTTAAATAACTGGTTTCTGGGATCGCGGGGTGAATAGGGTGGTCTGGACCTTGATGACATTGCTCTAGCACAGCGATTTCCTTTTTCGTGCTGATGCCTGCTTTTCGGATAATATTTAATAAATCGCTTGCGGGCAAATGCATTGAGCATGAAGCGGAAAATAAAATGCCATTGGGGTTTAATAATTGCAATGCAGCTTCATTTAATTTCTGATACATCTTTTCGCCTGCGGGAACATCTTTTTTGCGTTTGATTAAAGCAGGCGGATCTAAAATGATGATGTCGTATGATTCCTTTTGCGTAGATAATTTTTGCATTATCTCTAATGCGTCACCGCAAAGTGTCTTAATATTGCCAAGTGAATTTAACTGCGCATTTTCATTTAATAAATCCAGTGCGGGTTGTGAACGATCAATGGCGGTCACTTCGCGTGCTATTTTTGCAGCGGGCAGCGTGAATGCGCCGCAATAGGAAAACACATCCAATACTTTTTTATCATTGCAGTAAGTGGCTACGCGTGCACGATTGAGTCGATGATCAAAAAACCAACCGGTTTTTTGGCCTGATAATAATGAGATATGATAAGTGAAATCATTTTCTTTGATGTCGACATGTTCAGGTGCTTCGCCGTGAGCTATTTCGGTGTAAATTTCTAAGCCTTCATTTTTACGTTCTGAGCTATCGCATTTTAATAAAAGACAAGTTGGATTGAAGACTGTTTTTATTGCGTCAATTAAATGTGGTTTTAAATTTTCCATGCCGGCGGTATTGATTTGTGCAACGACAATTTGGTCAAAGCGGTCAATCACAACGCCGGGCAACCGATCGCTTTCGCCAAATACGGCGCGATAATAGCCGTCTGTAAAAAGCATGTCGCGCTTTAATTTTGCTGTTTGTATTTTAGTAACGAAAAAATCAGTGTTGATTTCAGCTTGAATATCCAGCGTTAAAACGCGAATGCACAATAAACAATGTGGGTTGATATACCCGATGGCAATTGATTTTCCAAATGATGTGTCAATAGTAATTAATTCACCAGCAGAATAGTTTTTTAAGGGTGATTTTGTTACATCAATATCGTTGCTGAAAATCCACAGGTGACCGGCTTTGATGCGCCGTTCGGCGTCTTTTTTTAGGGAGAGTGTCTTCATTGAGAGGTGCTCGTATTGTGTTGGATTAATCAGCGGTTGAGACGCACTTACTTCATTCGCTAAGCGCTCATTGCGTGCGTGCTTCTGCACCTGCATGTTCGCTCATTGCGTGCGTGCTTCTGCACTCGCATGTTCGCTCATTCACAGGGTCACTTTTACGTGCGGCGACCTGAGGGGGGGATCACCGCTTTTTCTTTGGGGGATTTTTTATAAATCGTAATCGTGTGGCCAATTTGAGCAATTAAAGTAGCGGCATTTTTTTTGCAAATAGCGTCTGTTAATGCTTGTTTTTCAGCTTTGTCTTTACTGCTCAATTTAATTTTGACTAACTCGTGTGAATACAAAGCAAGTTCAATTTCTTTTTGAACTGAATCCGTTAACCCTTTTGCGCCCATTAAAATGACAGGCTCGAGATGGTGAGATTGTTTTTTGAGGGCTTTGATATCAGTAGAAGAAGGTTTGCTCATATCGCTCTGGTTTGGGTTCTGTGAATAGTTTGAGACGCGATAAATCGCGTCTCTACGATATTACTTCGCAATTTTTTCTTTAATTTTTGCTTTACGGCCTTTCAAGTCACGCAAATAATATAATTTTGCACGACGCACATCACCGCGACGCACAACTTGAATGCTGTGAACCACTGGGCTGTAAGTTTGGAATACACGTTCAACGCCTTCGCCGTGTGACATTTTGCGTACCGTAAAAGCAGAGTTTAAACCGCGTTTGCGAACAGCGATGACATCACCTTCAAATGCTTGTAAACGTTCACGTTCACCTTCTTTCACTTTAATTTGTACGATAACCGCATCGCCTGGACGGAATTCGGGGATTGTTTTAGTCATTTGTGCTTTGTTAATTGTATCTATTAGATTCATTGCCTTGTCCTATTTTTCAGTTTCATCGATGTACGCTTGTAACAGTTTTCTTTCATTTTCATTTAGAATCCGTCTTTGTAACAAATCTGGACGTTTTTGCCAAGTCTTTCCTAACATTTCTTTTTGCCGCCATGCGGTGATCAACGCGTGATCGCCATTTTGCAGAACAGAAGGCACTGACATGCCGTTTATTGTTTCGGGTCGCGTGTAATGTGGATGATCCAATAAACCTGTCTCAAATGAATCCTGCGCTGCGGAATCAGCATCGCCTAGTGCGTTGGGTAAAAGACGTGTAATCGCATCGATAAGCACCATAGCGGGCAATTCTCCGCCGCTCAAAACATAATCACCGATTGAGCATTCTTCATCGATGTCTTCTAACAATAAACGCTCATCGATGCCTTCATATCGGCCAGCCACTAAAATAAAACGTTGTTCGTTTGATTGCGACCATTCACGTACTTTTTTTTGCGTTAAGGGTATTCCTTGCGGTGATAAATAAATTACCGTGGCTTTGATGGGTGACGCATCGCGCGCTGCAGTGATCGCGTCGTGCAATGGTTGATATTGCATGACCATCCCTGGGCCGCCACCATAAGGACGATCGTCAACGCGTTTGTAATTGTCTTTCGTAAAATCGCGTGGATTCCAGCATTTTATGTCGATAATATGTTGATCCAGTGCGCGACCCGTTATGCCAAATTCTAATGCTTTAAATATTTCCGGAAATAATGTGACGATATCAAATCTCATATTAATTCCCATTCAACGACCATGATTTTTTTCACCAAATCAATTTCTTTGACGACATCGCTGAGATAAGGGATGTAATTTTGTTTTATCAGTGGCACGTCAGCGTTTAATTGCTTTTCTGTGCTATTAATCACGATGACGTCGTTTGAGCCAGTTTCAAATAAATGATCGATAATGCCGAGTGATTCACCCTTTGTATTGAGCACGTTTAATCCGACCAAATCAGACCAGTAATAAGTGTTGTTGGTTAATGCGGGCAGGTCAGCACGCTCGACGGCGATTGATTTTCCCCTAAGTAAAGTGGCTTCTTCGGGATTCTTGCAATGGGAGAGCTTAATGACAAAGCTGTTGCCATGTGGCTTGTGACATTCTAATTTGACGGATTGAAATTGGTCTGTGGATTTTTCAAGTTGCCAGTTGGGATAGGTAAAAGCGTTTTCGGCCGGATCGGTGAATGATATGAAATGTGACCAGCCTTTGATGCCGTAGGAATCGCCGATGCGGCCGATGATGATTTTTCTCATGTTTTTTTCGCTCGCAAGCAAGGGCTTTCACCCCCGCTGTGCTCACTCATTTTGCCGTAAGATTTAATTGCTTGCTTCGTCACCACTCGCTGACGCTCGGGGCTCTGAGGCTTCAGCAGCAGCGGCTTTCGCTTTTGCTTTAGCGGATGCAATTGATGCTTCAATTTGCGCTGTTTTCAATTCCGCTTTTTTAGGAGCAGGTTTGTTGATGGCTTCGCCAGATTGCGCACATTTTACAAGATGAGCAACACGGTCAGAAGGAATTGCGCCACAACCAGTCCAGTAGGTGATACGGGCTTGATCAAGTTGCAAGCGGGTTTCAGGACCGCGCGCTAAGGGATTGTAAAATCCAAGGCGTTCGATAAAACGACCACCGCGTGCTTTACGGGAATCAGCAACAACGATGTGGTAAAAAGGGGCTTTTTTTGCACCGGCACGGGCTAAACGGATAACGACCATTCTTTTATTCCTCTAAAATTCAGTTTTATAAATTCGTACTTAGTTCATTAGTTTCACTAGGCGGGTCATTCTACGTAAAAAATGGGCGGCTGTGAAGCTTTTGTTTTGTAATAGTGATCGGAGATCGGTTACCGGGGATCAGCGGTGAGTTTGCTGACGCCCGATTGTGTTAATTTAAATTACGCGTATTGATTAGCAGTCCCTTGTTGTGAATACACGAGAATGCCTTGTGCAACGCCATCTGAATATTGCCAGAAGTTATCAAACAACTGTGTGCGCATCCGAGGATGACCGAGTCTTTGTACTAAAGGCGTTTCTGCTGTCACACTTTGAGCGTCATTCTTGCCCTGCATACTTTCATTTGATGTATTTGATGCGCGCGTATTAGTGTCTCCTCCTGTTTCTACATGATTCGCTAGGTTCATCGCACGCTGACAATGCAAATCCTTTATTTGCTTAAACAAATAATAAGAAAATGCTGAAATAATACCCAAGGCAGGGCGGATATCAACATGATTTTTACCGACAGCGCCTGTGGGTTCGATAAGCGTTAAGCCCAACATGAGGGCTTGAATAGCAAAAACAAAAAACGCGGGTTTCGTCCATTCTGTTTTGGGTAAATCCAATGACAGCGCAAATGTTGCCATGCTATCGAGCGCTTGAATAAATAAAACACCTTCCATTGATTTGCGATAGAGTGTTTTTTGCGGGTCAGATTCATGCATCGCCTTAATCGCTAACATCATTGCAATGCCAGTATCGCGGAATAAAACCGCCACTTTATTCAGTATATTTGTTCCGGCTGCAATGCCGCGAATACCTTCTGTACTAATATATTCAGCGGCAATTTCCATTCTTACCTTCGCTGAACACCCCATTGCTGCTAGCAATAAAGCACGACCAATAAAAGGCGCGCTGACATTCATTGCGTCTGCGTGCCCTGCTAGTGTTGCTAATATCGTTAATCCAGCTACTTCTGTCATTACCATTAAAAATAACGCATCAATCACTTTTTTATTTTGTCTGAGGTTGCTTGATGCAGCGACTGCGGTTAATACAGTTTGAATCGCGCTGCCCAATGCCCATGAACCATCAGCAACAAAGGGGGCAATTAATTTTAATTTGTCGTTATGAGCAATTGACATGCAGCGCTCAATTATTTCTGCAATCATGATCGGCAAGGCTGTTATTGCAATCGCACCAACAGGATTTCCCGCGGCTTCTGCTGCTTGTTCTAAAAGTGAAGGTGGTGTTCCTGATGTCGTGGTTGGAATATTTTCGATCTCCTTCATCGCATAATGCATTGCAAGATAGGCAGCTGAGCTGGAAACGCCGATAATCCAGGGGCCGTATTTCGTCATTGCTTCACCAGGTTCTGCAAACATAACACCGGAAGCAATGGCTGCAGTTGATGCGGTTACCAGTGCAATAGTAGAAGCAGTAGCGTTAACAGCATTATCTGACTGACGTGCGTTACCAATCACGCTGGTAATCACTTCGCTGAGAACAGAAAAACCCAAAAGATAAGCGATATTCATTTGCGCTTCATGTACGTCATCTTCTGTCGCACCAGGGGACAGTGTTTTTGTAATTTGAGGAACAATCATTAAAGCTAGGGGGATAAGTACGCGATATTTTGATAAGCCGTGTTTTGCATTTTCGTAATGTTGGGCAAGTGTTTGTCTCATCTTGTTTCTCCAGAGGGTTTTAAACTGTTTGTCACCTTAACGCTGTGGAAATCTTTATACAAGTTAAGGGAGCGTTAAATTGAGGCGATTTAAGCGCAGGGTTCGCGTGAGGGCTACCGCCCCCACTTCTGAGCTATTTTAATTGCGCGAGTAATTCTGGTGGCAGCTGATCTTTATATTGCTCGAGTTGCTTCATGCGTTTTTCCATTTTATTGCCGCTAAAGCGTTTTAACATTTTTTGCATTTGCATAAATTGTTTTAATAATTTTCCTAAATCTTGCATGCTTGTGCCAGACCCTTTTGTGATTCTTTGTTTGCGAGAACCGTTAATTAAAGCGGGAAAACGGCGTTCTTTTGCTGTCATGGATAAAACCAGCGCTTCCATTTTAATAAGCGCTTTTTCATCCATCATATCTGCAGCGCCTTTCGGCACTTTTGCAAAGCCGGGCATTTTATCCATAATGGATTGCATGCTGCCCATTTTTTTCATTTGATTTAATTGTGCTAAAAAATCGTTAAAATCAAATCGTTTTCCTTTCTGTAATTTTTTAGCGATTTTATCCGCTTCTTTTTGATCTATTTTTTCTTTAACCGATTCAACGAGGCTGACAATATCGCCCATGCCTAATATGCGTGAGGCAACGCGTTCGGGATGAAAAGCAGCAAGGCCGTCAACTTTCTCACCCGTACCGACAAATTTAATGGGTTTTCCAGTAATCATGCGCATGGACAATGCAGCGCCACCGCGCGCATCACCATCGGTTTTTGTTAAAATAACGCCAGTTAATTCAAGCTTTTCATTGAATGTTTTGGCAACATTGGCAGCATCTTGCCCCGCCATGCTATCAACCACCAATAATGTTTCTGTGGGTTGACACGCTTTGCTGATGTCTTGAATTTCAGTCATCATGTCATTGTCAATATGTAAACGACCCGCAGTATCAATAATTAAAATATCTAAAAATTGCTTTTTGGCGTGATCAATCGCACGCTTCACAATATCAAGGGGTTTTTCTTGTGGCGTTGAGGGAAAATGTGCGACGTCAATTTGTTTTGCGAGTGTCGCCAACTGTTCTAATGCGGCAGGACGATAAATATCAACTGAGGTGACCATCACGGATTTTTTTTGTGATGTCGTTAACCATTTCGCCAATTTAGCGGTTGTGGTTGTTTTACCGGAACCTTGTAAACCTGCCATTAAAATGACAACGGGTTTTTGTGCGCGCAGATTAATTTCACTGCTTTCTGAGCCTAAAATAACAATTAATTCATCTTGAACGATTTTGACGAAGGCATCCTCTGGGCGCACTTGTTTGATAATGGTTTGCCCGATCGCTTTTTCGGTGACTGAATCGATAAAGGATTTAATCACGGGCAAGGCAACATCTGCTTCAATCAATGCTTTTCGAATGTCTGTAATGGCTTCTTTGATATTGTCTTCGGTAAAGCGGTGAATGCCGCGTAATTTTTCAAAGCTGGTGGCAAAGCGTTCGGTTAGTTGATTAAACATGGATTTTCTCAAGTGAGTGTTATTTGGTTTTGGATTATAAGGGGAAGTGGGCTTGAGAGCAATAATCGTTAATTAGGTGTGCAGGGCGCCTGCATTAAAATTTAAACAAATTATACGTTTAAGTTGTTCAAATTTTAATGCGGGAGCCCTAATTAGGTGTGTTTTCTGAAGAATCTTCCGGCTTCCAGCTTTCTTCCATTGCTCTCAGGTTTTCAATGGGAATATCAAATTGTTTTTTTTGAGCGGATGCTTTTTCATCGATGTATTTCATAATAGGCAAAATTACCAGTGCTTCCAATGCTTCGCATCTCTTTTCAATATTTTCACTTGAAAGGTGAACACCTTCGGCCACTAATCCTGCCGCTATTGCGCCCTTCATTTTCTTTTCAATGTAGCCTTTTGCTTCATTTACTATAGAAAACCCCATTTTTTTTGTCACTTTTTCCTCAAGTGTGCTGGGATTTTTTGCGGACAGTAAAGCATAAGTGATCACCAGTACTTCAAAAGATGTTTTTGCATTACGTAATAAAATTTCATAATTCTCTACCCTGTGGGCGTCGTTATTTTCTGACCCAAAAAAGCTGGCTTTTAATTTTTTACAGCCCTGGATCACTTCAAATATAAACCCAAGAAGTTCCCCGTTTTTTATTGCTTCTGTCAGCGCCAATCTATTAATTATTTTTTCTACTTCGCTGTCTTCGAGTGGTTTTGATTGTTTAATGCTGTCGGAAATCATGCCATCATAAATTTCTAGAAATGCTCGTTTTGTTTCTGATTCAATATAGGGCGCTTTAATGCCGTGTCGTTTCAAAATTAGGATGCATGCCAAATCTTCTGCGGACTTAAAGTGACGTGGCATTAAATAATTTCTTCCGTGATTTGATCCGATATCGTACAATAGATCTCTTGGAGCAGGGTGATTAAAATCAATTGATTTCAAAACTGAAGTTCCAAACAGCTTTTTTTTTCTTATTTCTTCTGAGTTTATGACACTCTGATGTATTACTACATCGGTATCATCAGCAGGGATGGGAAAATAAAGCGTTTTAATTAATGCGTGGATATCCAATTTTTTCTTTGAGATTTTAAGGTCAGAAATGGGTAAATAAATCTGCGTTCCTTTTACTGCGGTTAGCTTGTCATCTATTTTTTTTTCAGCAAATCCAAAGTCGATAATGGTTACTTCATGTGTTTTGGGATCAATCATGACGTTGTCGGGTTTTAAATCTAAGTGTGCAATATCCAGTTGATGGAGTTCGGAAATTTTACTGGCAACACGAATAGCAATTCTAAATCGCTCATTGGGTGTTAAATTGTCTTTTTGGAGCATCATAAATTGAGACAGAGAGATGCCGCCTAATTTCTGTATTTGATATTCTTTATATACCCCGAGTTTTTGATCACGCCCTGTTTGATCAAATCCCAGTGATTTGACTGAAGTAGATGCTCTTGTGAGTGTTCCCTTTACCAATCCCGCTTCTTTACCTATTTCAGTTTCGGGCGTTACTTCTTCTTCAGTTTTATATTCAATTCGAACCGCAGCTAAATTACCGTCTTTGTCTATTGCCAATTTTACACTGGCAAAACTGCCGTGCCCCAAATAGGCTGTGTTTTTTAAGTGGTCCGGAGTGCTGGTGTCTTTGGCGAGCATGTAAATATTGCCCTCGCCATCCTTGATAAACGAGTTCTGGCTGTTTTGCCCTTTCATTTTTGTTTCAGCTTCATTTCCAGGGGTTGCAAAAAACGCTTGAGCTTCAGTGAAAGCGTTGACTCGTTCAGGATTGTTTGGAAAAAGATCTTTTCGCATATTGCGGACCTATTTTTGTTTGTTATTTAAGCAAATTATAGGACAAGAACTAGAAGTTGCTTGAAAAAGGCGTGCTGTAAGCGCATGAATTTAAATGTTATTTTTTGACTAATGGCCGACGTTTTTTTGTGTTATGCTAAGTTCATGATTTATTTCGAGGAATAGTAAGCCCTATGTCACTTCACGCGATCGCCACCAGCACGCTTTTTTTGTATTTGATTGCTGCTGTTTTGCAATGTCTGTCATTCATTCGTCAATCATTGACCCTTAAAAAATATGTTTTTGTTTTGGGTTTTGCCGCTTTGTGTTTGCATGCGATTTTATTGCATATCTGGATTGATATGATGGCAGGGCAAAATTTAAATATCAGTAATTTGTTTTCGTTGACAGCGTGGTTAGTGGCCTTAATTATTTGGGCTGTTGCGCTGCGAAAACCCATCACCGCCTTATTTATTTTTGTCTTTCCTGTTTGCGCGCTGTCGATTTTTTTCATTCTTTGCTTTCCAAAACCAATGCTGGTGAATACGCTTTCTCATCCCCTTGCGTTATTTCACATTTTATTGGGTATTATTTCATTTTGTATTTTTTGTGTGGCGGGATTGCTATCGATTTTACTGGCAATTCAGGAAGGTTGTTTGCGTCATAAAAGAATGCTGAGTTTGATTGCGCAGTTTCCTGCATTGGAATCAATGGAAATTTTATTATTTCAGTTAATTCAGTTTGGATTTGTGCTGTTAAGTATTATGTTAATCAGCAGTTTTTATTTTTACCATGCTTCAGTGTATGCCCAATATTTTCTTCTGCAAAAAACATTGCTCACAACAACGGCCTGGGTTGTTTTCGCTTGGCTATTGTTGGGGCGATATTATCACGGGTGGCACGGCAGAAAAGCCATTTACGGCACGTTGTTTGCCGTATTTCTATTATTTTTAAGTTATTATGGTAGTCGATTTTTAGCGGGGAATTGATCTAATGTATATTGCATTACTCATTTTTTTAATTTTATTGGCTGCTTTCTTTTCCGCTTCAGAAACGGGCATGATGGCGGTCAATCGCTATCGACTGCGTCATTTGGCACGAAAATCAGATGTCAGGGCTATGCGCGCATTGAAATTGCTTGAACGCCCTGATCGTTTGTTGGGGATGATTTTGATTGGCAATACTTTTGCAGCTATTTTAGCGTCCTCGATTGTCACGATGGTGGCCATTAAGTTTTATGGTGATCTGGGTGCGTTGCTCGGCACCATTGTGTTGACTTTTGTCATTCTGATTGTTGCAGAAACGGCGCCAAAAACCTTTGCTGCGCTATATTCACAGCGGGTTGCTTTGTTATTTTCAAGGCCTTTGCAATGCCTGCTAAAAATATTTTATCCCTTGGTATGGCTTGTCAATTTATTGGCGAATGGCTTGCTACGCTTGGGCGGCATTCACGTTCACAAAAATGAAGCCGAAACCTTGTCGATGGATGAATTGCGTTCTGTGGTGCATGAAGCGACGGGAAAAACGTCATTGCATTATCAAGAAATGTTATTGCGCGTGTTGGATTTACAGCAAGTGACCGTTGAAGAAATCATGGTGCCTAAAAATGAAATATACGGTATTGATTTAATGCAGGATTGGGATACGCTTGTTTCACAGTTATTGGAGTCGACGCATGCTTATTTGCCCGTTTACCGAGAACATATCGATAAAACGCTGGGCATGTTGATCTTGCGTGACGTGTTGGTGATGTTGCGCAATACGGATTTCGATCTAAATAGCTTAGAACGAATGATGCAAGAAGTGTATTTTATTCCAGAAGGTGTCTTCTTGCATAACCAAGTCTTGAATTTTCAAAAAGAAAAAAAACACGTTGGATTGATTGTTGATGAATACGGCGATATTCAAGGATTATTAACCTTGCGTGATCTCATGGAAGAAATTGCGGGTGATTTTGCCATGAGTGCTGTTGAAGTAGAACGTTTTATTGCGCCACAAGAGGATGGCAGTGTTTTAGTGGATGGCAGTATTAGTATTCGTGTTTTAAATCGTTTGGCGAATTGGCATTTTCCAGTCAATGGCCCGCGCACACTGAGTGGATTGATTATTGAAAGTCTTGAGAGCATTCCTAAAACGCTTGTTTGCATTTCCATTGCGGGGTATCGCATCGAGGTCTTGGCCGTTTCACGCAACACAATTCAGCAAGTGCGCATTCATCAATAGTCGCGCATTTAGTTTGTTGGAATGTTTGATGGTTATCGCATTATCGGTGATATTGTTGTTCTCCGCCTTGATATCCTACCGTGATTTTGTCTCTCGTCATCAATTAAATGCATTGATTGATCAACTGACTGATTCATTAGCGTTTGCGCGAGATGCTGCCATTACAATGCATACTGAGATTATGTTTTCTCCTAAAAATGCAAATTGGCAAAATGGCTACCTGATCTTAAACGATGAAAATCAAAAGCGGCTGCGTGAATTGCCAGCAATACCCGATCGTTATCGTTTTTATTGGCGTAGTACCTTAGGGGATTCAGGTCGCCTACGTTGGCGATCTGATGGCTTTACGCGTGGACAACAAGGTAGTTTTTTTATTTGCGGAAAGACACAGTCTGCGCAAATTATTTTGCTGCGCACTGGAAGATGGCGCGTTGTAAGGGGAAAAATTGCAGGGTGTGATGACCAATCGCATTGATCATGTTACATTACAAAAAAATCTTACTAGGAGCAAAACTTGAATACGCGATTAATGCTATTAGGACCACCCGGTGCTGGAAAAGGTACGCAAGCGCAAATGCTGACAGCGCATTTTCACATCGTCCAAATTTCGACTGGGGATATGTTGCGTACAGCGATAAGAAATAACACGCCCTTAGGGCAAGCTGTTAAACAAATCATGGATGCGGGCAGCTTGGTCTCGGACGATATTATTATTGATTTAGTGAAAGAACGCATTACACACCCTGATTGCCTCAAAGGATTTTTATTTGATGGATTCCCGCGCACGATTACGCAAGCGGATGCCTTGCGACATCAGCATGTGCGATTAGATCATGTGATAAATATTGAAGTGCCTGACTCAGATATCATTGTGCGCATGAGTGGCCGATTAATGCATTTATCATCGGGCAGAGTGTACCATCCTGTTTTTAATCCACCCAAAGTAGCGGGTCATGATGATGTAACGGGTGAAGCGCTAATTCAGCGCGTCGATGATCAAGAAGAAACAGTGCGGAAGCGCCTGCAAATTTATCATGAACAAACGCAGCCATTGCTGCATTATTATCAGCAATGGATGCAATCAAATGATGAGGAAGCGCCGCGATATCATCGTGTTTCAGGTGTTGGAACGCCGCATGAAGTGCAGTTGAGAATATTAAAAGCCTTGCAATAACAATGGAGTGTGTATGTCAATCCAAGAACTAACTGGAAATAATTTCGATCAAATATTAGAGCTGAATAAAATACTGGTTATTGATTTTTGTGCGGATTGGTGTAAGCCATGCAAAGCATTTGAAAAAGTGATGTTGCATGTTGAGCATGACTACCGGGACGTGATGTTTGGACGGGTAAATGTCGAGAGAGAGAAAGCGTTGGCGGAAGAGTTTGCGGTGCGTTCAGTGCCATTTGTGATGATTATTAAAAATCGCACTGTGCTGTATGCGGAGTCAGGCGTTTTGTCCATTCAGGGTTTGTGTGAGATGTTGGATCAGGCTTTATTATTGAGCCCATAAAAAAAGCCGCTCAAGAGCGGCTTTTTTACTAAAAAAACAGTACTATTTCTTTGCTTTTTTAGCCTTTTTTGCTTTTTTAGCTGGTTTAGCTTTTTTAGCAGTTTTTGCTTTCTTAGCAGCCGGACGTGCTTTTTTAGCCTTAACAACTTTTTTAGTTGCTGTTTTTGCTTTCTTTGGGCGGCCTACTTTACCCTTTTTTTTGGCTACTGCTTTTTTTACAACTTTTTTCTTTGTTGCTTTCTTTGCTTTTGCTTTTTTTGCTGGCATTCTAAATCTCCCTAAAAATTTAATTTAAATATACTACATTTTTATTTTACAATGAAAATCAATAAGATCAAACTTTTTGATCATGTTTTTATCTTTTTTTGTGTTTTTTGGGAATTTTTCAGCGGATGAGCGCATTAATGGGTGTTTTTTTATTAATTTTTATTAATTTTTATTTTTTTAATTATTTGGGAGTGAGTTTATGATCGTTTCAATCAAGAGTTTAATTAAATTTTTCGGGGTAAATCTATTTTTAATATTCTTAATGACATTTTCATCAGTTATTTTTGCGCAATCGCTTGGAGATAACGGATCTGTTGCTGGATGCTGGCAAACAGTGGATGAAAAAACACATACACTTTCTTCGGTTATTGAAATTAAACCCAGTGGAAAATATTTTATAGGCACTATTGTTAAAACATATCCAAAACCAGGTGAAAAGCCGAGTCGTTGTGTTAATTGCAAAGGCGATGCGAAAAATAAACCTACTTTGGGATTAACCATTATTCATAATATGATTTGTGCGTCGGGCCATTGTTCGCATGGTACTATTCTGGATCCGCGGGATGGCAAAATTTATCATGCCAGCTTGCAATTAATTAACGGTGGAGAATTTATTAAAGTGCGCGGTTATATTGGGATCCCATTGTTGGGTAGAACGGTTATTTGGCATCGTGTTGCTACACCAAAATAGTATTGATTTTACAGGAGAATAGTATGTCATTTGTCGTAATATTAGTGTGTTTGAGTGCGCAGTGGTTTTTAAATTTGACGGGGGTCCCGCGTGATTTTAATTGGGCGGGAAAATATCTTGCCTTTATGCGTGCAAAGTTTTCATCGCTCACGCATGAGCATCCAACATTTTCTTTTTTATTGTTGGTTTTGCCGCCTGTTATTTTATTGAGCTTGGTTTTTACCTTCTTTTATCACGTGTTCGGGCGCGCGGGTTATGGCGTGCTAAGCCTTTTATTGCTATGGTGCTGCACTGATATTATGTTTTTAAAACAATCGACTACAACACAAACATCAACGCCTGATTTATTTTTGAAAAGTTATCAAAAAATATTTGCACCACTTTTTTGGTATTTTATTTTCGGACCGGCGGGCTTAATTCTGTATGTTGTTGTGGCTGGTTTATATAGTCAATTATCAGATCAGAAATATTTTATGTTGGCCCAAGGTGTTCTAGATTGGTTTCCTGTCCGTTTACTGGGCTTGGGTTTTGCATTGGCTGGAAACTTCAGCCTTGTCTTTAAGGCATGGATGAAAGTGCTTTTTCAAGGTGTTTCAGAAAATCAAAATCAAGTGATTGTATTTGGAGAATCTGCAATGACTTCTGATCCAGATGCTTTTAATTTAATCCGCCGTACTGTACTGATTTGGCTTGTTGTGATGGCATTGATCACCTTGGGAAGTTGGATTGGGTAGCGTGAATTGCTGCCCTAGCCGTTTCATGTTATCTTCCCACGCTGAAAAAGATGCTATTCTATAAAAAAATATGTCGAGGAATTCCATGACTGATCCACTGTTGCTAAAACCAGATTGTGATCCGATAGAAACACAAGAGTGGAAGGATGCTCTGGATTCTGTTCTTCAGTTTGAAGGAACTGATCGCGCGCAGTATTTGTTAAAGACATTAATGGCATATGCGAATCAACGCAGTTTGTCTGTGCCAGGCGGTATTCAAACTGCCTACACTAATACCATTTCTGTAGATCAAGAAGCGATTATGCCTATGGCTGATCGTGATTTATTTGAGCGCTTAACCAACATGATGCGCTGGAATGCGATTGCAATGGTGATGCGTGCAGGAAAAGTATCGAGTGAATTGGGTGGACATATCGCCAGTTTCGGCTCGATTGCTACTTTATTTGAAATAGGCTTACATTATTTTTTTCACGCCCAATCAAAAGAACACGGTGGTGATTTGGTTTATTTCCAAGGGCATTCATCGCCGGGATTATATGCCAGAGCGTATTTAGAAGATCGACTCACTGAAAAACAACTCGATGGCTTTCGCCAAGAATTGTCGAAAAAAGGCATTTCATCTTATCCGCATCCGTGGTTGATGCCAGATTTTTGGCAGTTTCCAACTGTGTCGATGGGCTTGGGCCCCTTGATGGCGATTTATCAAGCCAGCTTTTTAAAATATTTAGAACGACGTGGATTTGCAAAAACCGATAATCGTCGCGTATGGACTTTTTGTGGTGATGGCGAATTAGGTGAGCCTGAGTCATTGGGGGCGTTAAATCTCGCTGGCCGTGAACAGCTCGATAATTTAATTTTCGTCATTAACTGCAATTTACAGCGACTTGATGGCCCTGTTTGGGGTAATGGTCAAATCATTCAAGAATACGAAGGTGTTTTTCGTGGTGCCGGCTGGAATGTCATTAAAATCATTTGGGGATCAGGCTGGGATAAATTATTTGAGAAAGATAAATCCGGTCTATTGTTGACGCGCATCGGTGAATTGATCGATGGCGAGTATCAAAAATTTTCGGCAAACGATGGCGCTTATTTGCGTGCGAATTTTTTTGGAAAGCATCCTGAATTGTTGGCGCTGGTATCTGATTTAACTGACGAACAATTAAAATCAGTGTTGTTGGATGGCGGGCATGATCCCCAGAAAGTGTATGCTGCTTATGCTGCTGCGGTTGCGCATAAAAATCAGCCAACCGTTATTTTAGCGAAAACAGTTAAAGGCTTTGGCATGGGTAAAAGTGGTGAGGCTTTGAATGTCGCCCATCAAACGAAAAAAATGCCCGTTGAAATGCTGAAATATTTCCGTGAACGTTTTGAATTGGATTTATCGGATGCTGATTTAGAAAAGCTAAATTATTACAAGCCGAAAAAAGACTCCGCTGAAATCAAATTTTTAAAAGCGAATCGTGAAAAATTAGGCGGTTCTTTACCGTCACGTAATCCAAAATGTGAAAAATTGATTGTGCCTGAGTTATCTGCATTTGAAACGTTATTGGCAGGTTCTGGTGAGCGTGACATTTCCAGCACAATGGCATTTGTGCGTATTTTATCGGTGTTATTGAAAGACAATAATATTAAAGAACGGGTTGTGCCGATTGTTGCTGATGAATCACGCACCTTTGGTATGGAAGGATTGTTTCGCCAAATTGGTATTTATGCGCCGCTGGGTCAACACTATCAGCCAGAAGATAAAAATCAATTGATGTATTATCGCGAAGATGAAAAAGGCCAATTGTTGCAAGAGGGTATTTCGGAAGCGGGGGCGATGTCTGCTTGGGTTGCAGCGGCAACGTCATATTCGTCAAGCCATGTTCCGATGATTCCCTTCTTTGTTTATTATTCGATGTTTGGTTTTCAACGTTTTGGCGATTTGGTTTGGGCAGCGGGTGATATGCGTGCGCGCGGATTTATTATGGGCGGTACGGCGGGGCGTACGACATTAGCGGGCGAAGGCTTGCAACATCAAGATGGCCATAATTATTTAATGTTTGGCATGGTACCGAATTGCGTCACGTATGATCCTGCTTTTTCTTATGAATTGGCCGTGATTATTCAAGATGGTATGAAACGCATGTATGCCAATCAAGAAGATGTTTTTTACTATATTAATTTGATGAACGAGAATTATCATCATCCGGCGATGCCGCTCAATTCTGAAGAGGGCATACTTAAAGGACTTTATCCAGTGTCGTGTGCGAAATCCTTATCAAATAGCACGGAAACGCGCCCGGTAGGGTGCGTGCATCTTGTGGGTGCAGGCGCTATTTTAACGGAAGTCATCAAAGCCGCTGAATTATTAAAATCATTTAATGTGACAGCGGATATCTGGAGCGCCACCAGCTTTAATGAATTACGCAAAGACATGGAAACGGTTGAGCGTGAAAATCGCTTACATCCAGGCGAAAAAAAGAAATTATGTTACGTTGAAGAATGCTTTAAAAATAATACGGCACCGATTATTGCCGCAACCGATTATTTAAAAATGAATGCAAATCAGATTCGTGAAGCGATTCATGCGCCTTATTATGTGTTGGGTACGGATGGTTTTGGTCGCAGTGATACACGCGAAGCCTTGCGTGACTTCTTTGAGGTTGATGCAAAAATGATTGCCTACACAGCAATGTATGCGTTGTTTGAATCGAAAAAAATAAGCGAAAAAGAATTAATTAAAGCGCGTGATACATTGAAAATTGATGCGAATAAATTGGAGCCTGTTAAATCATGACAATAGAAATAAAAGTCCCCGATATCGGCGGCGCTAATCAAGTTGACGTTATTGCTGTTCTCGTAAAAGCAGGCGACACCATCGCTATCGATACGCCGCTTGCAACACTCGAGGGCGATAAAGCCAGCATGGATATTCCGTCAACGGAAGCGGGCGTTGTTGAATCGGTTGCGATCAAGTTGGGTGATAAGGTTTCTGAAGGCAGTGTGATTTGTGTTGTGAAGGGGGATCAGGGATCAGGAATCAAGGATCAGTTAACGCCAAAACCTTCCTCTGCGCCTGTCTCACATTTACAGCAACCGATCCCCGATCCTCGATCCCCGATCCCCATCCATGCCAGCCCCGCCATTCGCCGCCTCGCTCACGAACTCGACATTGATCTTTCAAAAATAAAAGGCACAGGCGAAAAAAACCGCATCACCAAAGACGATATCAAAAATCATTTGTCTAAGGGTAATAACAATTCTGGCTTTTCAGTGTTAGCACAACCCGTTATCGATTTCTCAAAATTCGGTACAATTGAATCAAAACCGTTAAGCAAAATCCAAAAAATTTCCGGTGCGAATTTACACCGCAACTGGGTTTCCATTCCGCACGTCACGCAATTTATCGAAGCAGATATCACGGAGCTTGAACAATTTCGCCAAGAAAATAAAGATAAAGCCATTAAAAAAGGATTTAAATTAACGCCGCTTGTTTTTATTATTAAAGCCGTTGTTTCAGCCCTTAAAAAATTCCCTAATTTTAATGCTTCGCTTGATAGTTCAGGTGAAAATTTAATACTTAAAAAATATTTTCATGTGGGTGTTGCGGTTGATACGCCCAATGGATTGGTGGTTCCTGTTATTCGCGATGCCGATAAAAAAGGCATATTTGATTTGGCCAAAGAGTTGGATGTTATCAGTGCAAAAGCACGTGACGGAAAATTAACGATGGCGGATATGCAAGGCGGTTGTTTTTCCATTTCGAGCTTGGGTGGAATTGGTGGAACTGCATTTACGCCCATTATTAATGCACCCGAAGTGGCAATTTTAGGTGTGTCAAAAGCATCGATGCAACCCCTTTATATTGACGACAATTTTGTGCCGCGATTAATGATGCCTTTGTGTTTGTCCTACGATCATCGCGTGATCGACGGTGCGGACGGCGCGCGTTTTGCGGTGTATTTGTCGCAGTGCTTATCGGATATCCGGACACTGCTTTTATAGTTAAACAGCGCAGAAACGCGGGCGGCAGCCTGCGTGTGAACGTGCAAATTATTTCCCATGCTTGCTACTTTTTAGTAATTATTTGTTATATTTTTTTGGCTGCATTCGACACTGCGCCATTAATTTAAATAAATTCATATTTTGGCTTTGCAAAATCATATACCGCGGCACAGCCATTGCGCGATCTGATTTCGCGGCGCAACGATATGCAATGCTAAATGCCATTGTAAAACCATCTTTCGCTGCAGCTTTTTCCACCTCATCATTGTAAATACCAAATGGCCATGCCAGTAAATTAACGGGCGCGCCTGATTTTGCTTCCAGTGTTTTTTTAGAGCCAGTCAATTCTTTGTCGATAAAATTTTGATAAGATGCAGCTGAGCGATGCTTTTTTTCTTGCTTGAAATTGGGGTGTGAATAAGTGTGATCTTGAATGTTGAACAATCCTGTTTGTTGCAAAGTTTTTAATTGTTCCCACGTCATTGCATAAGGCTGATGTGAAATAATTGAAGGATAAATAAATAAAGTGACAGGGATATTGTATTTTTTAACAATGGGTAATGCATATTGATAAACAGTAATGCGGCCATCATCTATGGTGACCACGACAGATTTTTCAGGAACGGAGGCAATTTTACCTTGTAAATAACCCACCGCTTCTTTGAGTGGAATAACGGTGAAGCCATTTGTCTTGAGCCACTGTAATTGTTCTTCAAATCGGGGTGTGCTGATCGTCATTGATCCTTTTTTAACGGGCTCGAAATTATGGTAGACGAAGATGGGAATGTAAGTGGGGGTGGCGGCTGATGCAGCAACGCAGCTGAAAAGGGTTAGGGTAAACAATAAAGAAAAGATGCGGCGCATTGAATCATCCTCCGTGATAGATCTTTTTAAGTTAGCAAGATAATCATTTCCTGTCACCCTCATTTTTCCTGTCAAAGCAATTTAGAAATGTCCGCTTCTTAGCAAGATAGAGATGTCCTCTTTTTACTAAGAAGCCCTTATTGCCCCGCGGCCAGAGCCAGATCACTTTTAAGTGATTTAATGCTCATTGCGGGGTTTTTCCACGGA
>JAPLRF010000034.1 GCA_026399315.1 Gammaproteobacteria bacterium
ACGCTCCAACATCATTTCTTCAATATCGCGGTAGCTCAACGCATAAGACAAATACCAGCGCACGACCAACATAATTATTTCTTCTTGAAAATGTCGCCATTTGAAGCTGATCATTTTACGGGGCAAGCCAGGATACGTGCGTAGAATTGCACCCCCCTTATTTTTTCTGAACAGCTGGAATGTAACTAGCGGTATTATTTAGCCAGTCCTCTCTCACTGGGGTAAAAAAATCAATATCAATAGTATCTTCAAGTGCAATGAATTCATGAGGAACATTTGGCGGAATAATGAATACGTCACCAGATTTAAGAATAAATTCTTTTCCTTGTGATAAAACTTTGACTGAACCTTTGGTAATCCAAGTTACTTGTTCATTAGGATGAAAATGCATCGGTATAACTGCGCCTTTTTTTAGTGTCCATTTTACTAACATGGATTGTGATCCCATAACATATTGGCGCGTAATTTTATCCGATAATTTTTCTTTGCTTGTGTCATCAAGATGATAAAGGTTGGGCTGTGCTGAATAATGTTTTGAAATTTCATCAGCGTTTTTTTTCATGGCGCCCTCTCCAAAAGCCGAGAAAGAAAAAACCAACATTAAAGCAACAAGAAAATATTTCATTCAGAATCCCTCAAAATGTTTATCCAATAGATATGACAACTTTTCCATTCGCTTTGCCTGATTCTAATAAAGCATGCGCATCTTTAACCGTTTCCAATGTAAATTTATGCGAATCAATGAGTGGCTTTAATTTACCTTCGTCTACGATTTTGGCGATTTCTGCTAATATTTTCCCATGCGCTTCGCGATCTTGATTTTTTAGTAACGGCATCAACATAAAAACAACATGTAAACTTAACGCGTTATTATGCATAGGTGTTAAATCATGTGTGGAGCGAGCAGCTGTAGTAACAACTGAACCGCCCATACCAGCGGCAATAAGAGATTTATCTAAATTTGAGCCACCAACGGTATCAAATACGATATCAAATCCTTTGTTGTTTGTTAATCGCTGCACATACTGTTCAACATCTTCTTCTTTAGCATTGATGACTTCATCAGCCCCCATTGATTTAACTAAAGGAAAGTCCTCGTTTTTAAGTACGGTTGCATACACTTTTGCACCGCACCATTTTGCAAGTTGCACAGCAATGTGTCCCACACCACCCACACCACCATGTATCAATATGTTATTTTTATTTGTTAATCTTGCTTTTTTGAATAAAGCTTCCCATGCAGTAATACTCACCAAAGGTAATGCTGCAGCTTCTAGCATGGATAATAATTTTGGTTTTATTGCGATTAATTTCGCGTCCACAAGCATAAACTCTGCAAGTGCACCGCCAGAACCTTTCAAACCACCTGCGCATCCATATACTTCATCTTTTATCTTAAAATTTTTCACGTCAGATGCGACAGCATCAATAATGCCAGCAAAATCCCCATGCAAAATAGCAGGAAAATCAGGTGAAATAACACTAACTGCACCGCTACGAATTTTGCAATCAATTTGATTAACACTTGTGGCATAAACTTTAATTAATACATGACCAGGTTTGATCTCAGGTTTTGAAACTTCTGATAATTCAAAAACGGATGGGCTACCAAATTTATTAATCAATTGTGCTTTCATAGAAGTCCTCATAGATACGTGATGGAATAAATAAATTTCTATAGCTGCTTAATCTTCCCGTCCATCCCTATAAATCAAAAAAATTCCCCTTGAACGTAACGCTAAATTTTTAGCATAACACAAATTACATGGAATTTTGTATAGTCGTACAACCCAGTTGAATGTTAGCTTCTGTTGTTATGTTTTTTAAAATTCCCGTACAAGTATAAAAAGATGGGATTTTATTTTGGCAAAAAGTTAAATTAATATTAGAAAGAAGAAATGTTTTTAAAGAATCCTTATCCTCATTACCTACATTTAGAATAGATTTCAATGCAGTAATAATTTCAGAAGATGTGCTCGCCTCGTTTATTTCTTTTTTTAATTTATTTGCACGTTTACGCCCATCATTACGAAAAAATTTATTTTCAATTGTTTTTAAATAAGTTTCGATGGCATTTTTCAATGTATTTTTAAGTGTTTCAGTATCGGAAATCATTGCACATGCAGCTGATTTAATAAGGTTTTGATACCGCAGATTATCCTGCCTCTTCGCCTCCCGGTTAAAAGCAAAGTTTTTGGAATATGAAATATCTAGTTCACGGCTCATGTTAGATTGGCCGCTCGACTGAAAAAATGAAAACATAATTTAATCTCTCATGTTGATTGTTGAGTTAAATCAGTATACTTGCCCATTGTAAAAATTGTAAGTATGCACATTTTTGTGATATAGTATCAAAATAGATACCTAACATACCCCGTTGAATTTTATATAAAATAGCTTAAAAACCGCTGAGAATATTATGAAAACAAAGAATGTACGTCGTGCGAATAATTGTCATTATGGTTGTGCTGTTGAAGCAGCGCTAGATATGATCGGAAACAAATGGAAAGGTGTTATCTTGTTTCATTTGCTTGATGGTAAAAAACGCTTTAATGAACTTCGAAAGTTAATTCCGAGTGTTACGCAAAGAATGCTGACACTACAGCTGCGTGAATTAGAAAAAGATAAAATTATTTTAAGGAAAGTTTATCCAGTAGTGCCACCTAAAGTTGAATATTCATTAACTTCATTTGGCTTGGAATTAAAGCCCATATTAATTTCCCTGAGGGAATGGGGCGCTCAGGTTATGAAAAAGCATGATAAGAAGGCAATCATATAATTCTGGCCCGGGCAGGAAAGATGTAATTTCTGCAGCATTTTGAAATCTACGCCATCTGAATTGCCGTCTTCCTTTTGTTGAGATAATTGTAAAACGACGGCCTACTGAGACTAAAAATCTTGCAAATTTCATCTACCGTAATTTTTTGCTCGTCATAATATTTTAACATCTTTTTTACATCATCCGATTTGAGCAACGGAGGTCGACCACCAAGACGTCCCCTTGCGCGCGCCGCTTTTAATCCCGCATTGGTGCGTTCTTTGATTAGATCACGCTCAAACTCTGCCAGTGCGCTAAAAATGTGGAAAATTAGCTTGCCGCCGCTCGTTGTTGTGTCAATATTTTCTTGCAAACTTTTAAATCCTATACCGCGCTCACTGAGTTTTTTTATCGTTTCAATCAAGTGCTGAACGGAGCGTCCCAAGCGATCTAATTTCCATACCACCAACACATCTTTTTCGCGCAAATAAGAGATTGCTTCTTCAAGACCTGGTCGCTCTGTTTTAACGCCACTGGCGATGTCATGAAATATTTGGTCGCACCCATCACTTTTAAGCGCGTCTTCTTGCATATGTAAATGTTGATCCGCCGTTGAGACACGCGCATAACCAATTTTCATCACAAATTCCTTTTATTTAAAAACAAAATTGTATAGTAAGTCATCGCATTATTAAAGATCATTAATATTGATTTTTGGATGGATATTTTAACAGTGATCTGGTTTAATTATCGCCGTATTTTCAAAATCAATCTTACGTTCAACAAACGACCGTTTTATAGACGCATTTAAAATTAACGCATTAGTGGTGAAAAGCGATGACATCCATTTATAAAACAGCCTACCCGTATTATAGTGAGAAGAAAAAAATTGATGATGAAATCATCATTAAAGACTACGCGTTGACGCGCGAAGAAATATCGCTGATAAAAAAAGACATGCCCGATGGCGAATCACAATTAAATTATGCGGTACTATTGGTGGTATTTAAAAATCTAAATTATTTCCCCGAAGTCGCTGACATCCCCAACGAGATTATCAAATATGTAAAAGAACAATTACAAACACCCGATGCGCAATTTAACTGGTGTCACCCATCAACGACAACGCGACATAAAAAACGTATTTATAAATATCTTGGTATTACGCCATGGAAAGAAAAAAAAGAAACGGATAATAAAATAATTTGTCCTGTTAAAGAATTTGCAGAAAAATCAGCGATTGAAGCATCAAAATTACACAATTATCCTGCCGATATTATTAATGTAGTGACAGAAGCGCTGAAACAAAAGCATTTTGAGTTCCCGACATTTAAACAGCTAGATCGACTGGTACGCCATGCACGTGAATTGGTGAATAAAACATTATTTGATGATGTGTATTCTTCGTTGATAGAAGAAAAAATTACAACGCTGGATAAATTACTCGACACTCCTGATGATTACCAGCGCAGTGGGTATAACGATTTAAAAGCATTACCAAAAAATCCCACCATATCTCATTTTCGAGAACTGTTAAAACATCATGATTGGTTAATGTCATTTGGTGAAATGAATCATCATCTAAAAAATATTATACCGGTTAAATTAAACCAATTTTCCGAGCAAGCGCGTACATCAGATGCAAGTAATATGAGAGATTTTGAAAGATCAAAACGATACACGCTCATGCTGTGCCTTATTAATCAGCTACAATCACGCGCCAAAGATTCATTGGCAATTACATTTTGCAAGACAATTTTCGGCATGCATAAAAAATCAAAAGAAAAACTGGAAAATTTAAGGGAATATTATCGAAAGAGAACACAGGAATTACTGTGTATTTTTTCAGATGTATTGGACGTGATTGATAATCACAAAAGCGCACAAAAAACGATCAAAAGAATTCAAGAAACAATGAGCAGTGAAGGTGGTGCAAAATTACTGAAAATAGATTGTGATCATGCTGTCGCATTAAACAGTAATAATCATTTACCTTTCCTTCTCGATTTTTACAGAGGGAAAAGAGAAACTTTGCTTCATTTACTTGAAACCTTAGATTTACGATCAAGCACACAAGATGACGCGTTATTAAAAGCCATTCAATTTATTCTCAGCAAAAAAGAAGAAAAATTAGAATATATTTCTGAAAAAGTAAATTTGTCTTTTACAACAGATACATGGAAAAAATTAATTACAAAAACAGATGATGGGAATAATAAAAAAACATTATTCCATCATCTGTATTTAGAAATGTGTGTATTGTCTCATGTTGCAAGTGAATTACGATCGAAAGATTTATTTGTCGTGGGAAGTGATGCATATAATGATCATAGAAAAGAATTATTGTCATGGACAACATGTGCGAATTTGCTCGATGATTATTGTAAAAAAACAAACATTCCAAACAGCGGAAAAGAATGTGTGCGACAATTAAAAGAGCGACTTGAGAACAAAGCAAAATCAGTAGATGATGCCTATCCGTCGATTGCAGAACTCAGTATTGATAAAGATGGTATTCCAACATTACACAAACGAGAAGCCAAGAAAAAACCTAAAACCGCCGCATGGCTTGATAAAACAATAAAATTACGCATGAAAGAGAGAAATTTAATTGATATTTTATGCAGTAGTCATTTTTACTGCGGCTGGGCAAGTGTCTTTGGTCCGATTTCTGGCGATAACCCCAAAATTAAAAACGCTGTTGAGCGCTATATCCTGACTTGTTTTGCTTATGCAACTCGATTAGGTCCAACACAAACAGCACAGCATGTTAAAGATTCTGTCAGTGCGCATATGTTGTCATGGATTAACAGACGCCATGTAACACCAGAAATACTCGATCTTGCACGAGAAAAATTAATCAATTTGCTTAAACAATTTAAATTAACAAAATCCTGGGGAGATGGGACATCTGTTTCAGGTGATGGCACTATGCAAGAATTGCGCGAGCAAAGTCTTATTGCAGATTTTCATTTTCGATATCGCAAAAAAGGCGGTATTTCGTATCATCACGTTGCTGATAATTATATTTTATTATTTTCGACATTTATGTCCTGTGGGGTATGGGAAGCAGTTGAAATTATCGAGGGACTTTTAAAAAATAGTTCGGATGTGCAACCTGATATTATCCATGGCGATACACAAGCACAATCAACCGTTATTTTTGCATTAGCTTATTTATTAGGATTTCGGTTAATGCCAAGAATCCGTAACTGGAAGGATTTAAAATTATTTCGTCCAAGCAAACAATCAACTTATAAAAATATTGATGCTTTATTTAATGACACGATCAACTGGGATTTAATTGAAAATCACTGGGAAGATGTGATGCAAGTGGTGTTATCGATTAAAAAAGGAAAAATGAGCTCGTCAAAATTATTGCGAAAGCTCAGCACTTACAGCAAAAAGAATCGTTTGTACCAGGCGTTTCAGGAATTGGGTTATGTTATCCGAACATTATTTTTATTGGATTACATTTCTGATGTAGAATTACGTGAAACAATTACAGCTCGGACAAATAAGGTTGAGTCTTATAACGCATTCAGTGATTTCTGTTCATTTGGTAGTGAAATTTTGGTAGCAAGCAATGACGATAGGGAAATGGAAAAAGCCGTAAAATACAATGATATTTTAACGAACGCGGTGATACTGCAAAACGTTTCCGATATGACAGAAATAATCGCGGAACTTAAGGATGAAGGACATGCGATCGCGAAAGACGATATGTCATACCTTTGCCCATACATAACTGAGCATTTAAAACGATTTGGGGATATTGTCATGGATTTTAACGGTATACCAAAAAGTGTTGAATCCAGCCGCAGAAAGGTGTTGTGGTGATTGTATAAATTACGTATGGGTTTTTAAATAGTGAAGGGCCCTGATGGCAATAAATTGATGGGGGGGTGCAATTCTACGCACGTATCCTGGCTTACCCCGTTTTACTGTCCTTGAGGTCATTATTTTGGTGATAGCTTACCGGATGGGGATGGTTTTTGCGACAGAACCTAAAAAACAGCTGTTTGAATACATCGAGGTGTATTACAATCGAAAACATCTTCATTCGACGCTAGGCTTTTTAAGTCCTGAGTCATTTGAAGTTAAAATGCTTGCTTAGCAGAGTATCCGTGAAAATCATGAGGCGGCTGCTCGGAGACTTCGTTACACCGGGCCCGACAGAACCTTAAAATTAGAGTCCTAAATTGCTTGTAGCTTAGCTTATGAAAAAATCAATCGCGATTATCGGTGGCGGACCCGCAGGGTTAATGGCCGCGGAAATATTGAGTCAAAACTTTGTCACAGTAGACCTCTATGAGTCCATGCCTTCGCTAGGTCGAAAATTCCTAATGGCTGGTAAAAGTGGGCTCAACCTCACGCATGCGGAGCCTTATCATACTTTTATAACCCGTTATGGCGATAAGCAAAAACAAATTGAAATACACCTCAATCATTTCAAGCCCGATGATTTATTAGCATGGGTAAAAGGACTCGGTATTGAAACTTTCATTGGCTCATCAGGACGTATTTTTCCAAAAGAAATGAAAGCGAGCCCTTTACTGAGAGCTTGGTTACAAAGATTGCAAACCAACGGCGTTACTTTTCATGCGCGCCACCACTGGAAGGGTTGGCAAGAAAAATTTCTCATTTTTGATTCACCTGCTGGTGAAGTAAGGATCAAGCCGGATGCAACGATACTCGCTCTCGGCGGCGCTAGTTGGCCAAAATTAGGATCGCGTGGAGAGTGGGTTTCATGGTTAGAAGAGGCAGGCATCAGCATTAAACCGTTTTATCCTGCTAACTGCGGCTTCATCGTCAATTGGTCAAAACATTTTAGTGAAAAATTTCACGGGGCTCCAATGAAGTCTGTTGTCTTGTCTTTTAAAGATTTCAAACAAAAAGGAGAGTTCGTTTTAACAAGGACTGGCGTGGAAGGTAGCCTCATCTATGCAGCTTCGGCGAAATTGAGAGATGAGCTAGCTTCAACGGGTACTGCGGTGCTGGCCTTGGATCTTGCACCCGATATCTCTAGAGAAAAACTAATGCTTGCCTTAGCACAATCGCGAGGGTCCCGATCTTTAACGAGTCATATTAAAAGAACAACGCGTCTCTCTGATGCGAAAATAGGTTTATTATATGAATTTTTTTCTAAAGAAGATTTAATCAAAACAGAAAAACTAGCAGATGCTATTAAAGCCTTGCGCATTCCACTTTCTGCAACAAGTTCACTAGAAACAGCTATCAGCAGCGCTGGCGGCGTTCACTTTGAAGAGCTCAATGACAATTTAATGTTGCGTAAAATGCCAGGTATTTTTTGCGCGGGTGAGATGATAGATTGGGAAGCAGTCACGGGGGGTTATCTACTCACTGCTTGTTTTGCAACAGGTAGGGCTGCTGGTAACGGGGTGTTAAATTGGTTGCGATCGAATAAATAGGTAACACTTGCCATGAAGAGATGGCCGCGCAAGATAAAATGCACGGCCACCCTCTTTCCAGGATTCCAAGAGAAGAGGAATCACTGGCGCTTTATTAATCTATTACTGTTACTTCTTCCGCTTGCAAGCCTTTGTTGCCTTGCGTAACAATAAATTCAACACGATCGCCTTCACGTAAAGTACGTCGTCCTGTTGCATTAATCGCTTTGTGATGGACAAATACATCCTGGCCATTTTCACGCGTGATAAATCCAAAACCTTTTTGGTCGTTAAACCACTTTACAACACCTACTTCTTTTGACACAGTTACATCTCCTCTTTAAATTAAATGCACCTTTTCAAGGTACTTGACCATTAAAACAGATTTTCTCTCAACAATTCAATCGTTTTGTTAAAAAAATGACTCGAAAATTGCGCTGATACCATTCAATGCAAGGCTAATAATAATGCGATATCGCGCTTCAAATTTCAAAATGAATAAATAATCATAGAAATATTAATATAAAATAAGTATATTATTAAGATCCAGGATCGCTAAAAGTTAATATTGGGAAATTCACCTAATGGCAAAAAGAAACACGGAAGGTTTCACCCTAATTGAGTTAATTGTTGTTATCGCCATCATCGGAATTTTAGCCGCAATTGCTGTTCCCCGCTTTATCACCCAAACAACTAATGCCCGCATTGCAGCACTCAATGCGCTTACCGGTGCGCTTTATAGCACTGTAGAATTGGCGCAAGCAGAATATGTTGCCGAAGGAAATTCCAGCACAAGCACAGTAACCTCTATCACAATGAATGGGCAATTGGTTACAGTTGACCAAGGAACAGGGCGCCCCACTGGTACAGCAGCTGGCATCGGCACCGCCTTACAAACATTGGCCGGTTTTTCGGTTGCCTATGCGGCACCAGTTGCTACTTTTGATTTCACGGTAGCAGTTACCAATTGTAATTTGAACTACACTGATTCAACCGGCTTGGTTGCTATCACATCAACCGGCTGCTAAAGCGCAATATTTTACAACTTAAATTGAGGATACAAGGCACATGAAAAGAAAGGACATACAAGGTTTTACAATGATTGAATTAATTGTGGTTATCGCCATTATTGGTATTTTAGCGGCAATCGCCGTGCCTCGATTTATTACACAAACCTCCAATGCCCGAGTTGCTGCGTTAAATGGTGTAGCTGGCGCAATCAACAGTGCTGTTGAATTAGCACAAGCGGAATATGTTGCTGAAGGCAATTCAAGTACAAGCACCGCAACGTCCATTACAATGAATGGCCAAGCCGTTACCGTGATAGCCGGCACAGGACGCCCCGCCGGAACAGCAGCAGGCATTGGCGCAGCACTACAAACACTCAGTGGATTCACACCAGGTTATGCTGCGGGCGTTGCAACCTATGATTTCACAGTCGCAGTAACTAACTGTAAATTAACATACACCGATACATCAGGCGCGGTTGCAGTAACATCAAGCGGTTGTTAGTGAAAAACGGGGTATTATGGTCGCCCAAGTTCGTTTAGGAGAGATGCTCATTGCTCAAGGTATTATTACCGACGAGCAATTACAGCAAGCGATTTTTCAGCAGAAAAATTCTGGCGAAAAAATTGGGCAGGCCTTAGTTTCACTCGGATTTATTACCGAGAAACAATTTTTAGATTTCTTTGCAAAGCAATTAAACATCCCGTTTTATGATTTAAAACTCTACACTGTGGATGCCGAAATTGCTTTGCAATTATCCGAGTCATACGCACGCTTATATCACGCCATAATATTAAAAAAACAAGATTCAGGGCTTTTAGTGGGCATGACAGACCCACTCGATGTATCTGCTATTGATAAATTACGTCATCTTTTAAATAAGCCGCTTTCTTTCGCTTTAATTAAAGAACAAGAATTAGAACGTGTATTTACACTTGTTTATCGGCATACAAAGGAAATCACCGGTTTTGCGCGCGCTTTGTCTGAAGAAATCAATAAAGAAGCAAGCGCCATTGCAAAGGCCACGGGAAACGAAACACAAACTGACGCACCCGTTATCAATTTATTAAACACACTTTTTAACGATGCGTCTCAAATGAACGCATCTGATATTCATATTGAGCCGAATGAAACAATGATTCGAATTCGCCTACGAATTGACGGCATGCTACACGAACAAATCGTCAAAGAGCCCGGCATTATGCCGGCGATTGTATCGCGCTTAAAACTAATGTCCGGATTAAATATTTCAGAAAAGCGAATGCCGCAAGATGGCCGATTTGGTATTGAGCCGCAAGGTCAAAAATTTGATGTCCGATTATCTACAATGCCAACACCATTCGGGGAATCTGTTGTCATGCGACTTTTACCGCAAACGCAAGGCATGGTAAAACTGGATAGCACAGGGATGTCCGGTGAAATATTAAAAAAAATGCGCGAATTATTTCTAAAACCCAATGGTATTATTTTAGTGACAGGACCAACCGGTTCAGGTAAATCAACCACACTGTATGCTGCCATCAACGAAATTAATCGCCCAGAAATAAAAATCATCACTATTGAAGACCCAATAGAATATTTTTTACCCTGGGCAGTTCAAATTCAAGTTAATGAAAAAATTAATCTGGATTTTGCGACTGTTTTACGCGGCATTCTACGGCATGACCCTGATGTTATTTTATTGGGGGAAATGCGTGACAAAGAAACCAGCTCAATTGCAATGCGTACAGCATTAACAGGGCGCCTAGTTTTATCTACATTACACACCAACGATGCACTCAGTTCGGTTTATCGCTTAATTGATTTAGGTATTGAACCATACATGATTGCTTCAACAACACAGGCTATTTTGGCGCAACGCCTAATTAGATTGATATGTCCTAATTGCATTGAAGATGCAACGCTGAATGAACGAGAAAAAACATGGCTGGCAAAAGCAAATCTATACGATCTCAATAACCAATTTAAAGTTGGAAAAGGGTGTTCTTTTTGCGGAAACACAGGCTTTCACGGGCGCGCAGCTATTTTTGAATTATTAGAATTTAATGAAATGATGTCTGAATCATTACGAAAAAACGATCAAGATGCTTTCCATAAAGAAGCTGCAAAAGCATTGGCAGGTAAATTATTAATTCATGACGCTTACCAATTAGCCGTTAAGGGCAGAACTACTATTTCTGAATTACTTCGCGTCATCAATGAAGGTTATGCTTTGCAGTGAGTGACTATGAAACCTAAGGAAATAAAAAAACATTACTGGAAATATTTTTTTACACTCAATGTGCTTTTCATGCTGATTTATGCCGCTGCCGGCTATTTAACAGCGCTTTTAATTTTGCCACTCAATCTTTCTATTTGGTATTTTTTACTGGGTGGATTTTTATTTTTCAGTTTAATGGGCGGCCTATTGCTTTTATTTGATTACAAAAAAAATATTTTTCAAAAAAAAATTCGAAAACGCACACATCAACTGGCTGAAGAGCACGCAAAAAATGTGCTATTGCTAGAATCTGCAGGTGAAGGTATTTGCCAGATCGACGCAAAAGGAAAAACCACTTACATTAATCCTGCTGCTGCAAAAATGATAGGGTATAAACCAGAAGAAATATTAGGAAAAAATATTCATGAAATAGCGCATCACTCACATCCGGACGGAAAACCTTATTTACTGAAAGACTGCCCAATGTATAGTTCTTTAATAGATGGAAAAAAACATAAAATACACAATGAAATGCTATGGCGAAAAGATGGCAGCAGTTTCTGGGTTGATTACAACAGCACTTCTCTTATAACCAGTGGAAAAATAGTTGGTGCGATGGTACTTTTTAGTGATGTCAGTTTGCGCCACGAAGGTGAAGTGAAACTCGCCCATCTTGCGCACTATGATATTTTGACGGACATTCCAAATCGACTGTTTTTTTTACAGGAATTACCCAAGGCCATTGCGCGGGCACAACGCAGTAGTGCAAAACTTGCCGTGTGTTTTTTAGATTTAGATAATTTTAAAAATGTGAATGATACCTTAGGTCATTCCGTTGGCGATAAATTATTAAAGTTAATTGTGACCCTGCTACAACCCCTTATTCGTGAAGTCGACTGTATTGCACGCCTAGGGGGAGATGAATTCGGCTTGATTTTAGAAAACATTCGATCAAAAGAAGAAATAAATATGATCATGAATCGTTTTTTTAGCGCTACTGACTTACCGGCAAAAGTCGAAGATTATGTCATTAAAGTCAGCTTTAGTATTGGTATAGCAATTTATCCTGATAACGGCAACTCCACAGAAGAATTAATTAAAAATGCTGATATCGCTATGTATGAAGCAAAAAAAGAAGGGCGAAATCGGTATAATATTTTCCAACCCCATTGAAAAACAAATGGTATTTAATATGATTAATGCCAGCATTCCATTTTATTTCCATCGCATCATTTACAGCTCAGATTATTCATCAATTATTTTATGCTTTTTTAATTCTTTACGGTGCTGCTCAAAGGTTTGCATACCCAACAAACTATTTGTTTGAATAACCGACATCATTTGTGGCACCTTATCTTCTCGAATTAAATTGCGAATCGCCGTGTTTGCAATCATAACT
Organism: Gammaproteobacteria bacterium; assembly: GCA_026399315.1. Classification (GTDB taxonomy): domain Bacteria; phylum Pseudomonadota; class Gammaproteobacteria; order Coxiellales; family Coxiellaceae; genus 2-02-FULL-42-43. The sequence goes on from JAPLRF010000034.1 coordinate 12,777, forward strand.
TCAAGCACTGCCACACGCCCACCGCCTTTTTTAGGCACTAAATTTTGAGCGACAATTGCTTGCAGTGATTCCGATAACATCGAGCGAACCAATGCTTTTTCTTCCCCTGGAAACACATCAATAATTCGATGAATACTTTCAGGGGCAGATGGCGTGTGCAGTGTGGCGAATACCAAATGCCCTGTTTCTGCAGCGGTTAATGCCAAACGCACCGTTTCTAAATCTCGCATTTCACCGACTAAAATAATATCAGGATCTTCACGCAATGCTGAGCGCAGTGCATGTGCAAAACTTTTTGTGCTTTTATCCAATTCACGTTGATTAATTAAACTTTTATCGCTCGTGTAAAGGAACTCAATAGGATCTTCAATTGTAATGATATGCGCACTTTTTTCATGATTAATTTTATTAATCATTGCAGCTAAAGTTGTACTTTTCCCTGAACCCGTAGGCCCGGTCACCAAAACCAAACCATGCGGCAAATTCGTTAATTCACCTATGATTGGCGGCATAATCAAATCTTCTAATGTCGGTGTTTCTTCTGGAATCACACGAAATGCAGCCGCAACCCCTTTTGTTTCTCGGAAAATATTCACCCGAAAACGACCCACATTTTTGAGATCCAAGGCAAAATCGACATCCCAATTTTCTTCTAATTTTTTTTTCGCTACAGCATCCATGCAGCCTTCAATCAATGAAAAAGTATCTCTTGCGGATAAGGCAGAAGCGCCCTTAATTTCTTCTAATACACCATCAATACGCAAACGCGGTGTTAAGGTCGATGCGATGTGTAAATCAGATGCGTGCTCAAGCACTGCTTTCTTTAATAATTTTTCGATATCCATTGTATCAATCCTTTAAGGGAAAATTTCCTGCCAAGCTGAGGTAGGCTGTGTATCCGGTCCAATAATGCTGACACTATTCAATGCCGTTGATCCCGAGGGATTGGCAATACTCGTCCATACATTGCCATTCCAATACAAAGTAGTACCAGAAACTCCAACCGCCCAACAATTATTGGTATTACTGCAGCTCACACTGTTCAGGTTTGTGCTGGTTGAGGGAATGACACTGCGCGCCCATGCTGTTCCATTCCAGTGTACCGTCACAGAACCGCCTGAACTAGCACCCACCGCCCAACAATCACTGCTGTTCACACAAGTCACACTATTGTAAGCAACGTTTGGTAATGCAGCAACCGCTTGCGTTGCCCATGAAGTGCCATTATATAGAACAAAGGTGCGCGCAGCGCCGACTGCCCAACAATTGGCAGCACTCGTACACCAAACGCTATTTAAATTTGCCGCTGTTCCCGTTGCGGTGCTCAAAGACCATGCTGCTCCAGTCCATTGTCCTATCGTATCAGCACCGCCAGATGTATTGCCAACCGCCCAGCAATTACTCGCACTAACACAATAAACACCATTTAATTGTGCATTAGGTAAAGCTGTTACGGTTTGCGTGCTCCAGGTTGTGCCGTTCCAACCTAATGCTGTTTTGGATGCGCCAACCGCTTCACAATTATTACTGGCCGTGCAAAAAATTCCAAATAGGTTTTGAGCTGTTCCAGCAGGACCTGCTGTCGTTGCCCATGCATTGCCATTCCAACGCGCAATAGCATAAGTAGTTGAATTTAGCCTGTTGGCAACCATCCAGGCATTTGCGTAAGACAATACAAAAACATCATTGATTGTGCCTGAAATACTGGTTGTTGCAGCTGTCCATGCTTTTTCTGTGGGTTTATTCCAATGAATTACTCCTGTAGAAGCGCCCACTGCCCATGCTTCAGTTAATTGCACCGCCTCTTGTGTTGTTTTTCCGCCACCAATCACACTGCCTGCAGGGGATAAACTCGGCACGCCACCCAACGATTGCAAAGTACATTGATATTGCCCAACGGGCGCGCCGCTCGCATGTGCCACCGCCGTTGTGCTATCAACACCACGTCTTACATTAATAAAACTAGTGCCGCTGATGGTTGAATAATCGATCAGTTCACTGTCAATCATAATACGGCCTGATGTTGCATAGGTTACAACAGAAGTCATTGGAATAGTGGTTGCAGCCGCTGTAATGGCTGCACTTAAGGTGCTGGCGGTTGGAGATTGCGGGCCTGTTCCTGTCACAGTAACGGGCCCTGCTGCACCGGTGAATGTAAAGTTGGTTAGATTTGCATTGCCTGTAATGCCTGTGCAAGCGGTGCGGCTAGCAATCGTTGGAATTAATAATTGATGCGCTCCGCCTTCCAAGCCTGCTTCAGAAATACCGAGCGCCTGCGCACCCGCCAATTGATTCGTTGCACTTAAAATATCACTATTTAAAAGGTAAGTAGCGACAACACCAATGACCGCAAAAATAACAATCAATACAATCGCTGCAATAATTAAAAAACCACCCTGTGCTTTTTTTAATGTCATCATGGAATAATGTTCCTTAAATCAAGCGCTGTTTGCATTGTCAAATTTGTATTATTTTGCGTAACATTTAATTGAATCGAAATATAACGGATATTGGCAATCACCGCAGTCGCTGCACCGGCACTGTTGTAATATGAAAAAGCAATTGAATTAACGCCATTCGCTAATGTTAATCCATTTCGTTGCAATGTAGTGCCACTTAATGTGTAGCTGACGCTCGCATTCGTGCTATCAACAAATGTAAACTGCGTTGCCGATGCTGTTGTGATATTGCCAGTTGACGGAATACTGCGAATATCACTTAACATTCTGGAAAGCGCCAATCTTCCCTGCCAATTGGCATCACTTAAATTTCGCTGTGTAAAATAAGCATTAAATCCAGAATCTAACATTGGCAAAGTAATAACAGACAGCACCGCTAAAATCACAATAACGATAATTAATTCTATCATCGTGAAACCATGTTGATTTCTTATCCCCATGATGCCACCCATGTTTTTAAATTTGCTTTTGAATTTTGTGGACCGGTTACCGTAACATCAATTAATTTATAATTTGTGTCGCTGCCAATCGTCACCGGCGTAATAGTGGACGTAATGGTATAACCTGTTATTGCTGCAGGCACAGTACAAACAGCGGGGCCGGGGCAAATATCGGTAAAGCTGGAAAATCCAACCATGCGACGCTGGCCAATAATCATATCCATTCTTGCTATCGCCAATTGATTCGCCAGAGTTTGTGTATTGACCAGCGGTGCTTTTTGTAATGCTGTACTAAAAGCTAAAAAAATACCGCTTACCGCTAAGCCAATAACAACGATAAAAACAACCAATTCAATTAAACTAAAACCGGCAGAATGATTCAGCGCGCACTTACTCCAGTGCGTTACGTGCGTGCTTCGGAATTGTCGCTTCGCTTTACTCACACCCACACTCCCACTTTACTGCGCCGCCATGCTACCCGTTTGTTGCGTGATGACAATACTGCGTGTTATGCCGTTATAACTTAAGGTTATCGTTGCATTCGCTGCCAATGGCGTCGTTGCAGCACTGTCTGAATAAGGTATTCCCCTTTCATCGAACGCAACTAAATTACTGGGCAAATTGGTTAAGCCGGTAATCGTAATACCTGTTATGAGTGCAACTGTATTGCCGCCTGTTGAAATATTGGGAACGGCCGTGCCCGCCAAATTTGTCGTACCGTAGCTGCTCGGCAACGTAAAATTAAGACGAAAACGCTGCCCATGCGTCATTGCTAACATTTGGGTATAACGCAAATCACTTAATAACTGCTGTGTTTGTGCGTCTAAGTTGGGTGAGGTTGCCCAGCGTGGCACAGCAATGGCCGCCATGATGCTAATCAAAACAATAACGACAATCAGTTCAGCGATGGTGAACCCACTTTGTTTTTTGCTGCTGAATTTTCGATAGTATGTCATAGTGTACAATACTAACATATTCGCGGGAATTTTATGAAGCTACGTCAACATGGGTTCACCATGATTGAATTGATCGTCGTCTTGGTGTTAATTGCTATTCTGGCAACCATCGCTGTCCCGCGTTTTCTCAATCTAAACAGCAGCAGCAAACAAAATGCTACTGATGCCATCGCAGCCAGCCTAACCACTGTCAGCGCCAGTAATTACGCACAACGTTCGGCCAATAGCGCAACGGGCTCTGCCATTACCAACTGCACAGACGTTGGACCCTTATTAAGTGGTGGATTACCAGCGGGTTACAGCATCACATCACTTGCCGCCGCAGCAGGAGCCAGTGTAAACTGTACGTTAAATGGACCAGGCTCAACGACAGCCACCTTTGTCGCCATTGGCATTGCTTAGGGATAAATATCAGTGGATTTTAGTTTTCTAAAAAAGGAAAAAGCGCCAGAAGGACTGTGTTGCATTTATCTTTTGCCTGACGAAATCATTGTCACACACATCATTCAAAATGAAAACGACCCACCCACTGTCACCTTTATTGAAGTGAGCATCTGTCAACTTCACTCTTTAAAATTTATTCTTGACAGCATCATCAAAAAACATAATTTAAAGCACGCAGCCTGTTCGTGGGTGTTACACCCTAGCTATTATCAATTGTTTTTGCTGGACCCCCCTTCTGTATCAGCGTCAGAAATGTCATTGGCATTGCGATGGCAAATCAAGGAATTAATTACTTTTCCCGCCCAAAATGCAGCCATTGAGTATTTTTCTGTTCCTTCAACAATAGAATCTAAAAGCAAAATTTATGTTGCCGCCGCTGAAAAATCCGCATTACAAGCCGTCGCGGACATTATTGATGAGGCAGAACTTAATTTACAATTTGTCGATATTCTACAGCTTGCATTGCGCAACATAAACGCGCTTTATGGCGATGAAAGCTGCTTTCTCGGTATTTTACTTTTCCATCAAAATAAAATGGAATTGGTTGTTACGCATGAAAAAAATCTTTTACTATCGCGCCAACTTTTAATGCCAGAAGATGCGGATATTAATACACTGGGCACAGCACTCCAAGAAACAGTTCCGCCTCAATGGCTGAATGATTTAACTTCCGAAATCCAGCGTTCGTTTACTTTTTGTAAAAGTCAGCAACAAAAAGAATTGCCTGCAAAATTATTAATCGCCGCTGAAAATACAATATTAATTACACATTTAGGCGATTTATTGGGCGTAGCAACAGAACAATTGCAAATTGAGAAAAAATTAAATTTTGAATTGGCGTTACAAGCGGATGAATATTTTTCGTTAGATTATTTAATTGCACTGGGTGGAGCGCTCCGCCTATAGCGCACGGAAACTTCTCCGTCCGTAGGGAACGCGTTGAAATATGAATAACACTATATTTAAAAAAGAGCATTAAAAATGCAAGAAGTAAATTTCTACAATGCGCTATCCAAACCCGGTCGTTACGCTATTAACGCGAAACGCGCACGTATTATTATCATACTTTTAATCATTTTTTTGGCGATCATTTTCGCATTACAATCATTCAATATGGCATTTCAACGCGGCCAACTGGCTTATTATCTTCACGAGGAAAAATCAACAACGCAACAGCTCGAAACCCTAATTCAAAATTCACCTCGCGCAATGAAAATGAGCAAGCTTGAAAAAACAATGCGCGCCTATTCTGAAAAAATAAATTATCAGTCAACTTTTTCTCAAGAAATAGCAATTTATAATGCGCAAAATACGGCCTTCACGCCTTCACATTATCTTCATCAGTTGGCCAACGCCACAATGAAACATATCTGGCTAAACAAAATTAACATTCAAAATGGCGGGCAAGAAATTAGCTTGGAAGGTTTTACTTACAACGCTTCCTTGCTCGTTCAATATGTTGCCACACTGCAAAACGAAGTTGATTTTAAAAGCAAACCTTTTAATAGGGTAACGGTGATACACACTGGTAACGATAAAGAAAAACTACCTTTTGTTATCAGCACAAAAGCAGATCAAAAAACATGAGTGATTTTTTAAATAAATTGATGTTTCTATTTAATAAGCGTTCAGAACGTCAACGCATGATTATTACTTTTTCTTTAGTGCTGGCTATTTTCTTACTTTGGTTGTCTTGCTTCTCAACCCCCCTTTCCCGTCAAACAAAAATAATACACGAGAAACTGGTGTATGCGGAAAAAAATGTTGCAGACGTTACTGCAATTCACAAGGAATATCAGATCATCGTTCACGCTGACACACCTGAAGCTGAGAAAAAAATAAATGCGATGCTAGATAAGCTGATCAAACTTCAAAAGCATCCCTTGCTGGCCAGGCAAATTGTTGAGACGCCCGATGACATGCGCAATTTATTACAAGCCGTTTCAAAAACAGGTCCGGAACTGAGCCTCAACCAAGAGCAAAGCTTAGCAGCAACGCCCGTAAAAACAGACCCGCCTTCTGTTTTGCAAAATCAGAAAATCGCCCTTGAATTTGATGGCAGCTATTTTGAAACGATACGTTATATTGAGTACCTAGAGAAATTGCCCTGGTATATATCCTTCGATAGTTTAAATTATCAGGTTCAAGAATACCCCAATGCGAAAATAAATATTGTCATGAGCGTATTAAGTTCGACTAAAGGAGTAGGTCATCATTAAGCAATATTTAATTGGCCTGATCATGTTATCGACGACATTTTCTGTCTTTTCAGAAAGTGATCCTACGATGCCATCTGACTGGAATCCAACAATGCAAACAACCATTGTGCCTAAGGATATTATATTGACCGGCATTTTTACGCGTGGCGATCAAAGAACAGCTATCATGAATACAAAAAGCGTTAATGTAGGCGATTATATTCAAGGGTATGAAATTACAAAAATGACCGACAATTTGGTATATCTTAAAAACAATCAAGGCATTTTTGTGTTACCATTAACACCCAGGGTTAGAAATGCACACGTAACAATCCCTGAGAAAGCGAAATAAGGATATTTATAACATGCGAAACACAATTAAAAAATTCAGCGTTCATTTTGCTTTCTTTTTATTGGCGCTGCTTTTGTCTTCATGCAAACCATATCCGCCAAAATACGCTACCGCTGGCGAAGATATAACAACTACGTTAAATCAAAGCATTCAAAAAGACACGCAGTTAAAAAAAGCCTCTAAAATGTCACGCTCACATGCAGTAAAGGATGATCTTTTGCCACCACTTTCTCTCGATGCGCCCAATTTTGCTACCGAACCACCCGAACACCGTTTCGACGTAACTGCTAATAATATGCCAGCAAAAAATTTCTTTCTGGGCCTTGTTGCCGGTACGCACGAAAACATGATGGTAAGCGATTCCACAGCTGGCAACATTACATTGAATTTAAAAAATGTAACGATCGAAGAAGCCTTAAATGCCGCGCGTGATATGTATGGTTATGAATATAAAAAAACAGATATGGGTTATGAAATTTTGCCTTTAAAAATGACGACCGAAATATTTACCATTAATTATTTAGATATTAATCGTAACGGCCAATCACAAACCCAATTAATTTCAACTGACATTACCAACGCCAACAGCAGCACAAGCAATAATGGCACAAGCAGCGGTTCAACCAGTGGTTACAGCCCGCCGGCAGCGAGCATCCCGATTAATCCCGGTAACCCCACAACCCCCGGCTCTCAAAATAATAGCCCAACAGGTTCAGGTACGATTGTTGTAACAAAAGAAACAACGGATTTTTGGAGCAATTTAAAAGAGACTTTAAAAACACTCATTGGCGACAAGGAAGGTCGATGGGTAATCGTGAACCCGCAAGCCAGCGTTATCATGGTGCATGCCTATCCGCGTGAATTACATCAAGTCAGTCGATATTTGAAAAAAATTCAAGGGAATTTACAACGAGAAGTTGTTATTGAAGCAAAAATTTTAGAAATTACCTTGGCTGATAATTATCAAGCCGGCGTTAATTGGAAAGCCTTGGGCGCAGTGCAAAACGGTATCAACGGTCTTTCACCTAGCTTTGCTGATAATGGTCAAATATTTAGTTTGTCGATCAACAGTCAAAATGCCGATTTTAATACCGTCATTAACTTGCTCGCGCAACAAGGGAATATCCAAGTCTTGTCCAGTCCTCGTATTTCAACGATCAATAATCAAGAAGCGGTCATTAAGGTTGGCAATGATCAATTTTTCGTAACAGGTTACACCTCAAACATTACGCCAACGGGCAGCACCAATACCACATCACAAAGTGTGGCGCTGAACCCGTTCTTTTCTGGCATCACCCTGGATGTCACGCCGCAAATAAGTGGTTCGGGGAAAGTCACATTGTATATTCATCCCTCCATTAGCAAGGTTGAATCACAAAACACAACCATTCAATTGGGCAGCACAGGAACTACCAATAGCACGCAAAATAATCTCGTTCTACCCTTGGCTGTCAGCACCATACGAGAATCTGATGATGTGGTCAATGCGCTAAATGGGCAAATTATTGTAATTGGTGGCTTAATGCAAAACACAAATTCTGAAGTGGTTGCAGGTACGCCCGGCCTTGCTAAGATCCCCGTGGCTGGTGCACTTGCACGCAATACCAATCAAATTGCTTCAAAAACAGAATTGGTTATTTTATTGCGAGCAATGGTAGTCAATAATAAAACGTGGGGCAAACAACTCAGCACGGCGGCTTATAACTTTAAACGCACTCAACGTGGATTCCACGTCGGCGGATTACCCGAAGACTTTGGCACACAAGGTGAATTTCCTAAATATGTCAAACCCAGAGCAATTGATCCTAGCTAAAAACATGGACTAAATTATGTATCGAAACCATTTTAATTTAACAGATCTGCCCTTTACGCTGACACCCAACACGCATTATTTTTACAATTTGGCGGGGCATCACGAAGCATTTAATATTTTAATGATGCATCTTCGCAGTGGTGAAGGATTTATTAAAATAACAGGGAAAGTCGGGTCTGGAAAAACATTATTATGTCGCATGTTGTTGGAGCATTTAGGGGAAGATTTTTTTACCGCGTACATCCCCAATCCCGATCTTGAAGCCATTACACTGCGGAAAAGTTTAGCCCAAGAATTGGGTATTTCTGAGGAACATTTTTCAGATCAACATAAATTATTATCTGCTATTAATCAACGTCTCATTGAATTGCATGCTGAAGGAAAAAAAGTCGTTTTGGTTATTGATGAGGCACAAGCATTACCGACAGAAAGTTTGGAAACGCTGCGATTACTCACTAACCTTGAAACCAGGTCATCGAAATTGCTGCAAATTGTATTGTTCGGCCAATCTGAATTAGACGCGCGATTAAATCAAGGTTCATTGCGTCAACTAAAACAACGTATCGGTTTTTCAAGTAAATTGCCGCTATTAAAATATTCTGAATTAGAAGCGTATGTGAATCATCGGTTAAAAATTGCGGGGTATAAAAATAATAATTCCTTATTTACCCGAGCTGCACTTTGGTATTTATTCCATAAAAGCCAAGGCGTTCCGCGCTTAATCAATATTTTCTGTCACAAATCATTAATGTCAGCGTATGGCCGAGGAAAACACAAAGTCAGCTTACGCGATATCATGCAAGCCTGCAAAGACACGGAATCCACGCCGACTCATAGCAATTTGGCTGTGACAATCGGCTTATTTATTGCAGCAGCAGGAATTTGTTTTTTATTATTAGGGAAAATATAAGCATGAGTCTCACCAACGATATGTTACTTAATCTAGAAAAACAGCGTTCAACCAAAACAAATGAAAATGGATTTGTATTGGGCGGATTAAAGAGCACCGCTTCAAATAAATCATATTACTTTTCTTATGGCGTTTATATTACGGCTATTCTTTTTTTATTTATCGCAATCTCAGTTATTTTAGAATTAGGCATGCAAAAGAACCAAACGCATTTAATTCAGGCGCATTCATTTATTATCAAAACCCCCGTTTTTCCTGTTAAAAAAACACAATCCGCTACTGCACAGGCTGTTTTACCAATACCAAATACGCCGCAAAAAATTGATGCCCATCCTACTGCATTAACACAAAACAATGGGGCAATGGCATTGCCTGAACAAGTGCAAAATAAAATTATGGCAGCACCTGATTCATTTCAAAATCAGACTGTCCAAGATATCAATACCAATTCGTCAGAAGCATTGCTGAAAACACCTGTTCAAGAATCCGTTCAAGATATTATTACGCAACGCTATCAAGATGCCATTAATCTGGCAGCACAAAATCAAATTTCATCTGCCATCGAAAAACTAAAAAGCATTACGCGTATCTACCCTAATTATCAAGATGCCCGATTAGCCTTGGCTACCCTATATTTGAAAAACAATGATCGTAGCGATGCTGTTCGATTACTGGCCGACGGATTGACATTGGATCCTGATAATGTACCCATCACGCTTTTATATGCCAGAGCCTTAATGATGGGGCATCACAATGCCGACGCGCTCAGTGCACTTAATACGATTCATGATATTGCAAATAATAACAGCACTTACATAGATTTGCTGGCATCAGTTCAGCAATCACTGGGGAATTATTCGCAAGCTATTTCTGCTTATCAATCTCTTTTAAATCAAAATCCTGCAAATCCACGCTGGTTGATTAACCTAGGTGTTTCACTTGAAAAAAACAATCAAAAAACAGACGCCCTAGCTGCTTATAAAAAAGCAGATGCGACTGGAGAATTACCCTCTGATTTACAGAGCTACGTAAGACAACGGATTCATTATTTAAGTGGTGAATAGTCATGATTACCTTTAGCTATGAAGCCCGCGATAAAAACGGAAAAATGACCAAAGGTAAGCTTCAAGCAAATGATAGCAATCAAGCTGCGGATTTTTTATTTAAAGATAATTTAATTCCGATTAATATAAATGCACTATCTGAGAAATTAACCAAAAGCACGCAAACATTCAATAATCCATCCTGGTTTACTTTTGCAAGAAAAATCAGATCAGATGAATTAACTGTTTTTTGCCGGCAAATGTATTCACTTATACGCGCTGGCGTTCCTATTTCTTCAGCAATACAACGATTAGCCGATATTACAAGCAATCCGACACTTGCAAAAGCATTGCAGCAAGTCGCAAAGGAAATCGAATTGGGAACAGCATTGTCAAAAGCAATGCAACACCACCCCACCGTTTTTTCACGATTGATTACCTCTTTAGTGACAAGCGCTGAAGCGAATGGTCGCTTAGATGATGCATTCTTACAGGCTTCAAAACATTATGAGCTAGAAGACACTTCTAAAAAACGCGTGAAAGCAGCGCTTCGCTATCCTATTTTCGTGTGTTGCTTTGCCTTTTTAGCCATTATGGTCATCAGTATTTTTGTTATCCCTCGATTTGCTGTTCTATATTCGAGTTTTCATGCAGCACTTCCTTTGCCAACCCGGATTCTCATGGGGTTTTCGCTTTTTACACGCACATACTGGTGGGCAATTATTGGCTTTATTCTATTGACAATAATCCTAATTACTTATCTTTTAAAACGTCCAGGCATTCGTTTTGTCGTTGATCGTATACAGCTTAAATTGCCTATTTTTGGCAGCATTCTTGAGCGTATTGTCATGGCCAATTTTGCGCGTAATCTTTCGATGCTATTGGAAACGGGGGTGCCGCTTATTGAAGCCTTAACACTCGTTGCCAATGTCGTTAATAACACTTATGCCGAAGAAAAAATATTAAGCATGCGTAGTGCCATCGAGCACGGGAAAAATTTATCACAGGCGGCAGCGACAGTTCAGTTTTTTTCACCCCTCATCTTACAGATGCTTTCTGTCGGAGAAGAAACCGGCAACATGGATAAAATGCTGACAGAGGTTTGCAACTTTTACGAGCAAGAAGTCGATTATGACATTAAGAATTTGACGTCAAAACTAGAACCGATATTGTTGGTTTTTGTTGGCTGTATTGTTTTACTATTAGCGCTAGGCGTTTTCTTACCAATGTGGAATATGGTCTACATTGTACACTAATTTATAAATACGCCAGTAGACCGCTTGCACAATCTAGCGTGACGAGATAAGGTCTCAGAAATATTTTTGAAGAGATTGTCCGTTAATCGAGGTTATGCGAAAAGTCTATCCTCAACTTTACTTAGGAAAAAAGATGACTACCCTACCAAAATGCCCGCACTGCGAATCCGAATACACTTATGAAGATGGCCTGCTATTCATTTGCCCTGAATGCGCGCATGAATGGCCAAAAGAATCCAAAAAAGAAACAGCAGAACAAGCCAAAGTCATTAAAGACGCTAACGGAAATGTGCTTCAAGATGGCGACACCGTTACCGTTATCAAAGATTTAAAAATAAAAGGATCATCATCTGTTGTGAAAGTGGGTACAAAAGTGAGGAATATTCGACTGGTTGAAGGCGATCATGATATCGATTGCAAAATCGATGGCATTGGCGGCATGAAGCTAAAATCTCAGTTTGTAAAGAAAATTTAAGGACAAGAAATGAAAAACCCAAAGAATGATCCCATTTTATCTGATCTTATCAACCGCGCCAAAAAAGCAGGTCAAGCACCCGGAACAGCCGAATATTTTGGCGCGGCCGCAGATAAGCCCCCTGTTATAACTACCATTACATTTGATGAAACGCATTGTCAAATCACAACAGGTGAAAAAATTGACGAAGCCCCGATTGAAAAGGAACCAGGCATTACCTGGATCGATATTACAGGTTTAAGTGATGTTACCTTAATTAAAAAAATGGCAGAACGGTTCACCATTCATCCATTAACAGTTGAGGATATTTTAAATGTTGACCAACGCCCTAAAGTAGAAGAATTTGAAGGTTATCTTTTTTTCACCTTGAAACTTTTACAATGGGATGAAAAAAAATCCTTGTTATTTATTCAACAAGTCAGCATTATTTTTGGAAAAGACTATATTTTAACTTTTCACGAATCACAAACGCCTGTCTTCGACCCTATTCGCAAAAAACTACAAAACATTGCCGCTCAAGGTTTACGTCAGCACAGCACAAATTACCTTGCCTATCGGTTAATTGACGCAATTGTAGATCAATATTTCGTCGCACTGGAAAACTTAGGCGAACGAATTGAAACACTGGAGGATCAAATTGTTTCATCCCCTACTCCGACCAATGCACGCGTCATTTATCGACTAAAGCGCCAGATGCTATTGCTGCGCAAAGCCGTTTGGCCAGTGCGCGAAGCAGTGGGCCATTTGCTATACGAAGAAAATACTTTAATTAGTAAATTCACCCGGGTTTATCTGCGTGATGTGTACGATCACACGATGCAAGCCATCGACACGATCGAAACCTTTCGCGATATGCTGGCCAGCATGCTTGATATGTATTTATCGAGCTTAACCATTCGCATGAATGAAATTGTAAAAACACTCACCATCATTACCACTATTTTTATTCCCATCACCGCCCTTGCCAGTATTTACGGAATGAATTTGCCTGATATACCTTTTATGAAATCAAGAGTAGGTTTCCTGATTGTAGGAAGCGCCATGATTGGTGGTATCATCGGCATGATTTTATATTTCCGAAAGAAGAAATGGATTTAACATGAAAACCAATATTTTAATTATCGGCAGCGGTATTGTCGCACTGACGATTGCCCGTGAATTAATTTCTCGTGGCATTGAGGATATTTTAATAATCGAAAAAGAATCTGCCGCGGGATTGCATGCTTCCGGACGAAACAGCGGCGTTCTTCACGCAGGGATTTATTACGCTAGCGATTCTCTCAAAGCACAATTTTGCTTGTCTGGTAATTTAAAAATGCAGCGTTATTGCGAGGAAAATAAATTACCCCTCAATCGCTGCGGAAAAATTATTGTCGCAAAGGACGAAAGTGAATTACCCACGCTCCAATTATTATACGAACGTGCGATTGCCAATGGCGCAAAAGTCGATTTGGTTGACGAAAAACAATTAACAGATATTGAACCTTGGGCAAAAACGACCGAAAATGCCTTATATTCTCACGCTACAGCCGTTGTCGATCCCAAAAAAATCGTTGATCATTTATATCAAACACTCAATGCAAGCAAAAAAGTTCGGTTTTTATTTAACACGAAATTTATTACGCTAAAAAATAAAAATACTGTTGTGACCAATCGAGGCAACATCGATTTTCAAAGTACGATCAATGCGGCAGGTGCTTATGCAGACACGGTCGCGCATGAATTTGGATTAGCACAATCGCTTTTAATGATCCCATTTAAGGGAATATATCGAAAATTACGCGCAGATCAAAACTATCGCGTCAATGGCAATATTTATCCCGTCCCCAACATTCACAATCCTTTTTTAGGTGTTCATTTTACGAAAAATATTCACGGTGATGTGTATGCAGGCCCTACTGCTATTCCTGCTTTCGGCAGGGAAAATTACGGCTTATTATCAGGTATCGATAAAGAAGCGTGGAGCATCCTTTCAAAATCAATTCAACTCTTTTTTACCAATAAAAAATTTCGCGATGTTGCTTTAACCGAACCCAAAAAATATTTTGCATCGTGCTTTTACACTGCCGCAAAATCGCTAGTGAAAAACTTAGAAGAAGAATGGTTGATTGCATCACCCAAAGCAGGTATTCGCCCTCAATTAGTGAACTGGAAAACAAAAGAATTGATGATGGATTACGTGATTGAAGAAACCGATAATTCAATCCATTTATTAAATGCCATATCACCGGCATTTACATCGTCAATGGCGATTGCAGAGCATATTGTTTCTGGGTTTATTAAAGGCGGAAATTAAGCGTTTTGTCGCAAATTTTGTCTCTTTGATACTTCCTGTTGAAATCACATAGCACACGCCTTTTAAGAATTTCCAAAAACACTATCCTGAAAAATTCAGACACCATCTTTAAAAAAATGTTTTAAATTATAAATTCCGTAGCAGCGTCGTTTCATCACCTTTGCTTTGTTGTTGATGCCCTCAACAAATACACTGGTGTTCCTATTTAAAAAATAATTCTCTATCTTATTTGATATTTTTTAACTCGATCTTCTCGTTTTTTAAGCCTCTTATCTTTAAGTCCTGCTAATTTATCGAAAAAAAGCGAACAAATTACCCGCTTAATATAACCCTTCCGCTCACTGGATAAAGACAAAATGTTTTATAAAGGATGCCCTCACGGGTCCTGCCGATGATGCGACTCTCGCGTGCTCGCTGATGAATACTTCGATTCCTGCAGAATTGCGCATGGTGGCAAGCAATATCAAAAATCCCATCAGCTCCGCGCACGAGAGGGTCGCAT
>JAPLRF010000048.1 GCA_026399315.1 Gammaproteobacteria bacterium
CGAGGAATAAGCCTCTGGCCTTCAGCTCCGTAACGAAGCGCACATCCCAAGCTCACAAAAAGCAAATAAAAGCACTTCAGAAACGCAGGCGGCAGCCTGCGTGCGACACAGCGAAACACCCAAAAAAAGTCCAAACCAAAGCTGACTCCGTCGATTTCATATTCTCTTAATTTTCGGCTGGTATAGTGTTTGAAATAGACACACAAGCAGAGGCGCGGAGATGAAAGAATCAGTCAAACTTGCCATTCGCTACGTCCACCATCTCTTTTTAAGCAAACCCTATAGCGACACCGCGTCAAACAGGGGCAGCTACATCGATCAAAACGGTCGACATCAAAACTATCCTAAATTTGAAACACCCCTTGAAAATCCAAGCGCCGTTTTTCGTCCGAATCACGGTACGGCACACACTATTCGCGTCGTTTCAAAAGTACCTGATGTTTGCGACGGATTAAGCGACGATGAAATGGATAAGCTTCAAATCGCCTGTGCGTTTTATGTTGCTGGCCGTGAAAGCGAAATATCGTTCAATACAAGTTCCCATATTTATAGACAGTATCGACAAAAATCAGCCGATTTATTTTATGATTACGCAAAAGCGTTAAGGACAGACAATGCCGACTTGTTATTTTCAGAAGCAGAATTGCAAATTTACAAAGAAGCTGTAAACAACCCCTACGCCAAAAATGACGAAGCTGACTCATTGAGCAGGATAAAAAATATATTATATTCCTGTCACGCACTTGATCTAGCCAGATGTCAAACCAAAAAAGAAATGGCGAAAGAAAAATTAACGCTAGATCCTGCATTATTTATCAAAAGCGAAATACAGCAGATCCTAACAGGAGATTCACGTAAATCTTCAGTCGATGAAAAAGAGGGAGTTGCAGACACCCCTATTCGCAAACGAATGCGGTTATTTATATTAGCCAGCACCAATCCTGATCTTTGCTTTCGACTCGTTGCGCTGTCTGAAAAAATCAAAACAGCCGAGCAAGCAAACAGTGTCGCCATTCTATTGAATTATTACGCCATTAAATCAGTCAACGAATTTGAAACCTGTTTACATCGCATAGAGAACGCAGCAGAAATTGATCCTATTCTTTTAGAGGTGGATATAATATCGAAAAATACCAGCGCCGGACGAATCATTAAAACCATTCGTCAGGATGATCGTTGCTTTTGGCCCGATATAACGAAATCGCTTT
Organism: Gammaproteobacteria bacterium; assembly: GCA_026399315.1. Classification (GTDB taxonomy): domain Bacteria; phylum Pseudomonadota; class Gammaproteobacteria; order Coxiellales; family Coxiellaceae; genus 2-02-FULL-42-43. The sequence continues at coordinate 1,209 of JAPLRF010000048.1, forward strand.
GCAACCCTGCTGGTCACCGCCCTGAATTAAGAAGTCATGGCCGCGGCAAATTTACAAATCGACTAAATAACGGCACTTATGAAGTTGTCTCTACTGACAAATCACAAAGACCGTCGTTGCACGGCGATCAAAAATTAGAATATGCAAAGCATCAATCCTGTTCTTATGTTAATTACGATGTGGGTTATGATTCACCGTATTTCGGATACCACTCAGACAGAGCAGATTTAATTGTCGGCGTTTCATTTGACATTAAAGACTGCCTTTTTCAGCGCATCATGCTTTATGATGGCGGCACTGTTCTTCGAACCTATGATGGCAAAACAAAAGAAAAAGCGGAGCAATATCTTGATAGAAAATTACAAGAGAAAAGATATCATACCTCAATCGCCGATCTTCAAGAAACGGGCTTAGCTGAAAATAAAGATGAAATTAATGAGGTCATGGCTGGCTTTAAATGGAATGTGGATGGCAGCTCACATATCACTGTCTTTACCGACAATTTAGAAAGCCGACTGTTGGCACAAGCACGCGCCATCAGCCTTCAAAATCAATTGAGAAAACAATTTTCAAACGAGACGATCATCGTCCCTATTTCAATTTACCCTGATTTTTCTATTTACAACGAGGCAGAAAAAAAGCAAGACCTCGCTAATGCAAGCAAACAAAATAGGTCACATTACCTCGATGTCATGAAACTCCTTTCTACTGACACAATAAAAAAACCCAATGACGCTCAGAATTTTATATTGGTCTATGATTTATTATCGAAAGTTGAACCAAGAGCAGCATTACATTATTTTGATCTGCACTTTAAAACCATTTGTTTTTCAGCAGAAACCTCCCTATGTTTAATAACGAGCGCTGGCGCAGCAATGAAAAACAACCACGCTTTGACAGCCAATACGCTGATAAACAAAGCATTAGAATTGGAACAGATAAAAAATCTATGTCATTATGGCCATAATGCGCCACGCATTCAGAATATAGCGCAACTGACAAAAATTGCCACTGCAGCACTGCAATCACATGATTTAGAAACCATTAAAACTCTTTTTGCTAATATCAAACAACAAATCAATATCCATGGAAATAAATTCAACTACGACTATTGCATCCGCACCGCCTTTTTTAATTGTGTGAAAAACGCAATTCATTTCAATGCTGATATTGCATTACACCTTGCAAACGAACTAGAACCATCCGATGAAAACAAACTGCTCATAACAGAAGCTTGCGCCAATGTATTCATAAAAAATGAAATAGATTTTTTTCAAGCACTCCTCAAAAAAACATCTGCCGCTGCAGTATTTTGCTATTGCACACAGAGCGATCACTATTTTGAGTGCACAAAATTTTTTATTGAGAACGACACAATCAATCAAGATGACGTAACCAACGCCCTGAAAAGGGATCCGGGCCCTAAAACAAGCCGATTTCTTTGCAACTTGGTCACTGAAAGCATGCCCAATTCCTGTTTAACAACCACCTACATAGGAATTTTTAAAATAGAAACCGCAAGGTGTCACTCAGCGCTTGGCGTAATAGGGGCGCTTGAGGAAAGATTTAGCTTTCTACGTAGCCCGCTCACATGCTTAAAACAATCCCTCATTCAAGCACTTCTGGATTATATTAACGCACTCGGCAAAATAACCAACGAGAATGGCAAATTCGAACTCGGATTTTTTAGCAAAAAAACACAAAATCCAAAACTGTGCGAAAAAAAAGTAGCGCATGCTCGGGCATTAATAAAAAATATTGGCAGTTGTGAAAATGAAACAGACATTAAATTTTTTCTGACAAAGGCGGCGCTAGATAATACAATTCAATTTGAATTATTTCGCACTTCTGGAAAAAGCCGATACGCCACTTGCCTTGAGACGTTGATTGGCGTTGTCTCAAATGAAATAAAGCAAAACCAGGTGCATCGATATAACTAAATGCGCGGGAAATCGCTCAATTCAACAATCTTGCAATCTGCCCTATTAAATAAAAGGGGATCGACACTAATTCGTATTTCACTTCGTTACCTGTCCGGCTCTTCACGGAAACCTGCATTTTACTCGGCAAATCAGCATTAACGCGCGCTGCTATTTTATAATTTTTTAATTCCACTTGCAATACGCCCGCGATATTTTGAAAAATCATCGCAATAATTTCACAGTAAGTCTTGTTGTATTGTTGAAACCGACTGTAATGATTTTGTTTCAACCCAGTTAGAAACTGATGCGGGTAATCCACCCACAATAATATATTCTCTAAATAAGGAAATTAAATCATCATGAGTTGATTGTGGTATAGCATTCATAAAATTAAATTTTTGCAGATAATCGTGCAGCATTTTTTTATCGCGCGCCAATAAAAATTCTTCAAAAGAAAGCGGTTCTAAATGCATATAAGTAATACGGCCAACAGGCATGCTGAAAATATGATCGTGCAATAAAAATTCCAGCAATGATCCTGCGGCAATCACAGGTAGTTCTGCATACTCTTCTGCAAACCAGCGAAGCTTACTCAATATTAATGGCGCCACTTGTATTTCATCTAGAAATAAAATGCTCTTTTGAGGATCGATAGCTTGATTCAATGCGCTACGCAGTTCCAATAAAATTTGCTGCGGATCATTACTTTTAAAAAGATCAGCCCTGTCGGGCCGTTTTTCAAAATTGATCTCAATGAGCGTGAGATTCATGGTTTTTGCAAATTGTCGAACCAGCCACGTTTTACCCACTTGTCTTGCGCCACGAAGAACGAGCGGTTGACGACCCTGCAATGTTAGCCAGTTTTCAAGATGGTTGAGTGCATTTCTGTGCATAAATTAACTCTGCGGTATTTTTTACATAATACAACAGAGTTAATTTATGTCACTAAAACAGAACTCTGTTTTAGTGTTTATCTCAACAAAACAGAGCTCTGTTTTATTGCTTAATCGTAAACCCCGCAATCGCTGCATCACCAAATAATTTTTTCGCATCCGCTAAAACAGGCGCTGATTGATAGGCCTCAACCAATTCTTTTATTTTTGTTTCGTTTTTATCGGCAGCCCGTGCAACAATAATATTCATATAAGGTGAATCACTTTGCTCGGCAAATAAAGCATGCGAAGGCGATAAGCCAGCGGGAACAGCATAGTTGGTGTTGATCGCTGCAATCGCAACATCTTCTAATACGCGCGGCAATTGCGCGGCGTCCAATGATATTAATTTCAAGTGTTTTGGGTTAGATTCGACATCTTGAATCGTTGCATTGATTGTTGCATTTTGCTTTAAAGTAATTAACCCTGCCTTTTGCAATAATAATAATGCGCGGGCTTCATTGCTCGGATCATTCGGAATAGCAATTTTCGCACCTACCGCTAAATCAGATAATTTCTTAACGGATTCCGAGTACAAACCCATTGGATACAAAAACGTATCGCCCACCGGCACAAAAGAATAACCACGCGCTCTAATTTGAGATAGTAAAAAGGGGTAATGTTGAAATGCATTGGCATCAATTTCGCGATCCTCGAGCGCTTGATTTGGCACCGTATAATCTGTGAAAGTAATAATTTTCACATGTAGACCGAATTTCTGTAACGCGACTTTTTTCGCGACTTCCATTAATTGTGTTTCAGGACCTGAAATGGTGCCGACGCGCACGACGTTTGCGGCTTCTTTGTGGTGAGAGCAAGCGGTGAGGGTGAGTGTGAATAATGCTAATAAAAGTTTTTTCATGTAAGGGCCTCTTCTCTGGTTGATGTGTTCGAGTTTACGCACCCTGCTAACGCAGGGGCTTCCGTACTATGTATACTAACTTATCGCAACTGCAAATATTCGCATTACCCAGCATTCATATCGACCGTGCAACATAATCCCCAAGCCACTGAAACACTTGCACCATCGCAATTAATATTAATACTGTCACAATCATAATGTGAATTTCAAATCGCTCATAGCCATACATGATCGCCACATTTCCCAAGCCGCCACCACCAATCGCACCCGCCATCGCAGAATAGCCCACCAGCGTAATTAACGTTAAGGTAATTGCTTTGATAATCGGTGAGCGCGCTTCAGGAATTAATACTTTACGCACAATTTGCGACACCGTAGCGCCCATTGCAAGCGATGCTTCTATCAATCCAACAGGCACTTCACTGATCGCACTTTCTACCAAACGCGCAAAAAAAGGAATCGCGCTGATTGCCAACGGCACCATCGCTGCTGTCGTGCCAATGGATGTACCCACAATGAGTCGCGTGAACGGCGTAATCGCAACCAATAAAATAATAAAGGGGATTGAACGCAACATATTAACTGCAAAGCCCAAGGCAGAATGCATGACGGGTTTTTTAAACAGCGCGGGGTTACGCGTCACATATAAAAATACGCCCAGCGGCAATCCAAATACGACAGCAAATAGACATGAAATAAAAACCATGTCGAGTGTTTGCAGTGTTGCGTGGCTAATTAGCCCAAGCTTGTCGATCAACATACCCCATAACCTCAACCGTTAACCCATCTTTTTCTAAAAAGGCTTTTACTTTTTCTAATTTTGCTTTTTCAACATCAAGCGCAATGATCATTCGGCCAATCATTTCCGAACGCAATTGCTCAATCATCGCTTGCAAAATATTCACCTTCACATGCGTTTGCTGCATAAATTCATTCATAATCGGTTCAACGGTTGCGTGGCCAAAAAACGTTAAACGCAACACAATCAAATCATCCGGCATGGCTTCATCATGCAATTTTGATTGCAATTCATCAGGCAATTCAGATTTAAAAACAGACTGAACAAATTTTTTCGCAACGGGTGTTTTAGGGTTTTTAAATAAATCAACCAGCTTTTCACACTCTACAATTTCAGAATGATCAATCACTGCAACGCGATCAGCGATTGTTTTAATCACATGCATTTCATGCGTAATACACAAAATTGACAAGCGCATTTCACGGTTAATATCGCGAATCAATTGTAAAATGTCATCTGTGGTTTCGGGATCCAATGAAGACGTCATTTCGTCACATAATAGTACGCGCGGCTTTGTTGCTAATGCTCTTGCAATCGCGACACGTTGTTTTTGCCCACCGCTTAATTGATTGGGATAATAATTGCGTCGCGCATCTAGCCCTACTTTTTCAAGCAAAGCCATGACAGCATGATCAATTTCTTCAGTTGATTTTTTTAATAATTGTAGCGGGAATGCCACGTTTTCATAAACCGTGCGCGTTTCCAATAAATTAAAATGCTGGAAAACCATGCCGATTTGATGACGCGCTTCTCGTAATTGGGCTGGATTCAAAGTGGTTAATTCAATATTATTAACCCTCACTGAACCGCTGGTTGGCCTTTCCAATAGATTCACACAGCGGATTAACGTGCTTTTTCCTGCGCCACTTTTGCCAATCACGCCGACAATTTCGCCAGGCGCTACGTGCAAATTAATATTCTTCAACGCATGGAGATCGCCGAATTTATCAGGATAGATTTTATTGAGATTGCTTAACTTGATCATCGTCATACTCTGCTTTAGCGGTATTTGTTAAGCGCCTGCAAGCTAGTGTCAAATCGGCGCATCAGCAAATATTATCCTAGGTCACCGGCAATGTCACCCCTTTCTGCCCTTGATATTTTCCACCGCGGTCTTTGTACGACGTTTCGCACACTTCGTCAGATTCAAAAAACAACATTTGCGCAATACCCTCGTTGGCATAAATTTTCGCCGGCAAATTGGTTGTATTTGAAAATTCCAATGTCACATGGCCTTCCCATTCGGGCTCTAATGGCGTGACATTCACAATAATGCCACAGCGCGCATAAGTCGATTTCCCCAAACAAATCGTCAACACGCTCCGTGGAATTTTAAAATATTCAACCGTGCGCGCCAATGCAAATGAATTAGGCGGGATAATGCAAACATCGGATTCTAAATCGACAAAACTATTGGCGTCAAAATTTTTCGGATCCACAATCGCTGAATTAATATTGGTAAATATTTTAAATTCGCGCGCGCATCTAACATCGTAACCATAACTGCTTGTGCCATATGATACGATTTTGCCGCTCGCATTGCTTCGCACTTGATTCGGCTCAAACGGTGAAATCATATCGTGTTCGGTCGCCATGCGGCGAATCCATTTGTCGGATTTAATGCTCATCGTGTTTCCTCTTAAATATCATGAAAAGATAAATTTTCAACTAAACCCGCTATTTCATTCCAAGGCAGTGCCATTATTTTTTCAGTAATTTTATAGCGATTTGGCGAACGACAGATAACATAGGCTAATTTTGCTTCAGGATATTCAGCCATAAATTTTTCTAACTGTTTAACATCAGATCGATCGGGTTTATCAGACCATTTTACTTCAATTGGAATGTATTCATGTTCAACATCTAACACAAAATCAACTTGCGGACCTGCGGAATCGCGCCAATAACGCACTTTTATTTTACGGGAACATAATTCCGACTGATGAATTAATTCATTGCCAACATAATGTTCAAACAAATCACCTAAAACATGTTGCGGTAAACGAACACCCTCATTTGCACACGCACGCCTCACACCCAAATCAAAAAATAAATATTTTGGTGATTTGATTAATCGTCGTTTTGTTTGTGTTTTAATAACAGGGTCAACACGCGATGCAATTAAACAATCTTCTAGAATTTGATAATAACTTTTAATGGTTGTATCGGAAACACCAATTTCTTGCGATAATTTTGTAAAGTTTAATTGCTTACCTGATTCACCTGCAGCAACTTCAAGAAATCGCGTAAAACTACCTACATTTCTCACCAGCGCCTCAGCACGAATTTCTTCTTCCAAATAAGTTGTAACGTAAGATTGCAAATCTGCTTCACGGTCATCACTGTTTAATTCAGTCGTTATGCCAGGCAAACTGCCATACAGCAATAAATCCTCTAAGGAAACATGCTTTGGCAGCTCATCCTGCAGTAATGGTGTCATCGTAAAAGCAACAACGCGGCCGGGCAATAAATTTAATTCACGGCCTGTTTTTAATTTTCGCGCAGATGAACCCGATAAAATAAATTGCGCTAATTGATCATCAATTAAATGCTGTGCGATATCCATCACGCGTGGAATTTTTTGCACTTCGTCAATGAAAATAAGGGGCTTTTTTTTATGTGTTTTTATTTTTTCAATTAATTCTTTTTCAAGTAATTCAGGATTTTTTTCGTATCGTTGACGCACGCTTCCTGTTGCAAATGAATAACTCATATCAGGCTGCAGCTGCTCTCGAACCAGTGTCGTTTTACCTGTTTGTCGTGGACCCAGCAGCAAAATGCTTTTTCCTCGCGCTAGCGCGTGGCGAATGGGTTTTTCAATCAATCTGGGAAGATGTGCTTTCATATTTCGAATTATCAATGTTTTTTCAGCTTAAGTCAAGGATATTCATTGAAAATCCGGTGTATATGCTGAATTTTCAGTTACCCATCAAAACAAATGTCGCGCAATCTCAGTGTAAATTTTTGCTATTGCGCCATCGGGCTCTGCAATCACGATCGGCACACCCGCATCGGCTTGCTCGCGAATTTTTAAGGTTAAGGGGATTTTTCCGAGCAAAGGCACATTGCAATCTGCTGCCATTTTTTCAGCGCCACCCTTACCAAAAATAGGCTCTGCGTTTCCACAATGCGAACAAACATATTCACTCATGTTTTCGATAACACCCAAAATAGGGATATTCACCTTGCGAAACATTTCTAAGCCTTTACGTGCATCCAGCAAAGCAATGGTTTGCGGCGTTGACACAATAATCGCACCATTTAAGGGTGTTTTTTGAGACAAGGTTAATTGCACATCGCCTGTACCCGGCGGCAAATCAATGAATAAATAATCGAGGTCATCCCATGCCGTAAAATACAGCATTTGATGCAATGCTTTTACCACCATGGGTCCGCGCCAAATCATCGGCTCTTCAGAATCGACCAAATAGCCCATCGACATTGTCTGGAGGCCAAAACGTTCGACGGGTTTGCATTTTTGATTGTCGACCAATTCAGGCTTGGATGCGCCGCCCAACATATGCGGTTGATTGGGGCCATAAATATCCGCATCCAAAATACCCACGCGTTTATGCTGCTTCGCTAAAGCCAGCGCTAAATTAACCGTCGTGGTTGATTTTCCCACGCCACCTTTACCGGACGCAATGGCAATAATTTTTTTAATGCCTGGAATTGAAAAAGCGGTGCTCATATAAATTCTCGTTATCTGAAGGCGGGCTTGCTTTCTGTTCTACTAAAAACAGAGCGTGAACTCAAGGGTGTTTTTTGAGAAAAAAGCCTATTTCGTTGTGGTGACAGACCACTTTTATCGTGGATAGTATTTTTTAGATGAATGTTTTCTTCCATTAATATTTTGTTTTGTATTTCCAGCGATGCAATTTGATTTTTGCAATGCGTTAGATCATTGGTTTGATCGTTTTGCCGTTTCTGCTGTTCTTTTAGCAGAGTACGCAAGAGTGCAATTTGATCTTTTTGGATATTGGCCGTATGCTGCAATGATTGAACAGCTAAATCCTGCCTTTTTTTCGGCACTGCTTTTGTGTCGGGTGCGCCTTCCAATTCTAACGGGTCCAAATACTCACCCAAATACCCACATTCTTGCTTCTTTTCTTTGGCGCGCATGACGGAAAACACTCTCTAGGTTAATTTATAATAGCCGCAAATCGTAGCATAAAATTGAAAGAATGCGTAATATTACCGCAACAGAATCGGAAGCGAGCATCAGACCATGACATCACAACGCACTATTTTAATCACAACGGCTTTAACCTACGCTAACGGCGAAATCCATTTAGGCCATTTGCTCGAAGCCATTCAGGCAGATATTTGGAAGCGCTTTCAAATCATGCGTGGAAACCAGTGCTACTACATTTCCGGCTCTGATGCACATGGCGCGCCGATCATGCTGGCAGCAGAAAAAAACAATATCGCCCCTGAAGTAATGGTGGAACAAATTCGCGAAGACCACATTAACGATTATAAAAAATTTCACATCGGATTTGATAATTATCACAGCACGCACTCTGATGAAAATAAAAAACTGTCCATTGAAATTTACAATCGTTTGAAAAAAAATGGCGATATTGCTATTAAAACGATTACACAATTATACGATCCCGACAAAAAATTATTTTTGGCGGATCGTTTTGTAAAAGGCGAATGCCCAAAATGCGGCACAAAAGATCAGTATGGTGACAACTGCGAATCTTGCGGGGCGACTTATGAACCCACTGATTTAATCAATCCACGCTCCGCTATTACAGGTGCCGTGCCGATTTTAAAAGAATCAGAACATTATTTTTTTGCGCTAGACCATTATGCTGATTTTTTAAATACTTGGACGCAATCAGGCGTGTTACAAACCGCCATTTCAAATAAATTACAAGAATGGTTTAAAGCGGGATTGCAACAATGGAATATTTCACGCGACGCACCCTATTTTGGCTTCGAGATGCCAGACGCTCCCAATAAATATTTTTATGTGTGGTTAGATGCGCCGATCGGCTATATCGCAAGCTTTGAAAATCTTTCTACCAGATCTCCTTTACCGCCTTTTTTCATGAATGAGGATAACGCGACCGAGCTATACAATTTCATCGGCAAAGACATTATTTCTTTTCACGCTTTATTTTGGCCTGCGATGTTACACGCCACAGATCATCGCCTGCCTTCAGCGATATTCACGCATGGATTTGTAACGGTCAATGGCGAAAAAATGTCGAAGTCACGCGGCACATTTATCACGGCGAAAAAATTCGCGGAAAATATTTCGACGGAATATTTACGCTATTACTACGCATCAAAATTAAATAATCAGGTTGAAGACATTGATTTTAATTTTGCAGATTTCGCTGCAAAAATTAATTCGGACTTGGTTGGGAAGTATGTGAATTTGGCGAGCCGATGCGCAGGATTTATTACAAAAAAATTCGAGGGTAAATTATCAGCGCAACTGCCTGATGAAATATTATTTCAGGAATTTTTTTCTGCAGCTGAATCCATTGCGAAAGCTTACGAAGAATTAAACTATCACCGCGCTGCAAAAGAAATAATGCTATTAGCCGATAAAGCAAATCAATATATTGATTTGCATAAACCGTGGTCGCTTGCAAAAGAAGAAGGCCGTGAAAATGACGTTCAATTAATTTGTACGCAAGGGTTAAATCTATTTCGGCTTTTAACGCTTTATTTAAAACCGATATTGCCGATTACAGCAGCGAGGGCGGAAAACTTTTTAAATATTGCGGCATTAAAATGGGCTGACTGTGCAACACCTCTATTAAATCACACCATTAATTTATTCGAGCCACTGATGCAGCGCGTGACGCCAGAGCAGATTGCGCATTTTGACAAGGCGGATTAAGCATGCCTTCTCAGTCACTGCCCGATATTGCAATCAATCCGCCGTTATTGGCAGTTATTCGAGAAGATGAATGCATTGGCTGCATGAAATGCGTTCAAGCCTGCCCGGTGGATTCAATTATTGGCGCTTCTAAATTTATGCACACGGTTATGACAGATGTTTGCATTGGCTGTGGATTGTGCGTTCCACCTTGCCCTGTCGATTGCATTGATATGATCGCTTTGCCTGAAAGAACGCCGGTGGATCAAAAAAAACTAGAAAGCCAATCAAAAATACGTTTTGAGAATAAAAATATAAGATTAGAAAAAGAGCGCGTGAAAGAACGCGCCGGTTATTTGCAGTCAAAACAATCTCAATTAAAAAATAAAACAGTCGATGAAAGAAAGGCGGAGATTGCGGAGATTATCCAAAGAGCACAGAAACGTGGGCGGTAGCCTGCGTGTGATCCCCGCGATGAGAACAGGCATTATTTAATGAACAAAAATAACATCCCAAAAATATTCAAAACCCTCCAAAAATCCAATCCCACGCCCACAACCGAATTGCATTTTAATACGCATTTTGAATTATTAATTTCTGTTATTTTATCCGCACAAGCAACGGACATCAGCGTCAACAAAGCAACGAAAATATTATTTCCGATTGCAAACACACCTGAAAGCATTTTGGCGTTGGGTGAAAATGGATTAAAAAAATATATCAAAACAATTGGCTTATTCAATTCGAAAGCAAAACACATCATTCAAACTTGCGCCATTTTAATAAAACAATTTAAATCGACTGTGCCGGATATTCGCGAGGCTTTAGAAAGTTTGCCTGGTGTCGGTAGAAAAACAGCAAACGTGATTTTAAACACCGCATTTGGTGAATCAACCATTGCGGTCGACACGCATATTTTTCGCGTTGCCAACCGAACAGGATTAGCAAAAGGAAGAACACCGCTTGAAGTTGAAAAACAATTATTGAAAATTATGCCAAAAAAATATTTAAAGGATGCACATCATTGGCTGGTATTGCATGGACGATATGTTTGTGTGGCACGGAATCCAAAATGTGTCGAATGCGCCATCGCGACGTGGTGCGATTATAATCTTGCTCAGGCTGTGACATAGAGCCGAGCGCGCTAGCAAGAGATGAAATGCCATGCGATTGATCGTATGTTTGCATGAGGGAAATCTACTGCGTGTTCCGTCGCTTGCTAACGCGCGCGGTTCTGTGGCCTGATTTTTTGCAAAAAAAGACCAGCGCGAAGCTGGTCCTGGACATCGATAAATCAGGCATTACAGCCACCATAACTCATATGTTCCTCAAGCGTTGCCATTGAAGTACCTGAAGCAGTTGAAGCAGAACGGTTACGCCCTGCAGCTGCTAAAAGACTTTCCGTTAAATTCACTGTTGATGCTGCAACACGATTCTGAATCGCACGCGCCACTGAAAACACACCAGCTGTAGCCAAAAGCGTGCCACACACTGCCGTTGTATGCGCAGAAATTTGTTTTCCAAAGCTTAAGTCGTAATCACATTGTGGGCTCAAAGCAATACACGTCTGCGAAAACGCTGTGAGCAGTGCAAGCGTGACCGCCGATGCGCCACTTGCCAATTTGTTTTCTTTTGCAAAATTTGCTGCAGCAGCACAAAACCCACTCAAACAGTTTGGCACGCTGGCTTGAGCTGGAATCGTGCGGAATCTTTCATCTTCGTCAGCTCTTTCAGAAAGCGTTCTCTCATCGCTTTCCTCAAGCGCATCCATTTGACCATTCATTGCTGTGACCGCTGCCTCTAACAGCATAGGTGTTTCATAACCAGAATCGAGGATTGAAAGTTCAACAGATTGATTTTTTATTGTTCTTGCGCGCGCTTTAAAACCCTCAAGCACTTCATTAACTTCATCCCCAGTCATCGGGGTTGTTGCGATTTTTTCAAGATGATGCACAACATCATCATTCAATTTTCTAATGTCATCTTTCAAAGTCGACTTGCTTTGAGCAGCTAAAGCACCCTTTGATGATCTGATCGGAATAGGTTTTGAAATTTTTGCTTGTGGTGTGCTTGTTTTTTCGCCATCTGAATCCAGCGCACTTCCTTCAGCTTCCTCGCAGCTATGAAACTCATCTGAACCTGTCTCCTGAGCATCAGCTTGGACTAATCCTGCTGATCCTACAGCTGTGAATGATTCATTTTTTGGTGCTGGCGATTTTTCTTTCCCTTCTTCCATTGCTGCTAAATTATCTCTCGACATATTTTCCCCTCATTACCTTCAGTAATAGATTAATTGCATTGATTCGTTATTTATTCCGTTAATATTGGCTTGCTTCCGCGCAACGCACAAAATTAACGGATATGGCGCTGATCTGTCAATATTCAACTAAAAAGAATACTTAAAGAAAGCTTAAGCCAACGTCTTATGCGGCAAGCTTTCGATGCGTCCCGCTGGCGTCACCACCACGTAATCTAACTTTCGCTGCAGCTCTTTAATTGTGCTGGCGCCCGCGTAGGTTAAGCCTGAACGCAACCCACCGATAATATCACCCATAATAAAATCCTGGTCTTCACGGTAAATCACTTCTGTTGCAACGCCTTCCGCCGTTTTCCATTCATGCATGACGCCCATAAAATCTTCCTGCGCTTCTTTGCTTGCCATACCGCGGTATTTTTTAATTTTCACCCCATTTTCTTTTGTGATCACTTCGCCAGGCGTCACTGCCGTGCCTGCCAACATGCCGCCGATCATCACAAAATCAGCCCCAAAAGCGAGCGCTTTCACAATATCACCGGCTGTGCGAATACCGCCGTCTGCAACAATGGAGCGATCGCAACGCGCACATTCTTGTATGCACGTTAACATGGGAATACCAAAGCCCGTTTTAATGCGCGTGCTACAAACGGATCCACCGCCAATACCTGCTTTAATAATATCAGCGCCACAGGATGCCAAATAATCCGCGCCCGCATATGTCGCGACATTGCCCGCCATAATACAAGCGTTTTTTAAAAGGTGACGCAATTTTTTCAATGTGCTGCCAACATATTTTGCATGCGCATGCGCCACATCAATACAAAAATAATTTGCGCCTGCTTCATGCAAGGCTTTCGCACGTTCTAATTCAGCGTCGGTACAGCCAATTGAAACAAATACTTTGTCTGAACATTTTTTAAATTCAGCAATGTTTTCCTCAATGCTCATAAAGCGATGCAAAACACCGATGCCGCCTTTGCTCGACATAAAATTGGCCATCGCACTTTCCGTGATCGTGTCCATATTGGAGCTCATCACCGGCAATTGCAGACTTAATTGATTTGTTTTGTCCGTTACCGCTGTTTCGACTAAGCGGCGTGATTCATGATGATTGTAAGCAGGGACCATGAGTACATCATCAAATGTAATTGCGTTTTGTGGCATAATTGTTCTTCCAATTTATTTTTGGCTATTCTGCGCCATTGCAAGCAAATTTTCAAACACAGGTAGTTTTATTTTTGCCAGCTGCTTTTCTGTTCTTCTGCCATTACCTGTACGCACCAAAATAAATTCACAACCAACCGCTTGCGCGACTTCAAAATCTTTCACGCTATCGCCAATGTAAATTATTTCATCGCTTTCTACTTGAAACTCTTTTTGAATTTGCTGCAACATACCCGGCTTTGGTTTTCTGCAATGACAATTTTCATCCGGCGTATGCGGGCAAAAATAAATCTTTTCAATCTTTCCGCCGAGCACTTCAACAGCATGAATTAATTTTGCATGAATTTTTTCTAATGTTACTAATGAAAATAATCCACGATTCACGCCAGATTGATTCGTTGCGATCACAATGGTATTGCCCGCCTTTGATAATTGCGCAATCGCTTCAATACTACCCGGAATGGGAATCCATTCGCCGGGTGATTTTATATAATCTGGCGAATCGATATTGATAACGCCGTCGCGGTCAAGGATGATTAACATAACGCCCTCCAATTTCAGACAATTAAAATAATTGACAGCAAGCGCTAAGGCCTCGGTTCACTGCTATTTAAGGCACAAAACCTATTTTCGGCTTATCGTCAGTACTCGGCATCTCCATCATCTGACGAATAACACTGACCAGAGATTTGATGGCATCATCATGTCCATTTAAACGACTTTCAAGCTCACTCAATTTATGACGCAATGTTACATTAGTACTTAGCAATTGTCGCAATTTTACAAAAGTACGAACCACCAATACACTCACTTCAATTGCTTTCGGTGAATTTAAAACGCTAGCCGCCATAATCACGCCATGCTCGGTAAATACGTTGGGGTTTTCACTTGCAAACTTCAGCCTAGCGAGGTGGTCGCAATTTGCGACCACCTCCAGTTTTTCACTTTTGGTTAGCTCAAACACAAAATCAGCAGGGAATCGATCGCGATTCCGCTTCACCTGTTCATTCAAACGTTTTGTTGTAACGCCATATAGATTCGCCAGATCTGCATCCACAATCACTTTTTGATTTCGAATCAACATTATTTTTGTTGCAATTTGATCCGATGAGGCAACTACTTTTTTAACTGACATGAAAAGTCCTTAGCGTTATTAACCGGGACAATCATACTCGTTTTTTTTGAATTATTACCCTCGTGTTTTTTAAAAAAATTATTTAAATCTCGTTTCTCCAACAACCCAATTCACAGCATGCCCACGCAAAAAATCACTCGCCGACATTTGCTTTTTCCCGGGTAACTGCACAGATAATATTTCCAACAAACCATCAGCAGCCGCAATGCAAAATCTATCTTTGGCGATTTGAACAAATGTCCCTGGTTTTTCAGTTGTTATTTGATGGCTCACTGTCGCTTCCAAAATTTTCAATACTTGATTGTTGAAAATTGTACTTGCAACTGGCCATGAATTAAAAGCACGAATCTTATTATTAATGTCGACCGCTGATTTATGCCAATCAATGACCGCTTCTGATTTTTCAATTTTTGCGGCATGCGTTGCCAATGCATTGTCTTGCGCAATAGGCTTAATTGAATTTAACGCATCCAATGTTTGCAATAATAAGTTCGCACCCATTACTGAAAACAAGTCATGCAATTGTTGACTGTTTTCATCGCCTTTTAAGCTATATTTTTCTTGTTTTAAAATTGGCCCGGTGTCCATTCCTTTATCCAATTGCATAATCGTCACCGCTGTTTCGCTATCGCCCGCTTCAATTGAACGCGGAATCGGTGCGGCACCGCGCCAACGCGGCAACAACGAAGGATGCACATTTATGCAGCCGTATTTTGGAATACTTAAAACGGCTTGCGGTAAAATAAGTCCGTAAGCAACCACGACCATCACGTCGGGATTCAAGGCTTTTAATTCCGCTACAGCTGTTTCGTCACGCAAGCTTTTAGGCTGAAAAACAGGGACATTATTTTCTTGCGCCATGACTTTAACAGGCGATGCATGCAAGTGTTGCCCGCGGCCAGCAGGACGATCCGGCTGCGTATAAACACCCAGCACAGTGTGTTTTGATTTTAATAATAATTGTAATGTCGGCACTGCAAATTCAGGCGTGCCGGCAAAAATGATTTTCAATGACATATTACATTCTCTAATTATACAATTTCTGACAGAATTCGCACGAGGGCTTCCGCCCCCACTTCCGAGCTATTCAAGAAAACACGGTATGGATTATTTTTTAAATAATTGTAAACTCTCCGCATGAATAATAACACAATTGAATTACTATATTACTTAACGCTGCTTCAGGCGCCACTTGTCGGTGTAGCACGCATTAAAAAATTATTACAACATTTTGGCAATATTGAAAATATTTGCAAAGCATCTCAAGGAGAATTGCAATCACAAAAACTAAATGACGCGCAAATTCACGCTATTAAAAAACCAAATCAAAAATGGAACAATACAGCATTAGAGTGGGCAACGGAAAAAAATCATCATATTATTTTATTTAATGATTCACGTTATCCTCAACTACTCAAAGAAATTGCGTCAGCACCGCCCATCTTATATATTCACGGCGAATTAGCAATATTATCACAACCCCAAATCGCGCTTGTTGGCAGTCGCAATCCATCACACACCGGCTTAGAGCTGGCTGAAGAATTTGCCTATGCATTATCAAAAGCGGGGTTAATGATAACCAGCGGATTGGCGCTCGGAATCGATACAGCAAGTCATCACGGCGCATTAAATGCAAATGGAAAAACAATTGCGGTATTAGGCAGCGGTTTATTGCAAATTTACCCTTTTCGTAATAAAAAATTGGCCATGCAAATTGCCGATAACGGCTGCCTTGTTTCAGAGCTACCCTTAAACACAACACCGATCCCCGCAAACTTCCCAAGACGCAATCGCATTATCAGCGGTCTCAGCCTAGGGACTTTGGTTGTTGAAGCCGCCTTAAAAAGCGGCTCGCTGATTACAGCGCACCTAGCGCTGGAACAAAATCGAGAGGTGTTTGCTATTCCGGGCTCACTGAGAAATCCCACATCCCAAGGCTGCCTGTCTTTGATTCAACAAGGCGCCAAATGCATAACGTCGGTAAATGACATTTTAGATGAAATAAACAGCTTTTCTAAAAATATAAACTTAGGGCCGCCTTTAAAAACGATGCTTGCGCCCTCACATCTTCTTGATAAAACAGAACAGCTAGTGCTAGCCTGTATCGAACATGATTCAGCAACGATTGACCAAATCTGTAATCGCAGTAAACTATCCACACAATCGGTTAGTGCAACATTATTACAACTAGAATTAAAAGATGTGATTAAAAATGAATTTGGGCAGTATTTTATTTTACACGGGTAGTTTTAATGAAAGAAGAAAATGTGCTGAACGTTTTAATGTATCTTTTCCATAATCACATGGAAAAGGACCATGAAATTAATTTGAACAACATGAAACTGATCGACGAATTAAAATCTGTCGGCTTCCATGCGCACGTTATTGGAAAGGCTTTTCGTTGGCTGCACCATTTAGTTGAGCTAACTGACCAAGACGTTGCTGCATCCCAACATTCTTTTCGCGTATTCAGCGAGCAAGAAAGCTGGCTGATTAACACCGAGTGCCGCAATTTTATTTTTTCACTCGAACAACAAGGTATTTTAACAACCCATACCCGTGAAATTGTGATTCATCAAACACTGGCGTTAATTAACGAAGGGGTTGATTTAAATTTATTAAAATGGGTTACACTGATGGTTTTATTTAACATGCCCAATTCCGAAAGCGCATTATCGCACATGGAATTTTTAGTGCTTACAAACGCGCTCGATACCGTTCATTAAAATGGATTATAAAAATGCCCAAATATCTTGTTATTGTCGAATCCCCTGCGAAAGCCAAAACCATTGAAAAATATTTAGGAAAAGATTTTCAAGTGATGGCATCGTATGGTCACGTTCGCGACTTGATTCCAAAAGAAGGCGCTGTTGATACCGATCACGAGTTTGAAATGAAGTATCAAATCATTGATCGCAATGCCAAACACGTCGAAGCCATTCGAAAGGCTTTAAAGAAATGTGAAACACTCTATCTCGCACCCGATCCGGATCGCGAAGGAGAAGCTATCGCTTGGCATTTACAGCAAATTCTGCTGGACGCTGGCGCACTGAAAAATAAAAAAGTCGCGCGGGTTGTTTTTCATCAAATTACAAAAAATGCTGTTCAACAAGCGATTGAAAATCCACGTGAGATTTTAATGGACTTGGTTAATGCGCAACAAGCGCGTCGCGCACTTGATTATTTAGTGGGTTTTAACTTATCGCCTTTATTGTGGCGAAAAGTGCGCCCCGGTTTATCAGCCGGTCGCGTGCAAAGCCCCGCGTTACGTTTAATTGTTGAACGCGAATTGGAAATCGAAAAATTTATTTCACAAGAATATTGGACCATTCACGCAGGACTAGAAGCGGATGAGAAAAAATTTGCAGCGCGCTTAACGCATTTGAAGAGCGAAAAAGTTGAGCAGTTCGATATTGGAAATAGCGAAAAATCAAAATCTGTTTGTGATGATTTAATTAAAAAGGCAAATGGCAAATGTCGCGTTGCTAAGATCACCAAAAAAGAACGTAAACGCCATCCAGCCGCCCCTTTTACAACATCTACATTACAACAAGAAGCGTCTCGAAAACTGGGCTTTTCTGCGCAACGTACCATGCAAGTGGCGCAACAATTATATGAAGGTATCGACACAGGCGAAGGCTCTGCCGGTTTAATTACCTATATGCGTACCGATTCAGTCACGCTGGCAACTGAAGCGCTAGATGAATTGCGCGCCTGCATTGATTCGCGGTTCGGAAAAGAATGCGTGCCTGCGGAGCCGCGCGTTTACAAAACAAAATCAAAGAACGCACAAGAAGCGCATGAAGCCATTCGCCCAACCTCAGCGCTACGCATTCCCGCCGACATTAAGTCATTTTTAACGCCGGAACAGTTTAAATTATATGATTTAGTATGGAAACGAACGATCGCCTCACAAATGATTGATGCCACATTAAATACCATGGCAGTAGATTTCGAAATCGCCGACGCTACCTTTCGCGCAAATGGTTCGACCATTACGAACCCTGGGTTTATGGCCGTCTACCAAGAAGACCATGACGACAAAAAAGCAACAGATGACGATGACAGCGATAACGAAAAGATATTACCACCGCTGGCTGAAAATCAAATTATTCCCGTTGACGCCATTACAGGCGAACAACATTTCACAGAGCCGCCACCCCGTTTTTCTGAAGCCAGCTTGGTAAAAGCGCTTGAAGAATTTGGTATTGGGCGCCCTTCTACCTATGCGTCGATTATTGCGACTTTAAAAAATCGCGAATATGTCGACGTGGACAATAAACGCTTTAAACCAACGGATGTGGGCCGCGTTGTAAATTTTTTCCTGACGAAATTTTTCACAATGTATGTTGATTATGATTTCACCGCCAAATTAGAAGATGAGCTAGACTCCATTTCTTGCGGTGAATTAGAATGGGTTCCCGTACTCAAACAATTTTGGACGCCATTTAAAACCCAAGTGGATGACGTGAATGTGAATGTGAAACGCAGTGACGTGACACATGAAGCCATTGATGCCAAATGTCCGAAGTGCGAAAAACCTTTATCCATTCGGCTTGGAAAACGCGGGCGATTTATCGGCTGCGATGGTTACCCAGAATGTGATTACACCACCAACCTAGATGGCGAAGACAACTCACCCGAAACAGTTGAAGGGCGTGTTTGTCCTGACTGCCAAGCGCCATTATTGGTTCGACACGGGAAATACGGCAAATTTATTGGTTGCAGCGCCTATCCTAAATGTAAATTTATTGAAAATTTAGAGCAGCCTGAAGACACACAAGTAATTTGCCCCAAATGCAAAAAAGGCAACATCGTCAAACGCAAATCACGTCGCGGCAAAATATTTTATTCTTGCAATAAATATCCTGATTGCGATTATGCGCTGTGGAATCCGCCAATCAACGAAGCTTGCCCTGATTGCGAATGGCCTATTCTAACAATTAAAACAACCAAAGCTAAGGGTGATGAAAAAGTCTGCCCGCAAAAAGAATGTGGGTATTGCGTGCCGTATGAGAAAGAGGAGTCGTAAAAAATGTAAATCCCGTTTAGAATCTTAGAAACTGTACTCAGAGCGGTGCGCTTATGAAAATATTAAAATCCGACCAAATCGACCTTGCGGTTGAATACTTAAAAAAAAGTAAAGTCATTGCACACCCAACTGAAGCAGTGTTTGGCTTAGCGTGCGACCCGGATAACATAGACGCCGTTTCTCGTATTTTACAGATTAAACATCGCGCGATCGATAAAGGCTTTATTTTAATTGGCTCGAGCTGGGAACAATTAGAACCTTTAATTACCTACATTCAACCCGATTTATTGGCGCGTGTTTTTGAAACATGGCCCGGTCCCGTTACCTGGTTATTTCCTGCTAGTGAGAAAGCGCCCCGCTGGATAACCGGCAATCGAAAATCCATTGCCGTTCGCGTTACCGCTCATCCAATCGCAAAAGCTTTATGCGAAGAATTTGGCAGCCCGCTGCTTTCAACCAGCTGCAACAAGAGCGGCGAACCGCCTGCGCGCGATGTACGCACAATTCAATTAACCCTCAACGAAACGGTTGATTACGTTATCGAAGGGGAATTAGGGGGACGCATGCGCCCCACTGAAATTCGCGACGCATTGACTGGCGAAATTATTCGAACTTAAGATTGCTTTAATATTGCTCAGGTATAATCCCCTTAAATCTCAAAAAGGGGAATACAATGCGATCTATAAATAACGATAACGAGCGCGAAACTCAATTACTGCTTCCAATAAAAGTCAGCAGCAAACCCATTAGTGCGCATCCTTTTTTTACCATACAAGGCCACTGGCTCTCATTATCGACAATTGCAGGTTTTTTATCCCCTTCTGAACAATTGATATTCCGACTAGTCCAAAAACAGTTTTTTGAAGCGGTTAATAGCCATTACTATGGCAAGTCATCCGATTTTCGCGAAGACGCTCAATCACTTCCCCCTTTTTTAGGTTATTTTTTAATTCGAAAACTATTGAAGAACGATAAAATAGCGCCATTTCCTGGCTCGGACAATACGTCACTGGCGCTGATAACAGCCTTACTGACATCAGACCAACGTGACCAAACTATCGCTGTGTTAAAAAATGAGATGGGATTGTATAAAAACTATTTTCCAGTGGTTTGCGCGATTTCCATTACATTTCTATCATTTGCAATTACCGCGTTGATCTTTACATTTTTGAAAATTGCAGCCACACCATCCTCATCATCCTTAGGAAACTCCTGCTGTATCGATTCATGCCTTTTTGATTCTTGCAGCAAAATCGCATGCAGCATCATATTGACTGATCAAGCAGCAAGCGAGGCTTGGCTCAGTGGTCGGAGTGAACAACAATCTTATGACTGGGCGGTCAAGCAATGTTTGAAATACAGCAGTTCTTGCGACTCCCGCATGATATCCGGAAATGATGCCGGCGGGATATCAATTCTCTGTGATACGGATATTAACAAGCTTTTTAGTTACCTCGGTGCAGCTGCATTAACGGTGGTTTTGGGGTGCATAGGAACGCTCCCTATTATCCGCGGGGTCAATAAACGACATTTTCAGCTCCTTCACAAACTAGATAATAAAGCATCTACAGATCTACACCGCTTTTTTAAAAACAATGCAAATTTGATTCCAGTGGCGACACCAGGAGCGACCGCTGTGACTATTGCGCCTTAAACACGTACACTTTACGAAAGAAATTGCGCTTGCTCAGCAATTCAGTAAAATAAAAATTTACTGACGCTGAGCACAAGAAATGAAAGACACACTGATATCACTTTTAAAGCAATCCATTTCCGCATTAAATATCGCGGAACGCCCAAATGATATCGTGCTAACCCGCACAAAAGACGCAACGCACGGCGACTTTGCAACGAATATTGCCATGGTGTTAGCAAGGCCATTATCGCTGAAACCGCGCGAATTAGCAGAAAAAATCATCGCTCATTTGCCCGCATCGCCAATCATTATCAAAGTAGAAATTGCTGGCCCTGGATTTATTAACTTTTTTCTCAACGCAAATTCTGAACACGACGCAATCAATCAAGCGCTTTCCTCAGCGGAAAAATACGGACACGCGAATATCGGCAACAACAAAAAAATCCACATTGAATTTGTTTCTGCTAACCCAACCGGCCCGCTGCACGTCGGTCATGGTCGCAGCGCTGCCTTCGGTGCCTGCGTTTCGAATTTATTAGATGCTATCGGTTATAAAGTACACCGTGAATATTATTTAAATGACGCCGGCCGTCAAATGCGCATTTTAGGCGCCAGCATCTGGTTGCGGTATATTGAATTATTTCAACGGACGATTACACGGCCGAACAATATTTATCGTGGTGACTACGTTATTGATATCGCAAAAACACTGCAAAAAAATCACGGCGAACAATTTTTATTGTCACAAGAAATCATTAATACACTACTGCCCGCCATCGAAGACAATAAAGAAAATAAAGATATCGTCATCGATCAATTTATTGAAAATCTTTCAATCGCATTGAGCAAAGACAATTTTGAAATTATCCGTCAATTTGGTGTTGATGAAGTCACCGCCGACATCAAGCAAGACTTGGAAGAATTTGGTGTTACTTATAATGAATGGTTTCCCGAAAGCCAATTATATAAAAAAGGTTGGCTGGAAATCGGCATTGAAAAATTAAAAGCGCATGGATTTACCTTTGAGCAAGATGGCGCGTTGTGGTTTCGCGCAACTGACCTAGGCGATGAAAAAGACCGTGTTTTAGTGCGTAAAAACGGCGTCCCCACTTATTTTGCTTCTGATGTTGCTTATCACACTTATAAATACGACCAAGGCTACGACCAAATTATTGATGTGTTTGGCGCTGATCATCATGGTTATTTGCCGAGAATCAAAGCATTTTTACAGGGCCTTGGAAAAGACACTGATAAATTAACGATTTTATTAGTTCAATTTGCTATTTTATATCGCGGAGAGCAACGCGTTTCCATGTCGACGCGCTCTGGTGAATTTGTCACACTCCGTGAATTACGCGATGAAGTCGGCAATGATGCCGCACGCTTTTTTTATATCATGCGAAAGCCCGAACAGCATTTGGATTTTGATTTGGAATTAGCGAAATCAACCTCTAATGAAAATCCCGTTTATTACATTCAATACGCACACGCACGCATTTGCAGCGTTTGGCGTCAATTAGCTGAAAAAAAATTAACCTGGGATAAAAACGCAGGCCTGGAAAAATTAAATTTATTGGCGCATGAAGATGAGAAGAACTTAATTGCTGCAATTGCAAGCTACCCGGAATTAATTGCAACAGCAGGCGCTCAATACGCGCCGCATAAAATAGCGCATTTCCTACAAACATTCGCAGCATTGTTTCACACGTATTACAATTCTCACAAATTTATAGTTGACGATGTTGATTTGCGTAACGCACGATTGTGCTTAATTGCGAGCACACAACAGGTGATTAAAAATGGATTGACCTTGCTCGGCGTTTCAGCGCCCGAGACAATGTAATAAAATATAACAGGAAACACTATGCGCGATTACGCTAAAAAATCCTACCGCCCTGTTCAAGAAAACAATCATTCGAACAGCCCCTGGATATTGATTTTGCTGGTTATTTCCGCTATTGGCTTTATTTCAACATTAACCTATCATTTCATTGATCAAAAATCCTCAGCAAAAAAGGAAGTGGCGGAAGCAATAGCGCCGATACCAAGCAAAACAACTTCTGTTGAAAAATCGACAGCGAAAATAAAACACAAACAGAAAAAAACAACTAAAAAAATAGCGCTGAAAAAAGAAAACGTCATCAAAGCAAAAAAAGAAGCGGTGGTTATACTCAATCCCGCTGACGAAGAACCCAAATATGATTTCTATAAATTATTACCAGAAACAACTGTCAAAATTCCACCGCAAGATCCCACTGCAAAACTAGGCACGGCACTCTAAATTTAAAACATCCCATTGAAATTTCATTGCATAGCCCCCAATTATTTACGATGCTCAACAAGGGGAATACTATGGAACAATATCGCGGTACTACTATTTTATCCGTACGTCGCAATGGTAAGGTTGTTATTGGCGGTGATGGCCAAGTATCCATGGGCTCAACCATCTTAAAGGGCAATGCCAAAAAGGTGCGACGCCTTTACAATAATCAGGTCATCGCTGGTTTTGCAGGCGGTACGGCCGATGCCTTTACTTTATTTGAACGTTTCGAAGGTAAGCTGGAAAAACACCAAGGTCATTTACTTCGCGCCGCTGTTGAGCTTGCGAAGGATTGGCGCATGGATAAAATGCTACGCCGACTGGAAGCCTTGCTGGTGGTTGCCAACAGCAAATCATCCCTAATCTTAACGGGAAATGGCGATGTCATTGAACCCGAAAAAGAAGGCATCATGGCAATCGGCTCTGGCGGTTTTTTTGCCCAATCAGCGGCGATCGCACTCAGTGAAAATACACCGCTATCTGCACGCGATATTGTAACCAAAAGTTTAACCATTGCGGCAAGCGTTTGCGTTTACACCAACACAAATTTCACAATCGAAGAATTAGACTGCGAATAACCTACGAGAATCTCATGACTGAATTAACCACATTAAACACCCATCTTACCCCGACAGAAATCGTTTCTGAGCTGGATAAATTTATTATTGGCCAGCACGATGCAAAACGCGCCGTTGCGATTGCGCTGCGTAATCGCTGGCGCCGTATGCAATTGCCCGAAGCCTTACGAAAAGAAATCACACCCAAAAATATTTTGATGATTGGGCCGACCGGCGTTGGTAAAACAGAAATAGCACGCCGCCTTGCCAATTTAGCGCAAGCGCCTTTTATTAAAGTAGAAGCGACCAAATTTACAGAAGTAGGTTATGTCGGCCGTGATGTTGATTCCATTATTCGCGACCTAGTTGAAATCGCTGTGAAAATGACGCGTGAAAATGCGGTTGAGAAAGTGGAAGCGCATGCGCGTGAATTAGCGGTCGAACGTGTTCTGGATGCTTTAATTCCAAAACCCCCGCGCGGCAAATTTGCCGATCAACCCGCACCTGAAGAAAGCACTGTTGAGGAAAAAGCCGATACTGCAACCCGTCAATTATTTCGAAAGAAACTAGAAGCGGGCGAATTAGATGAGAAAGACATTGATATTGATTTAACAATTAACGCGGCGAATATTGAAATCATGGGCCCGCCCGGCATGGAAGAAATGACCGGCCAGTTACAAAGCATGATGGAAAACATGGGGGGCAATAAACGCAGCAAATCCCGCAAATTAAAAGTCAAAAAAGCGCTGAAATTATTACAAGAAGAAGAAGCGTCGAAATTAATTAACGAAGATGAAATTCGCACATTGGCTTTAGAAAGCGTGCAACAAAACGGCATTGTTTTTCTCGATGAAATTGACAAAATTTGCCGACGCTCAGAACACGGCGGCGATGTATCACGTGAAGGCGTGCAACGCGATTTATTACCCCTCGTTGAAGGATGTGCGGTATCAACAAAATACGGCATCGTCAAAACCGATCATATTTTATTTATTGCATCGGGTGCATTTCATTTAACAAAGCCTTCGGATTTGGTGCCAGAATTACAAGGTCGATTCCCGATTCGCGTTGAATTAAAAGCCTTAAAAACGGCTGAATTTATTCGTATTTTAACCGAACCCAAGGCATCATTAACCGAACAATATAGTGCGTTAATGAGCACAGAAGGATTTGGCCTCACCTTTTCTGAAGACGGCATCAGACGTATCGCAGAAATCGCAACTGTCGTAAATGACAAAGCGGAAAATATTGGCGCGCGTCGTTTGCATACCGTACTGGAAAAATTACTCGATGTTATTTCATTTGATGCAACCGATAAAAATGGGGAATCATTTATTATTGACGCCGCATATGTTGAAAAACAATTGGCGGATTTGGCGGAAGATGAGGATTTAAGTCGGTCAATTTTGTAATTCAATCAGTCGATATATTTGCTCTGTTAAATAAAAAGGAATTGAAAGCAGTGTATATTTTGCTGCTTTCCCCGTGTTTGTTTTAACATCAATCGATGCGATAGTGGGGAAATCGGAATTAACACGGACAGCAAACATCGATTTTTTTTCGCTCATAAAATAATGCAATGATTTTAAAGAACCTGTGCTGCCTGATTTGACTTCAACAGGAATAATACTCGTATGGTGTTGCAATATATAATCAACCTCGGATGACGCACTGCCTTCCATTCTTGCCCAATAATATAAATGCGGCTCAACATAAGGTGGTCGCATGGTTCTTAATAATTGCCCCACTACTTGTTCAGAAACACCTCCATTATTAATTAAATTAATATCGCTTGTTTGATTGATTTGATACAAGGGCAACCCCAATGCCGCTGACAATAACCCCGAATCAAGCAAAATTACTTTAGATGCTTTTTCATTAATTTCCGCGGCCAATGGAATGCCGTTTGCATAAACAGAATTTACCCGATGACATACGCGCGCTTTACACAACAAATCAAGTGCTTTTTTAATTGCTGGTATTTGTATGTCAGGATTTACTTGTCGATATACAAATTTTTGTCCAATCATTTTCGGCACCGCATGTAATACTTCTTCAAGCCGCTCAATTGGAATTTTTTTTGCGTACTTTGAAAAATCATCGCGGTAAGTTGCTATTAAATCCTGATGAATTAAATTTATTTTTTCCAGCGATTGATTAATCGCCCATTCCGAAACCGCTGCAGGCAATCCACCAATAATAATATATTCTTTAAACAAGGATAATAATTGCTGATGAATCGGAAGTGCGATCACATCATTTATTTTATAGCGCTGCAAATACTCAACTAATTTTTGCTTTTGTCTCGCTAATAAAAATTCTTCGAATGACAAGGGTTCTAGGTGTAAATAGGTAATTCGCCCAACCGGCATACTGAACGCATGATCATCTAGCACAAACTCAAGCAATGAACCTGTTGCAATGACCGCTAATTCCGGCATCTCTTCATAAAACCAACGTAATTTAGCCAACAATTCTGGCGCCGCTTGGATTTCATCTAAAAAAAGCAAACTTTTTTTCGGATCAATTGATTGTCCTAAATAAGACTCAATATTCAACAGGATTTTTTTAGGATCATTTTCCGTGAAGAAATCTTTATGAGATGGATTTCGCTCGAAATTAAATTCAAGTAACTGTAAACAACCTTCTTGTGCTAATTGCCGAACCACCCAGGTTTTACCAACCTGACGCGCACCACGCATCACCAGTGGTTTTCGCACTGGTTCGATTAGCCATTTTTTTAGATACATCAATGCATTTCGCCTCATGTCATCAAATATACAGGTTGTAATATCTAAAATCAAACATAACTACAGGTTGTTTTTAGAAAAAATTAGTAATTACTACAGGTTGCTTTAACCTGTTGCCACACAGACCGTCTGCCGTTATGATCAGCCCATGAAAAACAATAATGACAATTCGAATAAAACCCATTTCGGTTACGCCGAAGTAGACGTTTCAAAAAAGGCTGAGCGCGTTGCCTCCGTCTTTCATTCCGTTGCGGAAAAATACGACGTAATGAATGATTTGATGTCACTTGGCATTCATCGCCTCTGGAAAAAATTTGCCATTGATTTATTAAGTGTGCGTAACGGCCATGTCGTTTTGGATATTGCCGGTGGAACGGGCGATTTAACCGCGAAAATCAGCGAGAAAGTTGGCCCCACCGGCAAGGTCATTTTATCTGACATCAATAGCAGCATGTTAGCCATTGGTCGCGACCGCATGATCGACAAAGGATTATTTGGCAATATTGAATTTGCCCAAATCAATGCTGAAATACTGCCTTTTGAAGACAATACATTTGATCGATTAATCATCGGCTTCGGATTACGTAATGTCACCGACAAAGATGCTGCACTTCGATCTATGTTTCGCGTTTTAAAACCCGGCGGCCGCGCTTTGGTTTTAGAATTTTCAAAGCCTACTTTGCCTGGATTAAAGCCTATTTACGATGCTTATTCATTTAAAATTTTACCTTGGCTTGGCAAGAAAATATTAAATGACGAAGACAGTTATCGTTATTTGGCTGAATCTATTCGCATGCACCCAGATCAAAAAACATTAGAAAATATGATGAAAAATGCAGGCTTTGAAAATTGTGATTATCATAATTTATCGGGCGGCATTGTAGCAGTGCACCGGGGGTTTAAGTTTTGATATTGACGCTATTACTACCCGCACTTGAAAAAATAATTAACACCGCATTGAAAAATGATCCGGATGCACTTGAAAAAATCTCAAGCTTGGAAAATCAACTCATTAAAATTAATTGTTCCGATTGGAATATGATTTTTTATATTGCAGCAAATGATAACGGCTTGCTGTTTTATAAAAAACACTCAGGTGCTGTTAACACCGAAATAACAGGCACACTCAATAATTTTTTGCATATTTTTATTAAGGGTGCCGACACCAAAACACTGTTTCAACATCCCATTGATATCAGCGGAAATACACACAATATTGAAGTATTGCGCGCTGCTTTTAAAAATATTGATTTGGATTTAGAAGAAAAATTATCGCATTTTGTTGGCGACACGCTTGCACATAAATTATTTTTTCATTTAAAAGAAACAAGGAAAACATTTAAAAGGTCGAGCGGGGAATTAACCGTTCAAGCAAAAGAATATATTCATTTTGAAGCAAAGAATTTGGTGTCGAAAAAACAGGCTGAAAAATTTTATGCGGATGTGGCAAGGTTGAGAGATGATGTGGATAGGATGGAAGCTATTCTTTGACAGACTCTTAGTTACTCGAAATTATAAACGCCCTGGTTTTTTTTTATCTCATGGTACATAGTGTCTGGCGCTAAATCCAATTCATATTCGCCAACATTCCAGGTCACCGCTCCATACTTTACAAATCCTTTCGTAAAAAGCGCTACATTTTTTAATGGCTCAAACACACGAACTAATCTTGAAGATTTCACTCGAACCACACCCGACATTCCATCAGCAAACTGCACGTCGATTGAGAAGTCATCCTTAAATATTGCTTTTTGAATTTCCCAATACATATCGTATCACCCCCAATTATTTTAATGGTTCAATTTTCTTTGGCAGCATAGATTGTTGGCATAAATCCCAATCTGCAAGTAATTCGGCTTGATGTAACTCAGCCCAGTCTAAAACTAATGCTAATGCTCTACGACTTAACTTACCCTCAATCAGCGCTAACGTTCTAATATTTATTGATGCCGTATACTCACCGTACTTCACATGAAAATGTGGCGGATTATGTTCATCCCAGTACATTAAAATAATCATCCCAAAAAAACGTGAAATTTCCGGCATTTCATTTTTCCTATTGCTAACGGTATTTTTCGATTATAATCGCCCAAAACCACAATGTAAAACCCAACGAGCTCCTTGTGATCGCCATTTTTCGCTTATTTTCAATCTCCTCCATCTTATTAAGACACGTCGTCAATCGCCGCGTGTTGCCAAAACGTACAAAAACATTGCGCGCCTTGAGTTATTTAAATCCCTACAGCTATCAAAAAAACAAACCGCGCGGTGAGGCAATTCGCATTTCCCTTGAACAACTAGGCCCGATTTATGTGAAATTTGGGCAATTGCTATCAACGCGCTTTGATTTGGTGCCTGAAGATATTTTAATTGAGCTGGAAAAATTACAAGATCGTGTTCCGCCTTTCTGTAGCGCATTGGCAATAAAAAAAATAGAGCAGGCGTTTGGAAGAAATATTGCCGACATTTATGCGACCTTTGAGGAAAAACCATTGGCATCTGCGTCGATTGCACAAGTGCACGCAGCGACATTAAAAACAGGCGAAGATGTCGTTGTCAAAATTATTCGTCCTCATATTGAAAAAGTAATTCATCAGGATATTGCTGTTTTAAAATTAATAGCAAAATTAATGGAGCGTTTTTGGCGACACGGAAAACGATTACGCGCCGTCGCAGTTGTCAATGAATTTGAAAAAACAACGTTTGATGAGCTCGATTTAATGCGCGAAGCAGCGAATGCATCACAATTGCGCCGTAATTTTTCTGATTCTAAAATGATGTATGTCCCAAAAATCTACTGGGGTTACACGCGGGATCGCCTCATGACGATGGAACGCATTTATGGCGTACAAATTTCTGATATGGACGCATTCAAAAAAAACAACGTGAATGTGAAAAAACTTGCTGAATATGGCGTTGAAATATTTTTCACCCAGGTTTTTCGCGATGCTTTTTTTCATGCGGACATGCACCCGGGTAATTTATTTGTAGATATTTCCGACCCTGAAAACCCACGTTATCTGGGGATTGATTTTGGTATTATGGGAACATTGTCACCTGTTGATCAAAACTATTTGGCAGAAAATATTTTGGCTTTTTTATCGCGTGATTACCGACGCGTTGCTGAATTACATATTGATTCCGGCTGGGTAAATATAAATACCCGTATCGATGAGTTTGAATCCGCAATTCGCACCGTATGTGAACCTATCTTTGAAAAACCCTTGTCTGAAATTTCGTTTGGCAATTTATTATTGAAGTTATTTCAAACCGCAGAACGTTTTGATATGACAGTGCAGCCACAACTCATGTTGCTGCAAAAAACATTATTTTATATTGAAAGCCTCGGACGAAAACTTTACCCCGATTTGGATTTATGGGAAACGGCTAAACCTTTTATGACAAAATGGATGCGGCAGCAACGCAGCCCTCGAAAACTATTAAAATTATTCTTTAAAGACTTTCAGGGAAATACTGAGAAGCTAATCCAGTTGCCGGGGATACTGTTTAAAATCCTCACAGAAACGCGCCCGGGAGGGTGCGTGTGATTTTTGATAAAAACTCGAGTGACGATAGGGTATCCACTCCAAATTAGAGGCTAACGAAAACAGCATTCGACCGAAAAGTGATCGGGGATCGGGGATCTGAGATCAGGGATCAGCGTCAGAATGCGAACAACAGTAATAATATTAGCATCACCCTGAAAAATGGAGCGGATACACGATAGGTATATATATTTGCGCCCGACAGGATTCGAACCTGTGACCCCCGGTTTCGGAAACCGATACTCTATCCAACTGAGCTACGGGCGCTATTCTTTACAAATGCACTACACTCACCTCCAATCGCTGTCCCAACTGATGCAGCACATCTTCAATGCGGGGAATTTTTGACTGGTAATACGGATCCAATAATCGGCGAATTTCCTTTTCATCGCAAGATAATTTTTTAGCAAGAGCCACATTTGTTAATTGTTTTTCTCGCATAATCACGTATAGCGCAGTTTTTGCCGCTAAGGTTGCTGGCAGAGAAATAGAGTAATGCTTTGTTCTAATTTTTTTGGGGCTGGGAATCACCAACTTCATGATCATCCTATTAGCAATAGCTTCCTCCAAGCAATCAGCGGCAGCTTCGAGCGCATCAGCAACAGACTCACCCTGCGTAATTGCTTCTGGAAAATCTAAAAATCGCACCAGAAAACCACCTTCTTTTTGTTTTGTTAACTTAACCGAAAATGTAAATTGATGCGTCATATTTTTATCTCAAATCGTTTTCGTTTAATTGTTTCAACATCGCATGAAATGTACCTGTTTTAAGCTCATCTTTTAAGTTTCTAATAATCGTAAAATGTTTAGCATAAAACAGTGTGCTGTGACTTCCCTTTCCTCTACGCTGTTCAATTACAACAGAAATATTTTGTCTTTTCCCAGTGCGCTTTTAATTTTTTTAAAAATTCCGATCCTTTCATACATCGCCACCATTTTATTTTCGGACATATTTGTCCGATTGTCAATATTTGTGATTAGCGCTCACTATCTGCCGCCGGTACCCCAATGCTTCCTGCAAATGCAATCGCGAAATCTGATCTGAATTTTCTAAGTCAGCAATCGTTCGAGATAATTTTAAAATACGATGGTACGCCCTGGCCGACAACCCCAGCTTCGTCATCGCTTTTTCCAGGAATTCATGGTCTTTTTTTTCGACATGGCAGTGTTGCATTACTTGCCCGCCGACAAGCTGCGCATTCACACATTGCGCACGCTGTATTTGTTTTTCACGCGCGATTAGCACACGTGCTCGCACAAGCGCACTGGACTCCGCCCTTTCTTGCGCTTGCTCTAGCAGTAATTGCACTGGCAAGGGCGGCACCGTCACGTGCATATCAATGCGATCCAACAGCGGGCCCGATAATTTATTTTGATAGCGTGTGATTGTTTCTTCACTGCATTTACATCGTCCACTCGGGTCGCCTGCATAACCACAGGGACACGGATTCATCGCGCCGATAAATTGAAACCGCGATGGAAATTGCGACTGATGGGCAGCGCGAGAAATAGTCACCACGCCCGACTCTAAGGGCTCACGCAAGGCTTCTAGCGCGTGACGATCAAACTCAGGTAATTCATCCAGAAATAAAACGCCGTTGTGTGCGAGCGAAATTTCGCCGGGTTTTGGCGGGCTGCCGCCGCCGACCAGCGCAATCGAGGAAGCAGTATGATGCGGCGCACGAAAAGGCCGGCGACCCCACTCGGCTGAATCAAATCCACGATTGCTAACAGAATAAACAACCGCTGTAGATTGTGATTCGGCATCCGTCATGTCTGGCAAGATGCTGGGCAATCGGCTGGATAACATCGTCTTTCCCGTGCCCGGCGAACCTGAAAATAGAATACTGTGTGCGCCGGCTGCAGCAATTTCTAAGGCCCGCTTTGCATTGACTTGCCCGCGCACATCAGCCAAATCAGGATACTGCTGTAACGGTATAACATTACGTGATTGCGCTGTGAATTTTTCAATGGGTTTCCGTGAATTTAAATGCGCACACACTTCTGATAAATTATTAGCAGCAAAAATAGTTAAGCCTTGCGCAAGTGATGCTTCATTTGCATTTTCCATTGGTACAAAAAGCGCATGATTTGATTCCCTCGCTGCCAATGCCATCGGTAAAATACCCTTAACAGGATTCAATAATCCCATTAAGGTTAATTCACCCGCAAATTCAATGCACTTTAGTGCTTCTTTTGGAATTTTCCCCGCTGCTGCCAAGATTCCCAGCGCAATGGGTAAATCGAATCGTGCGCCTTCCTTTGGCAAATCTGCCGGCGCCAAATTAATCACTATTTTAAAAACAGGGAAATCAAAACCCATATTTAAAATTGCACTGCGCACACGGTCTTTGCTTTCTTTAACAGCTTTTGCAGGTAATCCAACGATGCATAACCCAGGCAAGCCTTTTGATAAATGCACTTCGATGGTGATGAGCGGTGCGTACATGCCAAGATTCGCGCGCGAATGGATGATGGCAAGTGGCATTAACGCGGCTCAGCAATCTTGCGTTCTAACGCCTCCAACTTCTCTCGCGTTCGCAATAGCACTTTGCATTGCACATCAAATTCCTCGCGCGTGACCAAATCCAATCGTTCAAAAACACCTTGTAATGCAGAACGAAAGTTATGCTGCATTTCAGAAGGCATATTTTTTAAGCCTTGAGGCATGGATTCAATGACATTTTGAATAATTTCTGAAATAGTTTTTGGGTCGATCATAAGCACCTCGCAATGAATTCATGACACTATAATCGAATTAAAAAAAATTGGAATACCGTAGACTGCTCAAAAAAAACGATCCAGCGCCGAACAACAGTGTCGGGCCTGTCAAACAGCGCAAAATAACCCGTACATTTAGCACTTTTAATCGCATCACTGGGCAGTTCCAAAATAATTACATTGTGATTAGCCCTTATTTTCGTTAGCATTTATTCAAACCTCTAGGAGCGCCACCATGCTATTAAACAATATTTTACAAGCCATCGGCAAAACACCTCTCGTTAAATTAAACCGCGTTGGCAGCGAATTGGCCTGCAATCTCTATGGAAAATGCGAATTCTTAAACCCAGGCGGTTCTGTTAAGGACCGTATCGGTTATGCCATGCTGGATTCCGCTGAAAAATCCGGCCGCATTAAACCCGGCGATACTTTAATCGAACCCACTTCCGGCAACACCGGCATTGGCATTGCATTGGCGGCTGCTGTAAAAGGCTATAAAGTGATTATCACCATGCCCGAAAAAATGAGCCATGAAAAACAAGTGGTGTTAGAAGCGTTGGGCGCAAAAATTTATCGCACACCCACAGAAGCAGCGTGGGATGCATACGATAGCCATATTTCGCTCGCAAAAAGATTGAATGCAGAAATTCCGAATTCCCATATTTTGGATCAATACGCGAACCCTGAAAATCCGTTAATTCATTACAACGCAACAGGCCAAGAAATTTGGGATGATTTAAACGGGAAAGTGGATATGGTCGTTATTGCCGCAGGCACAGGTGGAACCATTACCGGCGTTGCGCGAAAATTAAAAGAATTAAATCCAGACGTGAAAATTATTGGTGTTGATCCAATCGGTTCTATTTTAGGTGGCGGCACGGAAATTAAATCTTATTTGGTTGAAGGCATTGGTTATGATTTTATTCCTGATGTGCTGGATAATTCATTAATCGACCAATACATTAAAATTAACGACAAAGATTCATTTGTCACTGCGAGACGATTGATTCGCGAAGAAGGATTGTTAATTGGCGGGTCATCTGGTTCGGCTGTTTGGGCTGCATTACAAGCCGCAAAAGAATTAAAAGCGGGACAAAATTGCGTTGTTATTTTACCTGATTCAATTCGCAATTATTTAACGAAATTTGCGGACGATAAATGGATGGCGGCGAATATAGAATAATTTCGACGTACTTACATTGCATTGACTTAAGAGGTTGTTTATTTTAGTGCGGTTACAATGCGTAATATCCATATTCTTTTGTGCCAGTGAATGCGTACTGAAGCCCCCGCGTGAGCGGGTGGCGAGAAGTTTTACAAAGATTTTTATGCTTATAAACAAGCTGGTTTTGATTTTTCGTACTGGCTAACGCCAGCACTTCCGTACCCATTCACTGGCGCAAAAGAATATGAATATTACGGCTTGCAAAAACAGCACAAGAACAAAATCTCTTAACTTAACGGCAGTACAGCTTATTTACCTGGGTAGAAAGTCACTTTAAATCCAAAATCTCTCAAAGTTTCTGCTGAAGCGCCTTTTGGATCTTTTTTTGCGCGCGCTTGTAAAGTTTTAATAACTTCTTCTGGGCATTTATCAAATATTTTCCCTTGGCGCGTAAAAAAGCTAGCGTGGGATAAATAGGCTGTCTTTAACTCAGTCACATTGTACTCGGGACATTTTTTGATTTCATCGCTCTTCACGTTAAACACCATATTAAGCTCATAATCAGAAAAGTATTTATCTTTTTTTAATACGCCAAGTATCGCAAACAAAGAGGATTGTCGTGAAATCAATATAGGTTTATGTTCAACTTTTTTAGCTTGTAAAGTTGATTCTGGTTTCGTTTCTTCTAAAGAGCATTGCGACGTATTATCATCTGGATTTTTAATAGGCGCACTACATACCTTAACGAATGAGTCTAGCATATCAGACACAGTTGCAGGGTAAAGAACGCATTGATTATAACCCCCTTCTTTTACTGCATTTGCATGAAATTCTGTAGGTTTTGCTCCATAATTCAGCCGTACAAATTCAGATTTCGAACTTGCAGCCAAGCGATTAAACATACGTATCCGGCAATCAAGCCACATCACCTCTACAGGAATTTTTTCATCTCTTGTAGGATTGCTGACATTTGAACTTATCGGATTACACACGATTTGCGTATAGGAAAGATTTTTGACATTTTCTTTTGGGGCTGTTTCTCGTAACTCATGAAAGTATTTTTTCGCCGATGTAGCATTACGATGCAAAACATTGATCCACCAGCGATCCGCAGCAGTCAAAATATACTTAGGCATCAGCCCCTCCTTACAAATTCACATGAGTTTATGTTGAAATTGTACACGCCGAATGTTAAGAAACCCCTAAATTGACTAATATCATAACGAGATTCGCACGCAGGCTTCCACCTGCCTTTCTGTGCTATTATACTGACACTTTCCTAAAGTCATTTTCGGAGTAATATCAATGACCTACAAAATCGAAACCCAAGTCATCCATGCAGGTCAGCACCCTGACGAAACCACGGGCGCCATCATGACGCCTATTTTTGCCACATCAACATACGTGCAAGAAAGCCCTGGAAATCACAAAGGCTATGAATATTCACGCACATCCAACCCTACGCGTTTTGCCTTAGAAAGCTGTTTAAGCGCATTGGAAAATGGCGTACGGGGCTTTGCATTTGGTTCTGGCATGGCAGCGATTGCAAACGTTATTGAATTATTACAACCGGGTGATCACGTTGTTGCATCCGATGATTTATACGGCGGCACTTACCGTTTATTTGAAAACGTTCGTAAAAAAACAGCAGGCTTGCAATTTACATTTGTTGATTGCACCAATCCAGACGCAATACAAAACGCCATTCAAGAAAATACCAAAATGTTGTGGGTCGAAACACCAAGCAACCCGATGTTAAAATTAATTGATTTAGAATTAACGGCAAACATCGCGAAAAAAAATAATTTAATTTCTGTGTGCGATAATACCTTTGCAACACCGATCATTCAAAAACCCCTTAATTTTGGCT
The DNA here is from genome assembly GCA_026399315.1 of Gammaproteobacteria bacterium. Lineage (GTDB taxonomy): Bacteria > Pseudomonadota > Gammaproteobacteria > Coxiellales > Coxiellaceae > 2-02-FULL-42-43. The sequence goes on from JAPLRF010000048.1 coordinate 37,718, forward strand.
TTAATATTGTCGTTCACTCACTGACTAAATATTTAAATGGGCATTCCGATATGATTGGTGGCGCCGTGATTACAAACGATCACGCACTCGCTGACAGGATCGCTTATTTGCAAAATGCGGTCGGCGGCATATTAGGGCCGTTTGATAGTTTTCTTGCTTTGCGTGGCATTAAGACATTGGCAATTCGCATGGAACGGCATTGTCAAAGTGCTTTATTATTAGCGGAATGGTTAACGCAACACCCTAAAGTTAATAAAGTTATTTATCCAGGATTAACATCACACCCACAACATGCGTTAGCAAAAAAACAAATGAATGGATTTGGCGGCATGATTTCTGTCGAATTGAAAATGAATTTAGAAGAGACAAAAAAAATGTTGTCGTGCTGCAAAATTTTTGCCTTAGCCGAAAGTCTAGGCGGCGTTGAAAGTTTAATCGAACATCCTGGTGTCATGACACACGCTTCAATTCCGCTTGAAACGCGTAATAAACTCGGTATTACAGATGGTTTTATTCGCTTGTCTGTCGGCATTGAGTCGCTCGATGATTTAAAAGCGGATTTAATACAGGCATTATCGTAAATCAAAATGGATTTTCATGAGGACAAAAAAAGCTGAATTGTGTGACGTATTAAATGAAACCACTGAGATATTATGTGAACAAGGCGTAATACTCGACAGAACAAAAATGGTATTACTTGAACTTCAAAATTACGAAAAAAAAAGGGTGGCGGCGCTTGAATTACAGCTAAAAAAAATCGAAATCGAAACGGCAGCGCTAACAATGAAATCACGCATGCTAGAAAAAAAGAGGGGTGTCGCCAGTACCGCAAGAAACTCAAGTCAATTTTTTTTTAAGATGAATGAACCGCTATCTGGCGCTTCATTCTCCTCATTCACCGCCGTCAACCGCAGCCCGTTTAAATAATAATTATTTATTAGGCGCCACAGTTTTTTCAGTCGCTGTTTCGGGGTTTTCAATCACAACAATACCTGGAAACATACCTGGCATTTCAAAAATATTATCCACGCCGCGTTTTTGCAACATAAAATCATGATCAAAACCTTTTTCCACAACACGATTAAAATGCTCAATCATATCCCATTGTGACTTTTGCTGCTCTCGCATATGTTGATATAAGGCATTTGCATCATGATCCGATAATTTTTTGCCATTGCGATACGCTTCAACAATGGATTTTCCCGCTTTGTCTTTTGAAAGCTGTATGTAGAGTGTTGCAATGCTTGCATGAAGATGCGTTTTATAAAAATTTGCTTTTGCGGCGTGATATTGCTCTAGGTTCAACCACCCCGTTGCACCTGACGCGCGGTCACCGACTTCTACCCAACCATTTTTATTGATAATAATAGCCAAATCCGTATTGATCGGCAGATACTCAACGATTTTGCTTGTAGCATCGGGCGTTGTGTATAAATTAATAGTGTCTGAGGGTGCTGCTTGTTTTGCAGGTGTTGGCGTTGTTGCAGAAAACGAGGGATTGCTGCCCAATATTGCCAGTGCAGCGAGTGAGGTGATGAGTGTTTTTTTCATGCTTAATTCCTCCTTGAACATTTTTAAAAAATAATTTACTGCTGAGTTGCGCGGTCGCTATCGCTTCCGCTTCTTACAATCGCATCGGCATCACGACAAACGTACTGCGCTCTTCATTGCCTGGCTCACTAATTACCATGCTGCCGCTTGCATCGAGCGTCAAACGCACTTCGCCCGCTTTAACAACACCCAACACATCTATCAAATAATTAATATTAAAACCGATATCCAAACTGTCGCCGCTATAATTGATATCTATTTCTTCTTCAGCTGCTTCGTGCTCTGGATTATTAACCAATAATTTTAAATTGCCTGCGTTCAGTTCAAAGCGAACACCGCGGACTTTATCGTGACATAAAATAGCGGTACGTAACAGTGCTTGCTTTAAGGTGTCGCGATCAATCAACAGGGTTTTGTCGCCCTTTTTAGGAATAACGCGTTGATAATCCGGGAAACGCGCTTCAACCAATTTAGAGGTAAATACAAAATCATCTGAAAATAAGCGAATATGATGATGGCCAATATGAATTGTTAACATTTTATCGGCGTCTTTCAATAATCGCATTAATTCCATCACTGCTTTGTAGGGGACAATCACCTGCAAACGATGCGGCTGCTCTAACATAATAAGAGCTTGATTCAGCGCTAATCGATGACCGTCAGTTGCCACTACGCGCAAATGACTGTCGGCAATTTCAAACAGCATGCCATTTAGATAATGACGCACATCTTGTTGCGCCATCGCAAATGCCGTGCGATGCAATAACGTCGCCAATTCATGTTGTGGCAAAGTAAAAGTAACATTGGATTCTGACGGTTCGACCGCGGGGAAATCATCAGCAGACATGGTCGACATTGTAAAGCGGCTGCGATCTGACTTTAGCGTCACCCGGTCTTTATCTTGATACAATTCAATCGCTGCGGATTCAGGCAGTGCTTTGCAAATATCAAATAATTTTCGTGCAGGTAAGGTTAAACTGCCATCGTGCGTATCGTGATGTGTTAGGGTTGATCGGCCAATCAGTTCGATTTCTAAATCCGTGCCTGTAACAGACAATTGCTTGTCACGCACATGCAGTAACACATTGGATAAAATCGGCATCGATTGCTTATGATCGACAGCACCAATGACAAGCTGAAGTGGTTTTAATAATTGTTCGCGGTGCAGGGTTAATTTCATGCTGATAAAATCCTTATTAAATTCTTCCAGTCTTCCTGTAAGTCAACGTAATCGCCCAGCAATTCCTTTACCTTGCGACAAGCGTGTAACACGGTCGTGTGATCACGGCCACCAAACGCATCACCAATTTCTGGCAAGCTGTGCGTTGTTAATTCTTTTGCGAGCGCCATTGCCATTTGTCGAGGACGTGTCACTGAACGATTGCGACGCTTTGACAACAAATCAGCCACTTTGATTTTATAGTATTCTGCCACGGTACGTTGGATGTTTTCAATCGTAACCAACTTTGCCTGCAAGGTGAGCAAATCTTTCAAGGCCTCGCGTACAAAATCCACCGTGATATCGCGTCGTGTAAAATGTGCATTGGCAATCACGCGTTTTAATGCGCCTTCTAATTCACGCACGTTGGATTGAATGTGTTTTGCGATAAAAAAAGCCACATCGCTTGTTAAATTAATATTAGACTGCGTGGCTTTTGTCATCAAAATAGCAACGCGTGTTTCTAATTCTGGTGGTTCAACCGCAATGGTTAACCCCCAGCCAAAACGGGATTGTAGCCGTTCTTCCAAGCCTTGAATTTCTTTTGGGTAGCGATCACAGGTTAAAACAATTTGTTGGTTGCCTTCTAATAAAGCATTAAACGTATGAAAAAATTCTTCTTGTGATCGCTCTTTTTTCGCGAAAAATTGAATATCATCGATCAACAAACAATTTACCGAGCGATAGAATTTTTTAAATTCGTTCATGGCATTGTGTTGCAATGCTTTAATCATGTCGGCAACGAAGCGTTCTGAATGCAAATACAATACTTTCGCATGCGGATTTTTTTCTAAAATATAATTTCCCATCGCTTGCGCTAAATGTGTTTTCCCTAATCCTACGCCACCATATAAAAATAAAGGGTTGTATGCTTGTCCTGGATTTTCAGCGACTTGTTGCGCTGCAGCTCGCGCTAATTGATTCGACTTACCTTCAACGAAATTATCAAATCGAAAAGCAGGATTTAAATTGCTTTGATGTGGCGCATAAATTTTCTGAGCTGAGGGTTGCGTCGAAAAAGAGGGTGACGCCAAACGAATAGGCGCCGCTGATTGTCCACGACCCGTATCGCCGCCTTCATCATCACCCTGTGATTTTGTACCAATAAGCAATTTTACGGTTGGCACTTCGCCTTCACACAACTCACGCAAGGTATCGACGATCTTCACTAAAAAGTGTTCGTTCACCCAATCCAATACAAATTGATTTGGCGCTAACAGCGTTAATGTATTTTTATTCATTTCGGCGTGAAGCGGACGCAACCACGTGTTGAATTTTTGCGCGGGAATTTCATCACGCAGATAATTTAAACATTTATCCCAAAGGCTTAGCACTTCGATAGTTTCCGTTGTCATGGTCATCCCTGAATTGGTTCAATGCGCATGTTCATCGTGAGATTGTAGTCTGCTGTATCCGCACTAACTACGCTGCGCTACGTGCGTGCTTCTGACTCGCGCTTTCGCTCATAATAACAGTGTCTCTAATACTGCCATTCGTACAGCCACTGAATTTTGTGTCTGCTGCAGGATAACAGATTGCGGTCCATCCGCAACAGATGATTCAATCTCGATGCCCCGATTCATTGGGCCCGGGTGCATCACAATTGCACTCGGTTTCGCGAGTAATAACCGCGCTTCCGTCAAGCCAAATTTTTTAAAATAGTGATCGTCTTTTAGATGCGACACATCCGCTTGCATTCTTTCTTTTTGTATTCGCAATGTGTAAATAATATCAACATCACGCAAACCTTCGTCTATCGAATGAAAAACATCCACCCCTGATTTTTCTGCTTCTTCTGGCGTAAAATATTCAGGGGCAATGATGCGAATGCGCGCAACACCCATTGTTTGCAAGCCAATAATCAATGAGCGCGCAACGCGTGAATGCAAAACATCACCCACAATCGCAACCGTTAAGCCTGCAAATTTCTTGAAATGTTGGCGAATGGTCATTAAATCTAACAGGGCTTGTGTTGGGTGTTCGTTATTGCCATCGCCTGCATTCACAACAGCAATAGCTGTTTTTAGTTCGATACTTAAAAAATCAGCAAGATGATTGTCGGGGTGGCGAATCACCAACATTGCCACGCCCATTGCTTCAAAATTGCGAATCGTATCAATTAATATTTCACCTTTTACAGTCGATGATTGTTTCATGTTCGGCGATAACACAATCGCACCCAACCGCCTGGCAGCGATCGCAAACGAATTACGGGTTCGCGTGCTTGATTCAAAAAATAAATTCACAATCACTTTTCCGTTTAGTGTTGTTAATACTTCTTGCTTTGCCACGGCTGTTTTTAAAAAGTATTCTGCGCGATCAAGTAAATATGTTATTTTTTTCTCATCCAATGATTGCATTGAAAGCAAATGATGCATTACAGGGGGATTGGGTTTCATTATTTAAGACCTATCAGTATTAGGGGATAGGGATCGAAGGTCGGTAAACATCACGCAAATCACTGATCTCTGATACCCGATACCCGATCGCCATTCATCCACGATTCTACAATCAATTTGGCGCTCATACTATCGGCGCGATCAAATCTGGCGGCGCCTTTAACGGTTGCATGCATCATTTCTTTTGCAGCCACGGTTGTTAATCGCTCATCGGAAAAATAAACCGGCAATTGAAAGTGTTTTTGTAACAAAACGGCAAATGCACGGGCGCGGTGCGTAATGGGTTGATCTGTGCCATCCATGCGTATCGGCAATCCGACAACCAACGCATCCACACCCCATTCGATGATTAATTTTTTTATGTCATCCCAATGGGGCGCGCCGTTTTTTGCTTTTAAAACTGCCAATGGGTTGGCTGATTGCGTAATCGTTTGACCGACAGCAACACCGATGTTTTTTAAACCGAAGTCAAAGCCTAAGATGATATGGTGTTTCGACATTAGCATTTCTTTTTCAAATCACGATAAAAATTTTCATGCGCTCCAAGTTCCAGCAATGTAATTTGTTTTTTAGTTTCCGCATGAGCCAACAAATATTCTTGTTTCGCCACCTTAAATTTATAAACTCGAACACCCCGCAAATCGCCTTTTTTTGGCTCATCCTTCATGGGATTTTTCGCAATTTCAGAAACCGCTTCATCTAATGCATTTACTTGATTAGCATGTAATTTCTTTTTTTGTTTTTTAAAGTAAGGTGTTTGAACAATAATCATTTAGATTTCCCTGAAAAAACATAAGGCTCCACTTGACCCGATTTTAATTCTTCCGCGCTGATCAAAATACCTTGAATAAATTGATAAGGTAAATCAGGATTTTCTTCCACAATCTGGCCTATTTTCGCCCAATATTCAACTTGCCCGGCTGCCGAACGATGAAATGGTTTGGAATAAATACGCGCTGCCGTAAAAAGCGCTTCTGAAATTTTAATCGCATGAGCCATTTTTTAATCCTCGTTCTGTGTTTTTTTAAGCATGACACAAAGGCAACCAAATACAACCTTTAGCTTCCTTTTGGATTATGCATGTCCAATATGACTCGACAGTTTATTCATATCCACACCCAGTAATTTTCCGCATGTAGCCCAGCGCGTTGAGATGGGTTCTTTAAACACTATTTCTTTTTTAAGAGGGAGAACCAACCAATCGTTTTGCTGAATTTCTGCCTCTAACATGCCGGGTTCCCAGCCCGAATAACCCAAGGTCACCATAAAATTATCGGGGCCTTTGCCACGGGCGATGCTACTTAAGACTTCACGCGTGCTTGAAACTGTGAGTTCAGCGTCATCGTCGTTTTCAGCTAAGCTCATTTGATCATGAATCACGAAGCCTTGATCCGGGCCGACTGGTCCACCAGAAAAAACAGGTGTGTCGGCTATTTTTTTATCTTTTATTTTAATTTTCAAATGATCAAGCACATTGGAAAGCGTAGCCGATAAAGGTTTGTTGATGGTAAAGCCAACCGCCCCATCAGCCTCTGTATGCTCGTAAATATACACGACTGATTTTCCAAAGAAATCGCCCTGCAAGGATGGCGTCGCGATCAAGAGATGGTTTTTGTACGTTTTGATGTGCATGGGTTTTGTTTTGTTGGTGATAAATGTGGGGGGAATTGTAGCAGTTATTTTATTCACACGCACCCTGCCGGGCGCGTTTCTGAAATGATTATAGTGTTTTTCGAGCAAGTGAACTCTGCGCATAATTCTATCTCACAAAAAATAAATATAATCACTTCAGCGCACGCACTTCAGATTCACAGTGCGTGTGAACCTCGCTACTTACTTCACCATTGCAAAAATATTACGATCACTTCAGGACTACCCCCCAAAATACGACTCATACAACCTCTCATCAAACTGATCATAAAACGCTTTATCATAATATAGCCCACCCTGCTTCCCCTGCTGCCTCACCACATAATACAACCACGGAAATATTTCCTCAGGCATCCACACATTCTTCGTACTCCCATGCCGCGACCAAAAATTTTCGCGCTGCGATAACGCATCATGTGACTTTTTTAAATCTTTTGTTGCATAGCATTTTATTTTTCCCATTACTTGCTCCTTTGATTTCTCTGATTGCAAAATAATGTGCATATGATTGGTACGAACATGCGCCGCCAATAATTTCCAGTGATTGTAATCGCAGGTTTCAACAATTGATTTTAATACCGTTTCGCGTTGCGGCAAATTTAAAATCAAGGGTTCTTCAAGTGCAGCATTTTCCATCGCATATTTTAATGGGGGCATTGGCGCTATTTTTGGCGTGTTAAATATATTATTTCGCGGATCAACGCTGAGCCGAGGATCACCATGCACCCAGGTGTTATACGTTCTCAAAGTCAATGAATACGCCCAAGCTAGTTTTGGATTTTTCATTTATTTATCTCGCGTGACTTAAAAAAAGAAAGTATCAGGTTTGAGGGAAATTGCACTACCGTGTTTTTGGTTTTTCTGAGGTTTATGCTGGTATTGCTGGGATTATTGTGGGGGTCACACGCACCCTGCCGGGCGCGTTTCTGAAGTGATTTTATTTATTTTTTGCGGGATTGGATTGTGCGCACACTTCACCTAGCAAAATGCAATATGATCATGTCAGAAACGCGCCCGGCAGGGTGCGTGTGAACCTCGCAAAATTATTTATTGATTGGTGCGGTTTACGCTTACTACCTGCATTTCCTCGCCATCATCAGGATGCTTTTGGGTTCGAGGGTCAGAAGTAACGATTGACGTTACTGCAGCAACTGTTGAAACAGCCTCACTTTTAGCATTTTCAATTCCCTCAACAGCAGTAACAAACTGTAAAACTTCTTCCGGATTAAGCGATTCGCGATTATTGACTTTACCGCTTAAAGATTGATATATTTTTTTTAATTCACTTTGCATCGTCTTAATTCGCGCATTTTCATTCTCTGGTTTAACGGCAGCGTGATATTGCTCCGAAAATTCATTAAATTTAGCGAGCAGTGTCGCCTGTTCCCCGGACACTGGCGCCGCAGCCGCAGCATCAGCCGCAGTTTTCCTGTTTTCAGTCCTGCACACAGCAATATCCGCCAAAGCCTTTTTAATGATTGTATCGACATCTGAAACAGCTTCAGCCGAAATATCTTCTCGATTCCTAATCTGATCAATCCTAGAGATAGCAATCACCTTAATGGCATTAGCTGCATTTTTTAGCTCCTCGGAATCCACAGAGAGACCACCCCAATTATACTGCAAATCAAAAGTTTCAACTTTTTCATTTATTAATTTTCTTCGTTCATTTTGCACTCCGACATGATAGACCGTAACGCTTTTAACCGCTTCATCAAATTTATTCACCGCTTCATCAATGCCTTTTTTTTGAGCACCAAGATCATCCTGAGGGGCGAAGCTGTTTAGCAATTTATTAACAGTTGCTCGAGCACTTAAAACATTTTTATCGCTCTCTACAAAGTTCGCTTGCTTATCAGTCAACACAGGTTTTGTTTTAGCATAAATTTCTTCAAATATTTTCATCACGCTTTCTTGCGAATTGCCCACTACTTCACGCGCTGAAGTTTCGGCTTCTTCAACCGATGCTCGCGCTGCTTGTGCTGCTTGTGCTGCTTGTGCTGCTTTCAAAACAGTTATTTTGTCATTCGCTGGTTGATAGATTTGTTTGGCACTTAATACAAGCCAACGCGATTCTAGTTTTTTTCTTTCTCCATCACCTTCAGGCAATTTTTCAATTAAGAGTTTTACATCTCGAATCGCATCCCATATCGCCTCCCTAATGCTTTCCAACGCTGGAATATCATTTGCTTTCGCAACAGCACCTGGCGCATCTTTAAAAAGCTTTTCTATTCTTTGCAATTCAACTTCCGCTGCACATATTGACTTGATTTTTTCATGCGCATCTTCTTGTAATTTAGCTAATGGGGCAACTAGATTCTCCTGGAAATGCTTTGCAAAAGGTGCTTGAGATGCCTCATCCAAATCTGTAAATGCTGCTTTCGCAGCAACAACTGCCGCTTCGGCTTTTAAAATATCCGCGAGTTCACTAGGCACCCCGCCGCCATTGCCATCGCTAACGTATGCCGATAATTGCCCAACTGCTGTAGCGTCCTCAGCAGCAAGAAGCGCTTTATTTGCAGCAGCAATCGCTCCCTCTGCTTCCTTAAAAAGTCTGCCGACATTTTCAATCGCTTTTATTTTTTCATTCGCAGCAGTTTGTAAAGCCACAAGTTGATTTGCCAATGCACGTGCTTGTTGCGCTAATGGTTCTCGTGCCGCATCTTTATCATCCACACCCACTTTTTCAATTGCATCTTCAACCGCTTCAATTGCAGCCAATGCTTTTGTGATTAGAGCAGTCTCAGGCGCGGAAATAGTATCTGCAGACAATGCTTTTACCGCATCAACATCAGCCGCTGCTGTTATTGCAGGTTGAATAAGCGCAATGGCAGTTTTCGCGGCAGTACTCAGCTCACCTACTGCTTTGATAGCCGCTATTTTTTTGCTTGCATCCGATTTGCTTTTTATTGTGGTAAAAAAGGTTTCTATTAAATTTCCATTCTCTTTCATTTCTATTTTTTCGAACTTATCACATAATTCAGAACGTCGATTAGCCAACCCTGCTTTTGCCGCATCATCAAGCAGATTATATTTTTCTTCAGCGGTAAAAAAATTCTTTTCTGCCAATGTAGTAAATGCCGTGGACGGAATCACACCGTCAATACCTGCTTGTGCAGACAACGCTTCTATTTCAGCAATATTTTTAGCTGCATTAATTTTTTGTGGGATGGCATTAGCGGCACCTTCTGCGGTTTTCAAAGCAGTCGTTGCAGCATCTACTAATGCTATTTTTTCTGTTTTCTGAGCTGTTATTTTCGTCGCACTGCGATCAAGACCCATTATTCTCGCGTTATGTTTTGCTTTTTCCTTATCATTCAATTTCTCAAAGGCAGCTTTCGCAGCGGCAATTTCAGCAGCGGGAGAAGTGGCTACTGCATCACCTACGGCATCAGAATTTCCAGCTTCAACAATTTTTTTACTGGCAGAAACAATAGCTTCATCTGCCGCATTCATTTTTTTTATTGCGTCACCTAAAAAACTTTCGCATAATTTATCCGCATTGGCTTTTAATTTTGCTGCATCAACAGCAAGTTTATCGGCCCTATCTTTTAATGGTGTTTTAGCAGCATCATCGAGCGCGGCATAACTTTCCGCTGCTTTATCGCATTCTGCTTTACATTCCGCCGCACGATTTTCAACAGCAGGAACATTTGATAAAGAATCTACTGTTCCCCCATCAGCCAAGCCAATTAATGCTGTGGCGCTTGCCTCTTTCATTTTCGCTTCCGCCGCTTTAATCGCCGCTTCAGCTTCATTTATTTTTGTTTTTTTGGATTCTGCTGCTGCAGTTAATCCTGCTTTAAATTCATCAAGTTTACCTTGAAAAAACTTCCCTGCTTGTTCATCAGCAGCAAAATTTTTCTTAATTGCACCCTCTGCTTTTTCGATAGCATTGCTTGCTGCACTATGAGGCTCGCTAGCAAGAGCTGCTGTGTCTGCAAGATTTTCTAGTTCTGCAACCGTTTTTGCATTCACTGTTGCTGCATTTGCAGCATCAACCGCCTTTACTGCTTCTTGAAACTCAGCACCCGCCGTCTTTATATTTTTATCTTTACTCTCTTTTTCCACCGTTAATGTTCTAACTATTTCACTAAGCGCTGCATTTTTCTCCGTGTAGATTTTAGGAACTTCAAACGTCGGATCAATTTTTTTAAACTCAGCAACCCGTTTATCCATCGCATCTTGCGCGGCTTTTGCTGCAGAAAGTGCGACATCAACACCGGACGCTAAAAAAGTTTTATCATCGTAGGCATCAGGTAATTTAACAGCAGCCGCAGTCACAGCGTCTATGGCTTTCTCAAGTTCGGATAATACCGCCAGTCCAAAGCCACATTTTTTATCCTTAAATGTAACCTCTAAATAGCCCGCTTTCATAAACGTCTTGAGTAATAATTCTTCTTTGTCTGTAAACTCTCCTTTGACACCGCCAACTATGCGTTCTTTTTTGCTTGCTTGATCTTCTTTATCGCCGTCAATCGGCATAATAGTAATGGCGCGGGGATCTTCATATTGCTTTTTTAAGCCTGCTTCACCTGCAATACGCAATGCGATCGATTGCGCTGCGATCATCTGCCACGAATTTTCCTGCGTCATCACTTTATCGTTATTGGAAGTGCAGTGCCATTTAACCGTGCCATCTTTTTCTACACTGCGGGTGACGGAAATATTGACGTTTTCTGTTTTTTCTTCTACTGCCTTTTGCCCTGTCATTTGGTTGGCAGGAACAGCCGCTGTTACGGCAATGGCTTTCATGAAAATCGTGAATGTTTTATTATTCTCAAAGGTGATTCGGTCTCTTGGGTTTTTCGGGTCTTCCTTATCAACACTCAATTCAAATTTTTTATATTTTTTATTTGAATTAAAAGACGCAGCCATTTTGGCTAATTCAGCATCCGCAAAGGCTTTTGAAATAATTATTTTTTGTTCGACTGGCGCTAATGTGTGTAGTAAATAGGCCGAGATTGAGTTGACTGTGGTGGTGGTTTTTTTTGATTGAGCGGGATCGACTTTTTTTGATGTCGCATCATCCTCGATTTTATCTTTCAGTGTTGATTTTTTTGCTAATTCGTTAAATGCTAAACGCATGGTTTTTGCTTGTTTTTCAGTTTGACCCCCCTTCTCATGAAATTGATTTAATTCGCTTGTATTATTGTGATCATCCAAAATTGCCATCGCCGTCCAATCAGCGCAGGTGTTGCAAAATTGTGTAGCAACGCCGCGTTTTTTTTCAAATTGTATTGGGCTTCCATTTTCAAAAACCTTACCGATTGCGTCGCCAATATTTTTTTTAAGGTTTTCATCAAATTGATTGTTTTGATCTGATTGAAGTAACGAATCAAACTGAACGACTTTAATTGTTTTTTGATCAGCGCTGATTTCAACTTGTAATTGCGTAAAATGATTGTCGTTAACATGAAGGACAAAATCGAGCGTTAATGCTTGCGTGGCTTTTGGTGTTTCAGCATCCAATTTCACTTTAATTGCGGTTAACGCTTGTGAGAATGAAATGGCTTCTGGCGGGTGTTTTGCTAATTCATCCGCATTCTCTGCTGCTTCGGTATCATCTGCGCCTGTTGTTATCTTAGGTTCACGTAACGTGCCATCTTTATTGGCAGAAACTAAACCGGCGTAATGCAGGCGACTTTTTGTGTTGCACCGTTCCAGTTCCTTTTCTTTTAATGGCTGTAATACCGCTGCGACAATATCTGCGCTCACATAATCGTTCGGATTTGCTGAAAGTGCAATTTTTTTTGGATCAACTGTTGGCATCGTCGTGCTCTCTTGTGTGGTTCACACGCAGGCTACCACCCGCGTTCTGTACTATTTGATATAGCGCCTTTCGCTCATCTCACTATCATTTATAGTACAGATTAGTGAGTATTTTATGATAATAACCTTAAGGAAATGTTAAATTTTTAAGATAACGGCTTAATGTGGGTAAACGCATCTTAATTTGGCTCATAGCCGAAAGCGCATATTGATTCTAAATTGGCGAATAGGGTGTTTTTGCAGTAAGTGAGTGAATTAGTACGGAAGCCCCGACGTTAGTCGGGCGCGAAAAATTATATATCCATCGCCAATGAAGATGCGAATTTAGAGATGAACTATTTTTTTAAAATATTTTGTGTATTTGCACGAGGGCTACCGCCGCTCGCTTCCATACGTATTCACTAGCCAGAAAGAATCGGTAAAAGAAAGGCATGGGTGAAAATCAGTCAAATTAGAACATTGTCTGTATTACGACTGGGGAAAAAAATCACCCGTCTTTCAGAACAAGAAGTAAAGCAGGTGATCGATGGATTAAATGAAATTATCAGTTGAACAACACTCCTGTCAAAGCAATTTAGAAATGTCCGCTTCTTAGCAAGATAGAGATGTCCTCTTTTTACTAAGAAGCCCTTATTGCCCCGCGGCCAGAGCCAGATCACTTTTAAGTGATTTAATGCTCATTGCGGGGTTTTTCCACGGA
>JAPLRF010000011.1 GCA_026399315.1 Gammaproteobacteria bacterium
ATGCCAGGCGACAACATTAAAGTGGTTGTTGATTTGATTTGCCCAATTGCGATGGAAGACGGTTTACGTTTTGCTATTCGTGAAGGTGGTCGTACTGTTGGCGCGGGTGTTGTTGCGAAAATTATACAGTAATCAGGAATCAGGGATGGGTTGTCGGTAAAAGCACCGATAACTTATCCTCGATAGCCGATAACTTTTTTAACGAAGCAGAATAAATAAAACAAACACAGTAAAGGTTAATTATCATGGCAATTGTAAGTAATAATCAGCGAATCAGAATTCGCTTAAAGGCATTTGATCACAAGCTTATTGACCGTTCGACTAAAGAAATTGTCAATACTGCAAAAAGAACAGGTGCTCGTATTAAAGGCCCTATTCCATTGCCAACTAAAATTGAACGATACACTGTATTGGTTTCTCCGCACGTTGATAAACATGCGCGTGATCAATATGAAATAAGAACGCACAAACGCGTTGTTGTTATTTTGCAACCGACGGATAAAACCGTTGATGCATTGATGAAGCTTGATTTGGCGGCGGGTGTTGATGTTCAAATCAGTGTTGAATAAAGACGATTTTTCTCAGAGCCCCGAGCGTAAGTAAGCGGAAAAGTAAAGCTCAGAGCCCCGAGCGTAAGCGAGTGGAAATTTATAATACTAAAAGAGAGTAAAGCAATGTCATTAGGTCTAGTAGGTCAAAAACGAGGTATGACACGCATATTTACAGATGCGGGTGAATCTATCCCTGTTACTGTAATCGAAATTATTCCCAATCGTGTCACACAAATTAAAAATGTGGATACTGATGGATACTGAGCTATTCAAATCACCACTGGAAGCAAAAAACCATCGCGCGTTAATAAAGCGATGGCGGGTCATTTTGCAAAAGCGGGTGTTGAAGCCGGCAGTATTGTTCGTGAATTTCGTGTTGATGCTGCAGCATTGTCTAATCTCAATGTCGGTGATTCTTTGTCGGTTGATCTTTTTGCAGAAGGCCAAATGGTCGATGTGCAGGGTGTAACTAAAGGTAAAGGTTTTGCTGGTGTAATTAAGCGTCACCATTTCACAATGCAAGATGCGACACATGGTAACTCTCTTTCTCATCGTGCGCATGGTTCAACCGGTCAGCGTCAAACACCGGGTCGCGTATTTAAAGGTAAAAAAATGGCGGGTCATTTAGGTGACGATAATCGCAGCGCAATTAATCAAAGAGTGATTCAAGTTAATAAAGAATTGAATTATGTATTAGTGATGGGCGCTATTCCAGGTGCTAAAAGTGGTTATGTCGTATTAAAGCCAACAGTAAAAGTTAAAAAAGGGGTGGCTAAATGAAATTACAAGTTAACGGCGGTTCTGAACTAGAGCTTTCAGATGAAATATTTGGATGTGAATATAACGAAGGGTTAGTTCATCAATTAGTTACTGCATACAGAGCAGCGGGACGTCAGGGAACTAAAGCCCAAAAAACACGCGCTGAAGTTCGTGGTGGTGGTAAAAAACCTTGGAAACAAAAGGGAACAGGTCAAGCGCGTGCTGGAACATCACGTGGTCCAATTTGGCGTGGCGGCGGTGTTACTTTTGCTGCAAATACACGTGACTTTGCAAAAAAACTAAATAAAAAAATGTATCGCAAAGGAATTAGAATTATTTTATCAGAATTGGTTCGTCAGGATCGATTTATTGTAACAAATGCGATAGACTTGCCGACTCCTAAAACAAAGGACTTAATAAGCCTTTTGAATGGCATGAAATTAAATAAAGTGCTGATTGTCGGTACAGGTGAAAATGACAATCTTTACTTGGCTTCACGTAATTTGCATAACGTTGCTGTTTGTGATTATACGCAAGTCGATCCAGTCAGCTTGCTTTCATTTGAGAAAGTATTATTTACAGCTGATGCGTTGCAGAAATTTGAAGGTGAAATCAAATAGCACAGAAGCCCTCACTTCAGTGAGTGGCGAATTAATAGGTAAGATATATGAGAAAAGAAAAATTATTAAAAATATTATTAGCGCCCCATCTGTCAGAAAAAACAGCTGCGGTTTCAGGTCAATATGTTTTTCATGTTGCAAAAACAGCTAATAAAATAGATGTGAAAGCGGCTGTAGAAGAACTTTTTAAAGTCACCGTTAAGGCAGTGAACATAACTAATGTCAAAGGTGCGAATGCAGCTAAAATGGGTCGTACTGTAGGTCGGTATGCGTCTTGGAAAAAAGCGTATGTGTTATTAAACGCTGGACAAGAAATCCATCTTGCATAAGTTATCTTTTTATTTTGGAGTATTAACACAATGGCTTTAGTGAAATCAAAACCAACTTCTGCAGGTCGTCGGTTTGTAATAAAAGTAGTAAGTCCAGAATTGCATAAGGGTAAGCCTCATGCTGCTTTGCTATTACCAAAAAAGCGCAGCAGTGGACGTAATAACGCAGGCCGTATTACTGTTCACCGTCGTGGTGGTGGACATAAGCAACATTACCGTATTGTTGATTTTAAGCGTGATAAAGATGGAATTCCTGCGAAAGTTGAGCATTTAGAATATGATCCTAATCGTAGCGCTCATTTAGCATTGTTGCTGTACGCGGACGGTGAAAGACGTTATATTATCGCTCCTAAAGGTATGGCGGCGGGCGATGAAGTTCTTTCCGGTGATAATGCACCAATTAAAGCAGGTAACACATTGTCTCTGCAAAATATCCCACTGGGTTCAACAATACATTGCGTTGAATTGAAGCCAGGTAAAGGTGCGCAGTTGATTCGTGCAGCTGGAACATCAGCGCAACTGGCAGCAAAAGAAAGTCTTTATGCTGTTTTGCGTATGCGTTCTGGTGAAATGCGTAAAATATTGATAGATTGTCGTGCCACAATTGGCGAAGTGTGTAATTCAGAACATAACCTCCGTTCATTGGGTAAAGCGGGTGCCGCAAGATGGCGCGGTGTACGTCCTACTGTTCGAGGCGTCGCGATGAATCCAGTCGATCATCCTCATGGTGGTGGTGAAGGTAAGACATCCGGTGGTCGTCATCCAGTGAGCCGTTCTGGTGTACCGACGAAGGGTTACAAAACAAGAACGAATAAGTTTACGAGTAAGATGATTATTCGTGATCGTCGTAAAAAATAGTTTTAGAAAAGCTCAGAACTCCGAGCGTGAGCGAGTGGAAGCTACAGAACATGAACTTGTTTTCATGCAATGAAGTAACTAAATGTAACATTAATGAGGAACACATCAGTGCCAAGATCAGTAAAAAAAGGTCCCTTTGTAGATGTTAGTCTACGAAAAAAAGTTGCTAAAGCACAAAAAGAAGGCTCAAAGCGTCCACTTATTACATGGTCGAGACGCTCTATGGTTGTGCCTGAAATGATTGGTTTGACAATGGCTATTCACAATGGCAAGGCACATGTACCTGTTTATATCAGTGAAAACATGGTTGGACATAAATTAGGTGAGTTTGCAGCAACACGTACTTTCCGCGCACATTCTGGCGATAAGAAAACGAAAGAAGCAGAAGCAGCTAGAGACAAAAAATAGTATAGAGGGGTTTTTCGATGGAAGTATCAGCTAAATTATTACGTGCCGGAACGTCAGCACAAAAAGTACGTTTGGTGTGTGACCAAATCCGCGGCAAATCTGCTGAGGCAGCGGTTGAGCTATTAAAATTCAGCCCAAAAAAAGCAGCCTTATTGGTAAAAAAAGTGGTTGATTCAGCAATTGCTAATGCAGCTGAAAATGAAGGTGTTGACCTTGATGATTTGTTTGTAAAGACAGTTTTCGTTGATGAAGGCCCTGTTATGAAGCGTTTTCATGCGCGTGCGCGTGGTCGCGGAAATCAGATTTTAAAAAGAAGTTGTCATATTACAGTAACAGTAGCGAATATATAAAATATCTGGAGAAACAAATGGGTCAAAAAGTCAATCCAACCGGTATCAGACTTGGAATTACTGAAACATGGAAATCAATGTGGTTTGCACACAGTGAATACGCAAACTACTTAAATGCAGATTTATTAGTGCGTAAATACTTGATTGCAAAATTGGCCGGTGCGTCAGTTTCTCGTATTCAAATTGATCGTCCTGCTAGAAATGCAAAAATAGCCATTCATTCAGCGCGCCCTGGTGTGATTATTGGTAAAAAAGGAAGTGACGTTGATACATTGCGTAAAGAAGTTTCTAAAATCATGAACGTTCCAGTGCATATTACGATTGAAGAAATTCGCAAACCTGAATTAGATGCAAAGTTAGTTGCAGAAAGTGTTGCGCAGCAATTAGAAAGGCGTATTATGTTCCGCCGCGCAATGAAAAAAGCAATGCAAACAACCATTCGCCATGGTGCTCAAGGTATTAAGGTGATGTTAAGTGGACGTTTGGGTGGTGCTGAAATCGCGCGTACAGAATGGGCTAGAGAAGGTCGTGTTCCATTGCATACATTCCGTGCTGATATCGATTATTCGACAGCAATTGCAAAAACGACTTACGGCATTATTGGTGTAAAGGTTTGGATTTTCAAAGGTGAAATTCAACCAGGTGAAGTTGAGCAACTTGAGGCAACGACAACTGATACAGATACTAAGAAATAGCACTAAATAGAAAACAATACGTATTCATGCGTATGGAAGTGGAAGCGATAGCGACCACATGAATTTGATAGAGGAATTGTAATGCTACAACCTAAAGCAAGAAAATATAGAAAAGCATTCAAAGGTAGAAATCGTGGGAATGCGACAAGTGGTAACACTGTTGCATTCGGTGAATACGGTTTGAAATCCACTGAACGCGGACGTATTACAGCACGTCAAATTGAAGCAGCTCGAAGAGCAATTTCAAGACACATTAAGCGTGGTGGGAAAGTAATGATTCGTATTTTTCCTGATAAGCCAATCAGTAAAAAGCCACTTGAAGTTCGTCAAGGTAAAGGTAAAGGTAACGTGGAGTATTGGGTAGCTGAAGTCAAACCTGGCTGCGTCATGTTTGAGCTTGAAGGTATTCCAAGAGAAGTCGCTGTAGAAGCATTTGAATTAGCGGCTGCAAAGTTACCGCTAAAATCGGTATTTATTCAAAGAACGGTGATGTAAAAATGAAAAAGACAGCATTAAAAATAACAGAATTAAAAACAAAATCTAAACTTGAATTAAATGATCTTTTAATTGGAAAATTACAAGAGCAATTTCAATTACGGATGCAAAAGGGCGTATCTGAATCGCCAAAAACGCATTTATTTAAAGAAGTTCGCAAAGATATTGCGCGTATAAAAACTTTTTTAAATAATTAATACACTTAATTTTTATTAACAATATTATTTGGTTGAAAATAATGACTGAAGAAACGAAAAAAATAGTACGTACCTTAACTGGCGTTGTTCTCAGTGACAAAATGCAAAAGAGTGCAACAGTTTTAGTTGAAAGACGTGTTCAGCATCCTAAATATGGAAAATTTGTTAGACGTTCCACTAAGTTCCATATCCATGATGAAAACAATACTTGTCGCGCAGGTGATTTGGTATTGATAAAAGAATGTCGACCTGTTTCAAAAACGAAGTCGTGGGAATTGGTTGAGGTAGTTAACAAAAGCGTAAACTAGTATTACGCTCGAATAATAAGGGTTTTTTATGATACAAGTACAAACCGTACTCGAAGTAGCAGACAACAGCGGTGCACGTAAAGTGCAATGTATCAAGGTATTGGGCGGCTCAAAAAGACGTTATGCCTATGTTGGTGATGTGATTAAAGTCAGCGTGAAAGAAGCAATTCCACGCGGAAAAGTGAAAAAAGGTGAAGTGATGGATGCGGTTGTTGTACGCACTTGTCACGGTGTTCGTCGTGCCGACGGTTCTATTATTCGCTTCGATAGTAACGCAGTGGTTATATTGAATAATCAAGGCCAACCTATTGGAACACGTATCTTTGGACCAGTAACACGTGAATTACGTTCAACTAGTTTCATGAAAATTGTTTCGTTGGCGCTTGAGGTTTTGTAAAGCATTTCGAAATAGGTATTAGAGTGAGCGGGAGCATTAGCGACCGCGGATCACGCGTATTGACAGAGTGAGAACGTATGAAAAAAATTAAAAAAGGCGATAAGATCATTGTATTAACCGGCAAGGATCGTGGCCGTTCAGGAACAATTACTAAAATTGTTGGTGATGATCGTGTTTTGGTTGAAGGTATTAATCTCGTGAAAAAAAACGTGAAACCTAACCCTAACACAAATACGCAAGGTGGAATTATCGAAAAGGAATCTTCCATTCATATTTCAAATGTTGCGTTATTGAATCCTGCGACAAATAAACCAGGGAAAGTAGGTTTTAAACTGCTTGACTCAAAAAAAGCGGGTAGAAAGGCAGAAAGAGTTCGTTATTTTAAATCAAATAATGAATTGGTTGATGTAGCATAAGGCTCGACTCAAGAAGTCGAGTGAAAGCTCAAAAGCCCTGTTGTGCGCGAGTGGCATTATAATAAAGAGATTAGAAATGAAACCAGAATTGAAAAAACAATATATCGACAAAGTAGCCAAAGAACTCACAAAAGAGTTTGGTTATACAAGCGTTATGCAAGTCCCTAAGATTTCAAAAATTACTTTGAACATGGGTGTAGGCGAAACGGTTGATGATAAAAAAGTGATGAATTTCGCATTGGATGATATGACTAAAATAGCAGGTCAAAAGCCAGTTGTTACCTTGTCTAAAAAATCTATTGCAGGTTTTAAAATTCGCGATAATTATCCAATTGGTTGCAAAGTAACATTGCGCCGCCAAAAGATGTATGAGTTCTTACAGCGTTTGATTTCGATTGCAATTCCCCGTATTCGTGACTTCCGCGGATTTTCTGCGAAAGCATTCGATGGACGCGGAAATTACAGTTTGGGTATTAAAGAACAAATCGTATTTCCAGAAATTCAGTACGATAAAATTGATAAAATCCGCGGTATGGATATTACGATTACAACAACAGCAAAAACAGATGCTGAAGCGCGCGCTTTACTAAAAGCATTTGGCTTTCCATTAAAAGGGTAATACAACATGGCAAAAACCAGCGTAATGATACGTAACAAAAGAAGACAACAACTTTCTTTGCGTATGAAATCCTCTAGAGAAGCGTTGAAAGAAACAATACGCATCGATGAAGAAAATCGTGACGAGGCAATTGAAAAGTTGCAAAAACGTCGTCGCAATGAATGCCCAATTCGTGTTCGTAACCGCTGCAGACAGTGTGGAAGAAGTCGCGGCACCTTGAAGCGTTTTGGTTTGTGTCGTATACATTTACGTGAAGCTGCAATGCGTGGTGATGTTCCAGGCTTGAGAAAAGCAAGCTGGTAATGCAGAGACCCTGTGAGTGAATGGAAACGGAAGCGCAAGTGACCGTCTACTTTCTAACAAAGTAATTTAAAAACGAGAATTTATATGAGTATGCAAGACCCCATAGCAGACATGCTAATAAGAATCAAAAATGCTCAAGCGGTTTCTAAAAAAACCGTTGGCATGCCCAAGTCCAAAATCAAAATTGCAATTGCAAAAGTATTGGAAGACGAAGGTTATGTTTTGGGTTTTTCTGAAAGCGAATTGGATGGCAAACCTTGGATGTCAATTGATTTGAAATATTATGACGGACAAGCTGTTATTAAGCGTATGGCAAGAGTGAGTCGCTCTAGTTTACGTGTTTATTCGGCAAAGAATGATTTGCCCGATGTGGATAATGGTTTGGGTATTGCCATTGTTTCTACGTCGAAAGGGGTTATGACTGCACATTCAGCTACTCAAATGGGTTTGGGCGGCGAAGTTTTGTGTATAGTGAGTTAGGAGAATTCGGATGACGAGTCGAGTCGCGAAAAACCCTGTCAAAATTCCAACTGGCGTTGATGTTAAAATCACCGGCCTAGATGTTGTGGTGAAGGGTAAATTAGGTGAATTAAAAGTAGTTTTTCCATCTTTGGTCAATATTGCCCATACTGATGGCGAAATTAAGGTTTCTGCAGCAAATGATTCTCATGAGTCTGATGCATTGTCAGGAACAGTGCGTGCCATTATGCAAAATATGGTTACCGGAGTTTCAGAAGGCTTCAGTAAAAAATTAGTGATGGTTGGTGTTGGTTATCGTGCCAAGGTTCAAGGCAATGCCTTGGATATTTCGGTGGGTTTGTCTCATCCGATGGTGATAACGATGCCACAAGGCGTGTCTGTTGAATGCCCAACGAATACTGAAATCGTTCTTAAAGGTGCTGACAAACAGTTGATTTGTCAGGTTGCTGCTAACATTCGTTCCGTACGTCCACCCGAACCTTATAAAGGTAAAGGTATTCGCTATGAAAACGAAAAAATAACACTTAAAGAAGGTAAGAAGAAGTAATGACAACGCTAAATAAAGAAGTTTCAAGAATTCGCAGAGCGGGTCGTACAAGACATAATATCCGCCGATTGGGTGTCAACCGATTGAGTGTGTTTCGTTCGGCTAACAACATTTACGCACAAGTATTCACGTCTTGTGGTTCTCGCGTTTTAGCTGCTGCTTCAACGTTAGATAATGAAATAAAATCAGCTCTTCCGCATTGCGGTAACGCAAAAGCAGCTGCAATGACCGGTGCTTTATTAGCAAAACGCTGTAAAGAAGCGGGTATTGAAAAGTTAGCGTTTGATCGTTCGGGATATCGTTATCATGGTCGCGTAAAAGCTTTGGCTGACGCAGCACGTGAGGGTGGCATCGAATTTTAATACCAATTTTATTTGAAGGCATATAGTATATGGCAGCACAAATGGCAACAGATTCATCCGTCCAAACAGATGGAATTACTGATAAATTAATAAACGTACGACGTACTGTTAAGGTAGTTAAAGGCGGTCGTGTCTTTAGTTTTGCCGCATTGGTAGTGGTTGGTGATGGTCAGGGTAAAATTGGCTTTGGTCAAGGTAAAGCGAAAGAAGTGCCAGTAGCGATTCAAAAAGCAACTGATTCTGCGCGTCGCAATATGATCCAAATTCAGCTCAGTGGTTCAACTTTATACCATGAAGTTCGTTCACGTCATGGAGCAAGTAAGGTGCTGATGTTGCCTGCTTCTGAAGGTACGGGTGTTATTGCTGGTGGTGCAATGCGCGCTGTTTTCGAAGTAATGGGCGTGCATAATGTATTGGCTAAAAACGTAGGTTCAACCAATCCAGTTAACGTAGTACGCGCAACTATTAATGGTTTAACCAGTATGTTAACCCCTGAAATTGCTGCAAGAAAACGCGGAAAGTCAGTTAATGAACTTCTCAAGCAAGCACGTGGTAGCGAGCGTAAGCAAGTTAACTAAGTGTGTATTAATTTAGAGCGAGATTTATGAAAACGAAAAAATTAACAAAATTAAAAGTGACGCAAGTTGGCAGAAAAAAAAATCATGCTTTGTGCGTTAACGGTTTAGGTCTCCGTCGTATTCGTGATTCAGTTGAAGTGTTAGATACACCTTCTAATCGCGGCATGATCGACAAAGTTGCTTACTTATTAAAAGTTGAGGAAGTGTGACATGCAATTAAATACGATTAAACCTGCTTTTGGTTCAACACATGCACCAAAACGTTTGGGACGCGGCATTGGTTCTGGCTTGGGTAAAACAGCTGGACGAGGACACAAAGGTCAGCATGCACGTGCCGGCAATTCTCATAAACCTGGTTTTGAAGGTGGTCAAATGCCTTTGCAGCGTCGTTTGCCAAAATTCGGTTTCGTTTCACGCAAAGCCTTGGTTTCTGCTGAAATTCGCTTGGGCGAATTAAATCAAATTGAAGGTGATTTAGTTGATTTAATCACACTGCGAAAAGCAAATTTAATTGCAGCGACAGTAAAATTCGTAAAAGTGTTTGCTTCTGGTGAAATTAAAAGACCAATGAAACTTCACGGCGTTAAAATCACTGCTGGTGCAAAAAAAGCAATTGAAGCGGTAGGTGGCACAGTAGAATAATTTCCAGTGCTCAGGTCTAAAAGACTTGAGCGCATCAATTCTAATAAGATCTAATTTAGACTGAGATAGAATTTTAAAAAAAGAAAATTGAATTTCATTTGGGGATTGGATGAGAAATACTTCAAAATTAGGATCCGGTTTACAGTCAGGCGGATTGAGTGAGCTGAAACGAAGATTAATGTTTGTCTTAATTGGCATTATTGTCTTTCGTTTGGGTTCCTATATTCCTGTTCCAGGATTAGATCCTAATGCTATTTCACATCTGTTTCAGCAAAATGAAAATGGCATTCTAGGCATGTTTAACATGTTTTCTGGTGGCGCATTGAGTCGAATGACTATTTTTGCACTGGGAATCATGCCTTACATTTCAGCGTCGATTATAGTGCAAATGTATAGCACAGTATCGCCGAGATTGATTCAAGTTAAAAAAGAAGGTGAGGCTGGTCGTCGCAAGATTAATCAGTACACGCGTTATTTGACATTGGGTCTGGCATTAATGCAGGCGATTTTTATTACCCGTTGGTTAGTGGATAGTCACACAGCGATTAACCCTAATTTTACTTTTTATTTTGTTGCGGTTATTACTCTAGTGACAGGCACGATGTTTATTATGTGGCTTGGTGAGCAAATGACTGAGCGCGGTGTTGGTAACGGCATATCACTTATTATTTTTTCCGGTATTGTTGCCCGCTTTCCAGAGGCGATTGGCGAAGTCATGAATCAAGTGCGCCAAGGTCAGATGCAAGTGATTACCTTGATTTTGTTGGTGGTAGTTGTTACTGCGGTTACCTTGGTTGTCGTTTATTTTGAACGAGCACAGCGCAGGATTACCATTAATTATGCAAAGAGACAACAAGGCAATAAATTATATGCGGCGCAAACAAGTCATTTGCCGCTAAAAATTAATATGGCGGGCGTTATCCCTCCTATTTTTGCGCAGGCGATTATTTTATTCCCTGGCGCGATTGCTAAATTTATTGGGACTGCAAAAGGTTTTGCTTGGTTGAATGCCTTTTCATTGGCGATGTCATTTGGACAGCCCGCTTACATGATTGTATTTGCTTTTACAGTGATTTTTTTCAGTTTCTTTTATACGGCATTGGTATTTAATCCTAAGGAAACTGCTGATAATTTGAAACAGCAGGGTGCTTTTATTTCGGGAATTCGCCCTGGCGAACAAACCGCGAATTACATAGATATGATTATGACACGCCTGACTTTGGTTGGTTCTGTGTATTTGGCATTGGTTGCATTGTTGCCGCAGTTCTTAATTGTTGCATGGAACGTTCCCTTTTATTTTGGTGGAACATCCTTGTTGATTGTAGTGGTTGTTTTGATGGACTTTATTGCCCAAGTACAGGCGCATCTAATGAGCCATCAATATGAATCACTGATGAAAAAAACAAAATCACGTGGATCCAAGCTTGGCTTGATCCGCTAGTTGTGATTGTTAGGTTATCGAAGAAGCTCAGTACTCAGAGCGTCATCGGCTGGAAAAATATAAATGCAATGGAATCTGCAATGATGTTTCATTTAAGAGTGGAAGTGGGTGCGAGAGTGGCCACGTAAAAAAAGGTAAAAAATATGAAAGTAAGAGCATCGATTAAAAAATTGTGCCGTAATTGCAAAATTGTTCGTCGCAACAGAGTTGTGCGTGTTATTTGCAAAGACAGCAGACATAAACAACGTCAAGGATAAGTACTTTGTTCGCTTGCAATTGTGCAGGGTGAACGGTATCCTAGGCGGCTTTAAAAACGTAAATTTTATTTAATTTGGAGTTTAAAATATGGCGGTTGCTGCTCGTATTGCTGGTGTGAATATCCCAGCTCAGAAGCATATCAAGATTGGTCTACAGTCAATTTATGGTATTGGGCCAACGCGTGCAGAAAAAATCTGTCTCGCTACAAGTGTCGATCCGACTGCTAAAGTCAGCGCCTTATCGGAAGCAGAATTAGATTTGTTACGTACGGAAGTGGCGAAATGTGTTGTTGAAGGTGATTTACGACGCGAAGTTTCTATGCACGTTAAACGTAAAATGGATTTGGGCTGTTACGTAGGCATTCGTCATCGCAAAGGATTACCTGTTCGAGGTCAACGCACCAGAACAAATGCAAGAACACGTAAAGGCAAGCGTAAAGCAATTCGTTCGCAATAACACAGAAGCCGAGCGGTGGCGAAGGCTAAAAATATAATAGGTGAAGAATGACAACAGCAACAGAAACAACAGAAGTAGCAACAACAACTACTGCGGCAGCAGCTTCAACTGCCAAGAAAAAAGTTAAGCGCAAAATTTCTGAAGGTGTTGCGCATATCCAGGCATCGTTTAATAACACGATGATTTCCATTACAACGCCATCCGGCGATGTTTTGTGTCAAGGCTCCGCTGGCCGCTCTGGTTTTAAAGGATCACGCAAAGGTACTCCTTTTGCTGCGCAATTGGCTGCTGAAACGGTTGCTAAAAAAGTTATCGAAGAATTTTCTTTGAGACGCGTCGTTATTAATGTAAGTGGACCTGGCGCTGGTAGAGATTCTGCTGTTCGAGCATTGCGTAATTCAGGTTTAGAAATTGTTCGTTTGGTTGACAAAACACGCATACCACACAACGGTTGTCGTCCACGCAAAAAGAGACGTGTATAAGCCTCATAGCCCCGAGTGTTAGCGAGTCGATGAGTAGATGTTACTAAATAAAGTTTAAGTGAATTGAGGAATAGCAAAAAATGGCAAAGTATTTAGGTCCAACATGTCGTCTAGCAAGACGCGAAAAAACTGATTTAGGTTTGAAAAGCGGTATCAGAGATATCGAAACAAAATGTAAATTTGATCGCACGCCTGGACAACACTGGCAACGTCGTGGTCGCGTGACTGATTACGCAACACAATTACGTATGAAACAAATGATCCGTCGTTTCTATGGCGTTTTGGAAAAGAAATTTAGCTTGTATTACAAAGAAGCTGAACGCGCTAAGGGATCTACAGGTGAAAACTTGTTGCGTCTATTGGAATCACGTCTAGATAACGTTGTTTATCGTATGGGTTTTGCTGTGACACGCGCTGAAGCGAGACAATTGGTTTCTCATAAGTCTGTTTTGGTTAATGGTCATGTTGTTAATATTGCATCCTATTGCGCAAAGCCAGGTGATGTTATTTCTATTCGTGAAAAAGCAAAAAAACAATTGCGCATTTCTGCGGCACTTGATTTGGCGCAGCAACGCGAACCAACTGCTTGGATTGAAGTGGATTCAAAAGCATTGTCGGGTGTTTATAAAACGCTGCCAGATATGGATCAATTGCCACCTGAATTTAAAGTAAGCTTGGTAGTAGAGTTATATTCTAAATAATGTTGTAGAGACGCTATTAGCAGCGTCTCTTGATTTTTGCGAAGCGACAATTAAAGAGGCCAATGATGCAAGACATATACAAAACATTTTTAACGCCCAATGCTATTCAAGTGCAAAATATTTCCCCTACACATCATAAAATTGTATTGGAACCGTTCGAGCGTGGATTTGGACACACTTTAGGAAATGCACTGCGTCGTATTTTATTATCTTCTATGCCTGGTGCTGCTGTTGTTGAAGTTCAAATGGACCACGTATTGCATGAATACAGCACATTGTCTGGCGTTCGCGAAGATGTCGTAGATATTTTATTGAATTTAAAAGGCTTGGCATTTCGACTGGATAAAATCAGCGAAGTGACTTTGACGCTTCATAAAAAGGGCCAAGGTCCTGTTACAGGCGCTGATATTACATTAGAAAATGGCGTTGAAATTGTTAACCCTGATCACGTTATCGCGCATATTACGCAAGACGGTGAGATCAGCATGAAAATTAAGGTGATGTTAGGACGCGGATATCAACCTGCTTCAGTTCGTGAATTGGCTTATCAAACTACACGACCAATTGGCGTATTGGTTTTAGACGCATCATTTTCTCCTGTTAAGCGTGTTGCTTATTCTGTTGAAAATGCCCGTGTTGAAAATCGTACTGATATGGATAAATTGTTAATTGATTTAGAAACAGATGGTACTTTGGATCCTGAAGAAGCGATTCGTTATTCTGCGGCTATTCTGCAACAGCAATTATCTTCATTTGTTGATTTGCAGCATGAAATTGCAACGCGACCAAGACAAAGCAAAAACCAAGTAGACCCCTTGTTATTGCGTCCGGTTGATGATCTCGAATTAACGGTTCGGGCTGCCAATTGTTTGAAAGCTGAAAATATTTATTACATCGGTGATTTAGTACAGAGATCTGAACACGATCTTTTGAAAACACCCAATTTGGGCAAAAAATCTTTGCTTGAAATTAAGAGTGTATTGTCACAACGTGGATTGTCTTTGGGTATGATGATTGACCCATGGCCTCCAGTAGAAATGGCTGACAAATAAGAACCTCGGCTTCAGTCTCAGAGCCCAGAGCGTCAGCAAGTGGAACTTTAAAATTCCACAAAATTACAAAACAGGCAGTAGTGTTTGTTTTGTTTTTTTAAACGAATAATTAACTAATTATTATAAATAGGTATATAGAAATGCATCACAGAAAATCAGGAAAAAAATTAAACCGTCACACAGCGCATCGTAAAGCGATGTTCAGCAATATGTCGGCTTCTTTGTTGAAACATGAGTTGATTAAAACAACTTTGGTTAAGGCAAAAGAGTTGCGTCGTCATGTTGAGCCGCTAATTACTTTAGCAAAAATAGACTCAGTTGCTAATCGTCGTTTGGCATTTTCAAGATTGCGTGACCAACCAGCAGTTGCAAAACTATTTACAAAGATTGGACCGCGCCATGTTACGCGTCCAGGTGGTTATTTGCGTGTGTTGAAATGTGGTTTCCGTACAGGTGACAACGCACCTATGGCATTGGTTGAGATCGTAGGTCGTCAAGAAGTTTAGTGTCTATCGGCAGTGAGGGCTTTAGCCCTCACGGCAATCCTCGAAAAATATTTTATTCAGCGCAATAAATTGTATCCGTCCAAAATCTCTGGATTATTAACGTCAACACACAAGCGATAAAGTTGTCTTTGATCTGCAGTCAGGGATTGATGTTTGCGTTTTGACACCAAGCCCTGATCACGCACCATTAATTGCAAGTATTAAAACGGGATATCATCATCAAAATCATTATTTGACACGGGCGCTGCTGATGCCTTGCTGGATGATCCTGTTGGTGCAGCACTTCTTTCGTATTGATCAGATGAATCAGCTTGTCCACCGCGACTATCTAACATTTGCATTTCGTTAGCGATAATTTCCGTGGAGAATTTTTCAACGCCATTTTTATCAGTGTATTTGCTGGTGCGCAAGCTGCCTTCAATGTAAACCTTCGCGCCTTTACGTAAATATTGCGCTGCAATTTCACCGAGTCGATTGAAAAACACAACGCGGTGCCACTCTGTTTTTTCTTGCATTTCGCCGGTTTGTTTGTCCTTCCACGCTGAGCTGGTTGCAATGTTTGCTCTAACGATTTGCATGTTGCTGCCAGGTGTTGTGCGCACTTCAGGATCTGCGCCCAAATTACCCACTAAGATTACTTTGTTAATGCCACGTGCCATATTATATCCCCATCGGTTTTATCTCAGCAGCTAGAGTACCTGCTCTGATGCACTTGCGCAATCCGTGTTTTTGAAATAATAGCAGTGATTGCGTGTTCAAAAATGTTCTCGGTTTTAATCAAGGTGGAAGCGAACAGGGAAGGTCACACAGGCTTTTTCATCGAACAGGCAAGCGCAAACCAAAGCAAGGCCAATACCGCACACATTATAAAAACGCCCAGCATATCCCCGCGCGCAAATACTAATCCACCAACTGATCCACCAATAAAAATCCCAAGAAATTGCGACGAAGAATAAACGCCCATCGCAGCTCCTTTTCTTTCTGGGGGTGCTGTTTTTGAAATGAGCGATGGTAATAATGCTTCTAATAAGGTAAAGGCTGTGAAGAACAGCATCAGCGTTAGTGACATGGCCAGTTTACTGGAGACCATCAAGAATGCACATTGTGCTATGAAAATCGTAATAATGCCCGCAATAAAGACCTGTTTAATTTTCTTTTTCTTCTCCGCAATAATAATAAAGGGCAGCGCAAAAGCAAACGCCAAAATTAAAATAATTAAATACAAACTGATTTGTTGCCACTCAGATAATAATAATTGTTTCGTTAAAATAAGGGGGATCACAATAAATAACGATGTTAAAATCGCATGTAGTGAAAAAATGCCAAAATTTAATCGTAGTAACTGTGGGTTGTGTAATACGGCATTCAAGCCTTTCGAGAGGGGAGGTCGGTTTTTTGGCAGTGAAACAAGGGGGATTTTCCATGACGTCAACGCAATGCCAAATAACGCCAACAATGCAGTCACCCAAAAAATTCCCGACAGGTGAAGCCAGTGATTTATTATTGGCCCCACAATCATCGAAAAAGTAAATGCCAGTCCGATTGTTAATCCCATAAACGCCATTGCTTTGCTGCGTGATTCAACAGGTGTGATATCGGCAACCAAAGCCAGTACTGTGCTCCCGATCGCACCGGCGCCCTGCAATGCCCTGCCTATTATTAAATAACATATAGAATGTGAGAGTGCTGCAAACACTGAGCCAATAAAAAACAAACATAATCCCATTAAAATAACAGGTTTTCTCCCAATGCGATCAGACAGCATGCCAAAAGGAATCTGCAAGCACGCTTGTGTTAAACCATAAATACCGAGCGCTAATCCAATGAGTGTTGTTGTCGCGCCTGGAGTGTGTTCCGCGTACACGGAAAAAACAGGCAAAATCATAAACAAGCCGAGCATGCGAAAGGACATAATGCTTGCAAGTACCATTAGCGCAGTTTTATTATTCAAGTCGAATATCCCTTTAAAACGTTTATACCCGCTACAAATTTTAAACGCAGATTAAAGTATATCTGACGCAAATGGAACCATTTATTTCAGTAAAAAATGAATTTGAATGCATTGATTTTATTAAATAAAACAATAAGGAATGATAAATTTTAAATAAAATCACTTATAAAGTAAAATTTATAACGCGCAATGAAGCAATGCAATCGCAAAGATACTATAAAAATATCGTACATTTAAGTCGCTAAACACAATCTTAAGTACTATAAAAATTAAAAGACGATTTATTTATCGCCCATGTAATTCAGGATCATAGTCAATATCAGTGAAAACAGAGGTAAAAACGATATTTTCGCTTCATGTGATAGAAATATCGCGCAATTAATAAATGCTTAATATTCCGAGCGTACCATCATAGAAAATTATCGATGGAAAAATATGCGCAGATTATACAGAAAATACCTCGAGCAAACGCTTCCAATGCTGACATCGGAAAAATGGATTAATTATCATCCTGATTGCAAGCTAACTTTTCAAGGAAAGCCATTTGATCTGAATGCCATAGAACAACAAATTTCTCTTTCTGGTTCAGTGCGAATTCGCGGTGGATCAATGCTTGAATCCCCGTGTATTACTGGATTTCGCGGCCACGTTTCTCGCGGCGACATAACTTCTCATGATTGTGTTTTAGAGCATACACAAAGCACCGTTGGAATTTCAACAACGCATGTTTCCTCGGTTGCCACCTTGTTTTCTGAAGAATCAAAAAATGGTGTTATTCATGCGTTTGATAGCACGCTGATTATGGATGAACATAAAGCATTTGTTCCATACTTAATAGGAGGTGATGACTCACTGAATAAAGAGCAAGAAACTGTTTTTAAAATATCCATTCCAGAAGAGGTGTATTTGGGATTTGGGCCGGGATTACTGGGTTTTGGTAAATTTTATACAAACTCAAACTATGTTGATCCGGTAATGTTAAGCAATAATTCAGAATTAAATACTCAGTTTTACAATCAAATTTACCATCCTTTTTGGCGAGACTTTGCACCCAAAATCAGAGAAAGAAAAATTACTGAATTCGAATTATCAAATTATGAAAATGGCAGAAAAGAATTTCATTGTCGATATCGCTTATTTACACAAGAATATTGTCGACACGCTGAGAAGCAGCCGCAAGTTTGTGCTCAGGTTGAAAAATACAGGGCGCAACGCGGTTGATTAAGCATTTCGCCTGAAATTAAAGATAGTGATCCAGTTTACCTATCTATTTTAAATACATTAATTTTTCGGATTTTTTAGCATAGAAGCTGATATACTCGGTGATTTGGTAAATGGCAAAGAAATCAATGCAAATAAAATACATCACCATGCGCGGCGTGCGTACCCACAATTTAAAAAATGTTAACGTCGATATTCCACGCGACCAGCTGGTCGTTATTACTGGGTTGTCCGGCTCAGGCAAATCCTCTCTTGCATTTGATACTTTGTATGCTGAAGGCCAGCGTCGTTATGTTGAATCTTTATCATCCTATGCTAGGCAATTTTTATCGGTGATGGATAAACCTGAAGTTGATACCATCGAAGGATTATCGCCTGCTATTTCAATCGAACAGAAATCAGCATCACACAATCCGCGCTCAACAGTTGGCACCATCACAGAAATATACGATTATTTAAGGCTATTATACGCACGCGTGGGCACGCCGCGTTGCCCAGAACACCATAAAGAGTTGAGTGCGCAAACAGTTGCGCACATGGTCGATACTGTTTTAGCCTTACCTGAAGGCACGGCGGTGATGTTATTGTCGCCTGTTGTGCGTGAACGTAAAGGCGAATTTATTCAATTATTTGTTGAATTAAAACAGCAAGGATTTGTCAGAGCGCGCATTGATGGAGAAATAAAAGAGTTAGATGATGTTAGTAAGTTAGATTTACGCAAAAAACACACGATTGAAGTGGTGGTTGATCGCATTAAAGTACGCCCTGATATTCAGCAGCGGTTAGCGGAATCTTTTGAAACGGCATTGCGATTATCAGATGGATTGGCGGCTATCTCATTCACAGAAAAGGAATCCGTTGATGGATCTCGGATCCCCGATCCCCGATCCCTTGTTTTCTCATCAAAATTTTCCTGCGCCGACTGCGGTTATTCACTCAACGAGTGTGAACCACGATTATTTTCTTTCAACAGCCCTATCGGGGCTTGTGCAACATGTGATGGATTGGGCGTTGAGCAATTTTGCATAACCCTGCATTGTCATTATCACAAGGTGCGATTAATGGCTGGGATCGCCGCAATTATCATTATTATCAAATGTTGATGACATTAGGGGCGCATTTTAATTTTGATTTGGAAAAACCTTTTTCACTGCTGCCGAAAAAAATTCAACATATTATTTTATACGGCAGTGATGAGGAAATTAATTTTTCATTTGTAACGCACAAGGGAACCAAGGTTGAACGATCACATCCCTTCGAAGGTATTTTACCGAATTTAAAAAGACGCTATAAAGAAAGCGAATCAGAAGCGGTCAGGGAAGAATTATCAAAATTAATGACAAAAAAATCGTGCTCAACTTGTTTTGGTACGCGTTTATGTTTGTCTGCGCGTCATGTTTATATCGCTGAGAAAACATTGCCAGAAATAACAGCGATGTCAATTAAGCAGTCTCATGATTTTTTTATGCAGTTAAATTTAGCCGGTAATAAAAAAGAAATTGCCGATAAAATTTTAAAAGAAGTGTGCGCGCGATTGGGTTTTTTATTGGACGTAGGATTAAATTATTTAAGCTTGCATCGCAGCGCAGACACCTTGTCTGGCGGTGAAGCGCAGCGTATTCGCTTAGCCAGTCAAATTGGTTCTGGCTTAGTGGGCGTAATGTATATTTTAGATGAGCCTTCAATCGGTTTGCATCAGCGCGACAACAGCAGATTATTAAAAACATTGCTTCATTTGCGTGATTTAGGCAATACCGTTATTGTTGTCGAGCATGACGAAGAAGCGATTTTAGCAGCGGATTATGTGATTGATGTCGGGCCTGGCGCTGGAAAATTGGGCGGTGAAATTATTGCTGCAGGAACGCCTGAAGATATTAAAAAATCAGAACGATCTATTACCGGTCAATATTTGTCGGGAAAATTAGGCATAGAAATTCCGAAACAAAGAATTGAAAATGTTTGTCGCCCTTTTATTAAAATAATCAATGCCTGCTGTCATAATTTAAAAAATGTGACTGTTGAAATTCCATTGGGATTATTAACTTGTGTTACGGGTGTTTCGGGTTCAGGAAAATCCAGCTTAATTAATGACACCTTATTTCCCGTTGCGGCGCACGTATTAAATAAAGCAGGCCTGCATGATGTTGGTCAACACGATGCAATTGAAGGCTTGGATAAATGCGATAAGGTTGTGGATATCGATCAAAGTCCTATTGGGCGAACACCGCGCTCCAATCCTGCAACCTATACCGGTATTTTTACGCCCATTCGCGAATTATTTGCAGCAACGCATGAATCTCGTACGCGCGGTTATTCTCCTGGTCGTTTTAGTTTTAATGTTGCGGGCGGACGATGCGAAGTGTGCGAAGGCGATGGCGTTATTAAAGTTGAAATGCATTTTCTAGCCGATGTTTATGTGGTTTGTGATGAATGCCAAGGCAAACGTTACAATCGCGAAACATTAGAAATTAAATATAAAGCGAAAAATATTTACGAAGTGTTGCAAATGACGATTGTCGAGGCGCACGAATTTTTTCAACCCGTGCCGATTATTGCGCGTAAATTACAGACATTATTAGATGTGGGATTGTCTTATATTGCATTAGGCCAAAGCGCAACAACCTTATCCGGTGGTGAAGCGCAAAGGGTGAAATTAGCGAAAGAATTATCGCGACGCGATACGGGAAACACATTATATATTTTGGATGAACCCACGACCGGTTTGCATTTCCATGATATTGCGCAATTACTCAAAGTGTTGATGCGGCTACGTGATCATGGCAACACGGTCATCGTTATTGAGCATAATTTAGATGTGATTAAAGTGGCGGATTGGATTATTGATTTGGGCCCGGAAGGGGGTGATGGTGGCGGTGAAATCCTTGTTGCAGGCACGCCTGAAACAGTTGCTAAAAATCCACGATCGCATACAGGGCATTTTCTAAAAAGCATACTATAAACGCGCTTGCTCTAAAAACACGGTATTGTGTTTTTTCATAAAAAGTCGATAATCCTTCCCGGGTTAAAAGTGCACATTAATTTGACAAATACTTGATAACAAGTAATACTTAGTAATATAAAGTATTACTAAGGGGTTTTTATATGGCAGCAAATCATCAAGTGTCAAAAGTAGTCAAACTCGATAGCAGTATTGCTGAACGATTAGAGCGTTTGGGTGAAATGAAAGACCGTTCACCACATTGGCTGATGAAAGAAGCCATTGTTCATTATCTTGATGAAGAAGAATACAACGAACAGATTAATCGCGAAACGCTTGAAAGTTGGGCGGAGATTAAGAAAGGAAAAATGGTGAGTCATGAGGCTATGGTCAAATGGCTTAATACTTGGGGAACGGATGAAGAAACTGATAGGCCGCCATGCGAAGAATAATCTTTTCTGATAGTGCTACGAATAATGTATTAAGGCTGAGGCGTTTTCTTGCAAAAGAAAACCCGATTGCTGCCAAAAAAGCGGCAGCGCTTATTATGGATGCCGCCAATCGCCTAATCGATAATCCTTTCATTGGTAAGCCAGTCAATAATATGCCGCATTATCGCGATTTATTAACGCGTTTCGGTGTGGGTGGTTATGTGCTTCGCTATCGCATTCACTTGGAAATAATTTATATTGTGCATGTGCGACATTATCGAGAAGAAGATTTTAAATCTAGATAATATTCACCTCTTGTCAAATAGCGCAGAAACGCGGGCGGCAGCCTGCGTGTGAATCTGATTGGTTGTTTCAGATCTAAATAATATTCACCTCTGTCACCAACTCAATTCCAAATTGTTCAAACACCATTGCTTGAATGTGTTCGCTTAATTTTTTAATGTCATCACCTGTGGCGTTACCGTAATTAACAAGCACCAACGCTTGATGTTCATGCACACCGACATTGCCAAATCGTTTTCCTTTTAATCCACATTGTTCAATTAGCCATCCAGCTGGAATTTTGATTCGCGCATTTTCTTCTGTAAAATGCGGCATCTTTGGATGTTTCTTTTGAAGCAGTAAAAAATGTTTTTCTAAAATAATTGGATTTTTGAAAAAGCTGCCCGCATTGCCTGTTAATTTTGGATCGGGTAATTTTTCTTGTCGAATTTTAATGATCGCATCGCTGATTGTTTTAATTGAAAGTGCTTTGTCTTTAATGATTTCTTTTATAGCGCCATATGCTACTTGAAAAACAGGCTTTTTATTCAGTCGCAAAGTGACGTGTGTGATAATCACTTTATTTTTTAATTCACGTTTGAAAATACTGTCGCGATAGCCGAATTCACATTCAGCCACCCCTTTTGAAAAGGACTCGGTACGCGCAGCATTGTTTTCAGAAACCCCCTTTGAAAAAGGGGGGCGGTTTTGCGCTAGCAAAACCGGGGGGGGTTGTAAATATTCTACAGACTCAAGCACATCTTTCAGTTCCACGCCATACGCACCAATATTTTGAATCGGCGCAGCGCCCATTGTGCCTGGAATTAAAGATAAATTTTCAATGCCGGCATAATTGTTTTCAATGCAATGCAAAACGACCTTGTGCCAATTCTCGCCTGCCGCAATTTTCAAAAAAACATGCTCTTCTGTTTCATTTATTTTTTCAATGCCGGTAATCGCATTGTGGATCACCAGTCCATCAATATTGTTTGTCAGCAAAATATTGCTGCCACTCCCGAGAGTTAATTTAGGGGTGGATATCCATTGTGGATCGGCTAATAGTGCTTCTAATTCAGCAACTGTATTAATGGTCGCGAAATAGCGGGCTTTGGCGTCAATGCCAAAGGTGTTGAACAGCTTGAGTGATTTATTTTCTTCAATAATGGGTTTCATTGCTTTATCATCGGCTAGTGATTGGAGACCTGTTTAAATTGATAACCGATCCCTGATAACTGATCTCTTTTAAGGATTCTACCATGTTTAAACTTCAAAATGATCGTCTCATTAAAGCGCTATTACGCGAACCCATCGACCGTACGCCGGTTTGGCTGATGCGACAAGCAGGGCGTTATTTGCCGGAATACCGCGCCTTGCGTGCAAAAGCCAAGGACTTTTTCACGCTTTGCCAAACACCTGAGCTAGCGTGTGAAGTCACATTGCAGCCCGTGAAAAGATTTCCGCTGGATGCGGCGATTATTTTCAGCGACATTTTAACTGTGCCCTTGGCGATGGGCTGCGACATTCAAATGCATGAAGGTCGTGGACCTTTTGCGCCCAATCCCGTTCGCGATCAGCAAGCCATTAATCAATTAAATACAAATCACGCGCTGGAAAAATTAAATTACGTAACTGATGCTATTACCTTAACCAAAAAAGAATTAAACAACCGCATTCCTTTGATCGGCTTTGCTGGCAGTCCGTGGACAGTCGCAACGTATATGGTTGAAGGGCAATCGAGCAAAACATTTGAGATCATTAAAAAAATGATGTTTCGTGATCCTATATTATTGCATCAGTTGTTGCAAAAATTAACGACAGTGACGATCGATTATCTGAATGCGCAAATCGATGCGGGTGCTGACGTGATTATGTTGTTTGACAGTTGGGGTGGTGTTTTATCGCCAAATGAATATCAACATTTTTCACTGCATTATATGCAGTTTATTGCGCAACATATTAAACGTGAGCACAATGGAAAAAAAATCCCCTTAATATTTTTCAGCAAAGGCTGTGGCTTATATTTAGAAACGATGGCAAGCAGTCAGTGTGATGCGCTTGGTTTAGATTGGACGATGGATTTAGCAACTGCAAAAAGACAAGTGGGTGATCGTGTTGCGTTACAGGGTAATTTGGATCCCTCTATTTTATTATCCGATCCTGAAAAAGTACGTGATGCAGTAAAAGCGATTTTAGCTGTTTATGATAATCAAACAGGCTTTGTTTTTAACTTGGGGCATGGTATTTCAAAAGACACGCCGTTGGAGAATGTTGAAGCTTTGTTTGATTGCTTTTAACCAGAATCCGCCCATTTGTCTGTTTTTAAGTTTGACGCTTCTAATCTTGGGCTAGTGAATTAGCGCGGAAGCCCCGACGTTAGGCGGGTGCGTGTGACCCTCGCGAAATACGTTTCCCGATAATGGTTTTCAATTTCGCAACTATTTTCCCCAGTTCGCCATTTGAAGCGGCAGGGCCAAATTTCTCCCACTCTATTTTTAATCTTGTTGGATTGTTTTCTAAAAATGAAATAATGGCATTCGTTGTTTCTAATTTTGTTTTTGCCGAAAAATGAATGCCAAATAAACCAGCGTCATATCCTCTGGTATGATGACTGTGCACTCTGGCTTGATAAAGGGCTGCACGTGCACGTAGTTCTGCGAGCAGTGCTTTTCTATCCCGTTCTTGTATTTTAGATTTTGCAATGTAGCTTGATTTCAGTAAAGCCGCATCCGTTTCGTGATATTTATTTTTTTTCGCCGTGCAAAATAAGCGGATATGTTTATATGTTTCTTTATCTAAACTATCTGAAGAATTTGATTTTTCGTCGACTACTTCAGGAGTTTTATTTTTTAATATCGATTTGTCTGTCTCGGAAATACAAAAAAGACTGTGTGGTTTACCCGAATTAATTTCTCGCTCTATCGCAGCAATAATCTCAGCTGTTATTTCACTTCCTAATAATTTTTCGCCTAAGGAAATGCAATCTTTCTTTGTCATATTTTTCTTGGTAATCAGTTCTCTAATGTCAGCATCCTGTAAGCGTTCAGCATTGAAATGCCCATCCTGTTCTTGATACTGTAATAAAATAGTCACCAACAATCCCGGAATAATAATTTCTCTATTTTGTTGGTTGGGTGGACACCGCCAAAAATAGTCAAGCAAATTATTTTTATCGAGTATTAAAGCGCATAAAATAAGGGCGCTGTTGGAATATTGCGAAGTATCATCATTGCTGGCATCAAGGATTTTTCTTAATGTGGGTCGATCGGTCAAAAATGCATCTGAAAGAATGCAAGGTTCTCTATCGCGCTGTAAATTTTTTGTGCGAGGCATTAGTATCGTTCTGGCAAGTGAGAATCCGTCGTGATTTCCTAAATTAATTTTTTTTACATTATTAGGCGCATATTCATTCGTGCCACAAAAAGTTTTTGGAATAGTGTCAATTTTCTTTTTGGAGAATTCTATATCAACCAGCCTTATACTGCTGCCCACCATTTTTTCATCTTTGATATAACAGAGTATATTGCCAGGTTTAATATCGCGGTGAGCAATGTCGCGTTTATGTAACGCATAAACCAATTGCGCAACTGTAATGGCCATATCCATTCTAGTATTGTCATTGAGGTATTCAGACACATATTTATTCGGATCATTTAAAAACGCTCTTAAGTCACACGTTGCTTTTTCTTGTAGTGTATATTCTTGTGCCGAATTAGGGGTTTTTTCTCCGCGCGCAACAGCATTATCCAGGCGTCGATGTTTGTCTAAAATACTGTCCACAGGCTGAATAATTGCTATTTTAGCATCTTTATCATTTATGGGTTTTTTGACGGATCGAAGCACTAAATCTTTTATATCTATTTGCAGTTGTTGTTCGGCAGGACGATTGGGGTAATAAATTTCTTTTGTGTTTTTTACTTTTCCAAAGCTACCTTCGCCAGCAACATCATCTTTCCTGCCTTTAACAACATAACAAATTTCTTTTGCTCTATGGTAGCTGCATTGGATGGTTGTTTTTTGGGGAGTTGATTTAAAATAATGAAATAATGTCAGAAGGTTAAATGCGTCAGCAGAAATAGTGTTTGAGTTTATAAAAGTCAATATTCTCGTATAAGTGTGGGTAGCTTCTCGCCGTTTAATAATAATAGAGACGGTTTTTTCTTCTGCATTATAGGCATGTGAATATTCTGCATCGTCATCATCCAGCTTTTCAAGATCAAAAGTCATCTCTGCAGAATTATAAGTCCAGCCGCCTTTTTCAATATTTTTATTCTCAGGCGTTTCAATCGTGTGTCGCAGCTTTACAATAGAGTGAGCTGATGAACCCTTCATGCCAAACAATTTTTCAAAATAGAAAAATTCCAAATCGTAGTATGGGTTTTCGTAAACGCCCTTCCTTATTTTTTTTTGTATTCTGCTTTGTTCGTTTTTTGCCAGCTTTAACGTTTTAGTATAAGTATATTCGGATTCTTTGTCTGTGAGCGTCAGTTCGAAAATATCGCCTGTGTCAATTTGTTTGCAAGAAAATTCATAGGTGCCACAGGTTCTCAGAAAGCCCGGCCTTCTAATTTTCGTGCCAACAGGTTTATCCTTGAGTGCCTCATGGACAAATTCCCAGTCAATTTGATACTGTGATTTAGCGCGCGACATGCTCGTTCCCATGGTTATTTAAGCCATTTTAGCATTCTGATCTTAAGAGTTTCTTAAATAGAACTGCTGACATAGCGCTATAGCGAGTTTTTCAGTTTTGTGATCAAGGTCTAGTGTTGGATTAAATTCAACAATATCTGCGCCAATCAATTTAGGGTGATGCGCAATCAAATGAAATTCCGGTAAAAATTCGGCTGCGCGAATGCCTGAGGGTGCGCGTGTGCCAACGCCGGGTGCGTCAATGGGGTCAAATCCGTCAAGATCAATGCTCACGCCAAAGCAAGCTGTATTGCGCGTAACAATGGCAACAGCTTGCTTAATAACCTCATGCATGCCCATTTTATGGATGTCGTCCATGTAAAATATCTTTACGCCCAGTTTTTTCAAGAGTGCTTCTTCGCCCGATTCATAGCTGCGAATACCAATGAGCACGACATTTTCCGGCTTTAATTTGGGTGTTGAGGATAAAATACCGGTTAATGCTGTTTCACCTTGCCCCAATAAAATAGCCAGTGGCATGCCGTGAATATTGTCTGTGGAGGTGGTTTGTCGTGTGTGCGAATCCATGTGGGCATCAAACCAAATCAAACCCAAATCACCGTCAATGGCGTTCGCAACGCCGCTCCAGCTGCCGATCGCTGCCGAATGGTCGCCACCTGCCGTGATAAAAAAACGATGAGCAAGCATGGATTGCTGCGTTGATTGTGCTAAAACAGTTGATAGTCGAGCGACATCGGGCAGGGCGTGCTCTTGTTGCTTGCGGGCCGGTGCCTGCAATAGCGCATGAAACTGAAGTTGTGCAGCGAAATCTGTTTGTTTGAGGGCGTTTTGCAAGACAGCAGCGCCTTGTTCGCAATCGACATTTTGGGCTGCATTGCCAAAAGCATAAAGATTGATGTCAATTAATTTGCTCATTTTCACAGCATAGCAATTTATTAGGGATACTGACACTGAGAGTATGCTAAAATCCCCACCAAATTAACAAGCCAGAGAGCCTACTTGCCAAGCAAACTTTTAAAATGGGCGAAACAGTGTTTTTGTCCCACAACACCCAAAGCAGCGATCGACGGGTCAATGATTATTCCGCGCCCCGATCATATTATTTCACGTGATGCGATTAGCCCGAATGCATTGAGGGTGCTGTATCGCCTAAAAGACGCTGGTTATGCCGCTTATTTAGTCGGTGGTGGCGTGCGCGATATTTTGTTGAACCGCAAACCCAAAGATTTTGACGTGGCAACGGATGCGCATCCCGAGGCCATTAAAAAACTCATTCGCAATAGCCGCATTATTGGCAGACGTTTTCGATTGGTGCATGTTTTCTATGGCGAAGAAATTATTGAGGTTTCTACCTTTCGCGCAAACACGATTGAGGAAACCCGCACTGAAAAAACGGGCATGCCAATGATCCGCAGAGACAACACTTTCGGCACCATTGAAGAAGATGCGTGGCGTCGCGATTTTACCGTGAATGCGCTGTATTACAATATCGCTGATTTTAGTATTGTTGATTATATGAATGGTGTGAATGATTTAAAAAACCGTTTAATTCGCATGATTGGTGATCCTGCGCAACGCTATCACGAAGATCCGGTGCGCATGTTGCGTGCGATTCGTTTTGCGGCGAAGCTGGATTTTCAACTGGAAGCAGAAACTGAATCAGCATTAAGAGCGTTAAAACATTTATTGCAGCATGTGCCACCATCACGCTTATTTGATGAGTGTTCAAAATTATTTTTTGAAGGTAACGCGTGGGTCACCTATCAAAAATTATTGCACTATGATTATTTATCCGTGTTATTCCCGCAAATAAATGACATTTTGCAAAAACATAAAAACAAGCCTTATGAAAAATTAATTGAATTGGCGATGTGTTCCACGGATACGCGATTAAAAGAAAATCTCAGTGTGAACCCTGTTTTCTTGTTGGCGATTTTATTATGGCCAGTGCTGCACATGAAAATTGAGCGCATGAAAAATAAAAAAGATAAATTTTATTTTCAACTGCATCAACTTATTCATGATGTTATTCAAACGCAATTGAAATCCATCATGATTCCAAAGCGTCTGCAATTTGCGATGCAAACGATTTGGGTTATGCAATTTCAATTAGAAAAACGCCGTAAAAATAGAATTTTTGTCATATTGAATCACCGTTATTTTCGCGCTGCTTTTGATTTTATGGGCTTGCGTGTGCAGTCGGGTGAAATTTCGTCGGTGATTTTTGATTGGTGGAAGGAATTCCAATTCAGTGATGAAGCAACGCAAACTAAAATGGTAGATGCTTTGTGAGAAAGTGTCGGTAATGGCGCAACTGAAGTGTGCATTGATGTTTGTTTGAGTGATGAGTGTGCATTGATATTTGTTTGAGTGAGTGGAAGCGGAAGCGACAGCGACCGCGCAGTTTTATGACAATCTCCTACATCGCCTTAGGCAGTAATTTAAATAACCCTAAAAAGCAGCTTAAAATCGCCTTGCAATTAATCAGTGGCATTCCCAAAACAAACATCACCGCACAATCCAGCGTTCATGAAACAAAACCGCTGGGTCCGCAAAATCAGCCTGATTTCATGAACCAAGTGATTGCCGTTGAAACGCAATTAACGCCGCATGAATTGTTATATGCGCTACAAGCCATTGAAAATGTGATGGGGCGTGTACGGACGATACACTGGGGACCGCGCATTATTGATTGTGATATACTGCGCTTCGGTGATGAAGTAATTAATACAAGTGATTTAATTATTCCGCACCCAGAGATGCATCATCGTGATTTTGTACTTATCCCACTAGCGGAGATTTTATGAAACGCATTGCCATTTATCCGGGTACTTTCGATCCCATTACATTGGGGCATGTTGATATTATCAAACGTGCAGCGCATTTATTTGATGAAGTAATTATAGCGGTTGCAACCAGCGCACGCAAAAAGCCGTTATTTCCAGCGGAAAAACGATTGCAGTGGTGCGCAAGCAGTGTTGCAGAATTTTCCAATGTCCGTGTATTTTCAATGGAAAGTTTGTTAACGGAATTTGCGCATGTGCATCAGGCGCATTATATTGTTCGCGGTATTCGTACGGCAGAAGATGTTGATTATGAATTGTCGATGGCGCACATGAATCAACAGTTATCAGCGACTGAATTACAAACGATTTTTTTCCCCGCTGATAATGAGCACCGTTTTGTTTCTGCAACGATGGTACGCGAAATCATGGCTTTAAATGGCGACGTTTCTGCCTTCGTGCCGGAATGTGTTAAGACAGCACAGAAACCAGGGCGGCAGCCCTCGTGTGATCTCAGCGATAAGTAATTTTCAGTAATGAAGTGGGTGTATCGTCATGGCCTTATTAATAACCGAAGAATGCATCAACTGCGATGTCTGTGAACCAGAATGTCCCAACGATGCCATTTATCAGGGTGAAAGCATTTACGAAATTGATCCCGGTAAATGTACGGAATGTGTTGGTCATTTTGATGAGCCGCAGTGTCGACAGGTTTGTCCCGTTGATTGTATTCCATTGGCGTTTTATGAGTCGAAGGAAGTGTTACTGGAGAAATACGAGCGTTTGATTAAAATTAAAAAACTCGGCAGCTAACTCGACGTACTTAAGCGAATCGAATCAGAAGCCGAGCGTTAGCGTCGGCGTGCTTATTTGCTTACTTAGAAATTTTCTTTTGTTTGAATATAACGCGCATGCCGACTTTGCCGGTTGCTTCGTTCCAAGCACGTGGATCGTATTTCATCGGCTCTAATTTTGCATCTGAGCTTTTTTTCTTGTTAACTTTGAGTGTTTTGAAATAACCTGTTGGTGTTCCTTTTTTCGTTTTGCCTGTTGAGCGCAATTGCACTTTTTCGCGTGAGCCTGATTTTGCCATGATAATTACCTTCGTCTATAAAATTGATTTTTGGTGGAAATCGTCTGAGGGCTTACCGCGCCCTCACTTTTGCACTACATATTTTTCAATACTGCATCAATACCGAGCTTGTCGATTGTGCGCAAACCGTTGCAGGATACGTTTAAAGTGATAAAACGGTTTTGGCTAGCAACCCAGATACGGCGTTTGTGTAAATTGGGTAGAAAACGGCGTTTTGTTTTGTTGTTCGCGTGTGACACTTTGTGGCCACTTAATGGACGCTTTTTGTTAACTTCGCATACTCTTGACATGGTTATAGCTCCGGCTTTCATTTGAAGTGGCAATTTATAGCAGAAAGCCAATATGGATTCAAGCAAAGATATGATAATCTACCGAAAAAATCACAAGGAGACGGTTTTATGTTCCACGATATCCAATTAAAAATTTTAGATGCGCGTTTGGGTGACACTGTTCCGTTGCCGGAATATGCAACGCCCGGTTCCGCGGGGCTTGATTTGCGCGCCTGCTTGGACGAGCCAAAAACGATCTTGCCGGGCGAAACGGTGTTGATCAATACCGGCCTGGCAATTCATATCAGCAATCCTGCAATGGCTGCAACCATTTTGCCCCGTTCGGGTTTGGGCCATAAGCACGGCATCGTTTTGGGCAATTTGGTGGGATTGATTGATTCAGATTACCAGGGGCCGTTAATGGTTTCTTGTTGGAATCGGGGTTCGGTTCCTTACACTGTTGCGCCAGGTGAACGTATTGCGCAGCTCGTTATTGTGCCTGTTTTAAAAGCCCGCTTTCAAATCGTTGATGAGTTCTCTGCGACAGAAAGAGGGGAAGGTGGGTTTGGAAGCTCAGGGCAGCAGTGACGGGTATTGGCCGCGCTACGAAGTAACAGAAGTGGGGGCGGTAGCCCTCACGCGAACTAACAAGGAACTACTAAATGACCGATTACACTATCCCCACTCAACTTCCTCTCGACATCTTCCGCACTTACGATATCCGCGGTGAAGTCAGCGATATCAGTTTAAACGAAAATGTTGCCTACGCGATTGGATTGGCCATTGGCACTGAAGCG
>JAPLRF010000050.1:0-14644 GCA_026399315.1 Gammaproteobacteria bacterium
TGTGCTGTAATTGTTTATTGGATAATGCCACGCGTTAAACAAAAGGAATTGCCATGACCAGTTTATTTTCAAAAGTAGCCTTTAAAAATAAACGCATTATAATCAGCGGTGGTTCTGGTGATATTGGCTTTGCAGTAGCGCTTGGGTTTGTGCATGCTGGCGCAGCGGAAATCGCACTATTAGATAAGGATGCAAAACAACTTAAAAATTGCGCTGAAAAGATAAAATCATTGGGATGTGACTGCATTCCGATTGAGGTTGATTTAGCTGATGCTGATAAAATAGAAACCACAGTGAAATCAATTTATGCGCATCACCCCGCCTGGGATATTTTAATCACTACTGCAGGTATAGTTATTTCAGGGCCATTCACTGAGTTTGATA
The DNA here is from genome assembly GCA_026399315.1 of Gammaproteobacteria bacterium. Lineage (GTDB taxonomy): Bacteria > Pseudomonadota > Gammaproteobacteria > Coxiellales > Coxiellaceae > 2-02-FULL-42-43. The sequence continues at coordinate 385 of JAPLRF010000050.1, forward strand.
TTGCAGACTGGGATTTAATGATGTCGGTTAATGCACGCGCTGTATTTGTTTTATCACGATTAGTTGCAAAAGAAATGATAAAACAAAAAAATGGCAAGATTGTTCACATCTCATCAGGATCCACCTATTTTGGAACACCCGGCAGTGGTTCGTATGCCACTTCAAAATCAGTTGTGAATCAGCTCACCAAAACCATGGCAGTTGAATGGGGACATCACAACATCCAAACGAATGCCATATGCCCTACCATCGTTGAAACCAAATTTTTAAATACACTTTTAACGAACGAATTGCATACGAAAATGCGTGATAAATTAAAAACGAAAATGCCATTTGGAGAATTTTTAAAAACAGATGATATCGTTCCAGCTGTTTTATTTCTAGCAAGTGAGGGTGCAAAATTAATAAATGGCGCGATTATTCCAATTGACGGTGGTTCGAGATTGGTTTCTACGTGAGTTATTCATTGTTTTTTAATCGTTTTTTCACTAAAAAGATCACTTGTTGACCAGGTGCTATTTTAGTGGTAATATTACCATAATTAGTTTTTAACCACTTTATGCAAAACACCATGAATGAATTAGATTTAAAACAAACACTGTTTATTGTCATGGGTTCATTATTTCATGACTCAAGACAATATTTAGACGAGCAGTTCAAGCAGTATGATTTGACGCGTAACGAATGGCTGATTTTAGCTTTGCTGCGTGTTAACCCAGACGGCATTACGCAAAATTATGCAAAATCCTATATTGGTGTTGAAAATAGTTATTTTACCAAGATGCTGAATAAACTTGAAAACAAAGGCTTTGTCATTCGCGAAATAAATCGTGATGATAGACGAAACAGGGTTATTAAAATTAATCCAAAATCATCAACGAAGACAAAAAAGATTTTTAAAACTATTTTTGATCTACATAATGAAATTCAAAAGGATTTAAATAAGAAACAAATGCAAGCTTTGCATGATGCATTTGATTGCATAAGTAATAGACTAAAAGCATTTAAACCTTAACTTTAGAGGATACATAATGACAACCACTACATTATTCACTTTCCCACTTAAACCAGGAAAACTCGATCAATATAAGAAATTTATGCAGGAGTGCTGCAATGGCTCCAAACAAGTAGAATTCAAGGATTTGTTAATTCGCTATGGAATGAACACACTCAAATTATGGCATCACAATTTTAATGGACGTGACTACGCTGTTTTTACACATGATATCAGCGATGATGGATTTGAACGTTTAAAAGGATGGTCAACTTCCACTCATCCTTTTGATAAGTTGTTCAATGAGCAAATGCAGGATTGTTATGAGAATGTCGATCCTTCATGTGCGACTGGTCAACCAATCTTTGTTTGTGACTTGGACGCAAGAAAATAAAAAAATGCTTTTAAAAAAATATGAGTGACTAAAATATGAAAGATAAATATCAATTAACTGTCGGCCAAAAAGGCGAAAAACAGCTCGACGGACTAGATAAAATTTATGGCGCAAATAGTCGCACTTTTTTAAAAGACATTGGCCTTCAAAAAGGATGGATTGTTGCTGATGTTGGCTGCGGCGCAGGACAGTTGACATGCTGGATAGCTGAAATGGTTGGCGAATCAGGTCATGTATTTGCAATTGATTCCAGTCCAGAACAACTTGAACTTGCTAAAAAACGCGCTAAAGAAAAAGGCTTAAATAATATTACCTATGTCGAAAAATCCGCCTATGCGCTAGAGCCCATTGAAAAACATTTTGATCTTGTCTATTGCCGTTTCCTGTTACACCACTTAGTTGATGCAAAAAAAGCCCTGGAAAGCATGAATAGATTGGTTAAATCAGATGGCATTTTAGCGTATGAAGAACAAATAGCGGGCAATACAGGAAGTTGTTACCCAAAAAACGACACGCATTCCAAAATATTCCAAATAGCTGAAAAATTACTATTAAAAAAAGGCTGTGATGAACATATTGGATTAACTGCCTATCGATATCTTGTAGAAACAAAAAAATATAATTGCCATTTACGCCTCGCAGAACCTGTGTATGCAGATAATGATTTTTTAGAATGGTATCCAAAAATTCAATTAGTGCTGTTGAAAAGTATTTCGGATGCATTATTAAGCTACAAAGTTGCGACTCAAGATGAAATTTCTACATTAGAAAAAGAAATTCAAGCGTTAAAATACGAGAAAAATAGCATTATTTTGTGTGGAAGACTGGCACAGTTTTGGGGTGTAAAACAAAACAGCTAGTGCATGAACCAACAATGATATGTAATCCAATGTAAAATGCTGGAATCACGAGCCAAATCGATTATCTTGAAAATTGATCTTTAGAAAGCTGGTACCAGCAGTGTGTCATCAATCTCTATTCACCCATGTTTTTAACTCAAGCATTAATTCCTATAATAAAGTATCAGAAAAAACCCTATATTAAATACAACTTCTTTTATAGATTAGAATTTATTGACTATAAAATAAGACTTTTCCTGATTTTTTCAGACACTAAATAATCTATATTCTTCAAAAATATAATGATGAAAAAAAGTGAGTAACAACCAATGCGTAAAATGATTGATCCACAATCATTGTCAAAAGATTTGATAGATGATCCGACAATAATTAAGATTTTTTTAGAGAATTTTGCGACAGAAAGTGCTATGGAAGCAGGCGCACTCGTTACGGGAGTCCCTGGGGCAATTATTGGCGGGTCAATTGGTGGTATAGCAGGTATTTTTGCTTTTCCGCTTATTGCATTATTTACTGAAAAAGACAATGTTGTAAAAATAGTTCATCAACCAGCAATTACTGGCACTGTCGCTGCAGGCTTAATATCAGCAATCCCGGGTGCTGCAATTGGAAGACTACTTTCATTTGTAAGAAAACTGCACTTAGAAAAAACCAGGAATATTATCCATAGTGGAGAAAAAATAGAACATTGTTGTCGCATTTTACATCATATAATTCTTAAAAATGATTTAAAAACATTTCAGGAGATAAAAAGTAAAATTTTTGTTGCATATAAAATGTCAATAGTACCTACTGACAGCAAAGCGCTTTTTTTAAAATTGCAAGATGAATTAATACCAGAAAAAGAGAAAATAGAAGCAATATTAAAATATTTAAATGCAATTGTAACATTGGATACAAAAATTATATCTGCAAGAAAAAACACTGGGACAGAACTTTTCAATATCATTATTAAAATTTTGTTTCCATATAGGAACATATTAAAAATCAGCATACCTATTGCCAATCAAACTTGTCCATTCAAAATAAGAAGGAGCGAGGAACTGGCAATTCTAATATTAACATGTGCGCATTCTTTGCATGGAAAAAATAAGCAATTTTTATGCCTTGATGTTATTGGAATTATTGGCTCATTTTTAGAAATACCACCCTACGATGCAATATATTCTGATTTCAAGGAAACGTGTCAATTAAAAGAAACCTATAAAAGAAATTGCAAATTGCTTAATTACAGCAATAATTCAAATACTATTTTTAAAGCAGGTGAATATCATTGGGATACTATTAATCGGTTAGCAAGATACGCGCATATCGTTGGTGATGGTCCAGCTAAACTGACCTGTGATCGAATTGAAAATTCCATCGATAAGGAAACCATTTCGGATGTTACTAAAATGATGAAAACAACATCATGTCAAGCTCGTACATTTTTTAGAGAAACGTTTGAATTTGCTACTACCGGTGATGTACGACATTCCGGTGGTGGTATGGCACATCCTACTTGATAAGCAATGAACAATTTTATGGGATCGTATAATGCGATATTTGAATAAACCTGAATCAGAAGAACAATCAACTTTTCTTTTAGTTAAATCGATAGAAGAATGCGCAACGATTGGTTTTATTATTGGCGGGACTACAGGAGCAATTATTGGTTGTTTAGCGGGTTGGCCATTTATGCCTTTTTATCCTGCGCTGATACTCATTGGAGCCCCAAGAATGGCTAAATTAGCGCTAGTACCGATGATCGCAGGCGTTGCAGTTGGGGCAGCTGTTGTCGGAATTCCGACAGCATTGTGTGGCATTGCTTTGTCTCCGTTGCGACATTTTTCACTATCTCATTTTCGATCGATGAATTATGAAAAATATCATGCTGAAATTTGTTGCGATATTTTAAGTGAGTTAATCGAGAATAATGATTTAATTAAAATTACAGAAATTGTCAACATTATTATTGACAGAAATGGCCAGCCAGATATAACACTTGGTGATAGCAGACGATTAATGTTGCAATTATTAAATAATGACAATGTTGCTCAGAAAGCAAACGCAATAAAATCATACCTTGAATCGGAAGATGAGCGATATCTTGTTAGTGGAAAATATTTAGACAACAGTGGAAAAAAATTACATAACATTATTATTTCGACAATTTTAAAAAGTAATAACAATATGAAAAATGGATTAAAAATATTATCTTTGTCTTTCAAAAATAAAAAAACAAAAAAAGCAATTTTCAATTCGGATATTCTATTTTTAATAAGTGAATTTTTAGGCTACTCAATGCTTCATAAAAATTTAAATGATTCGCTATACGTACAAGCATATAGAATATTTTTCGACGTTAGAAAGATATGTCAATTAAAAGAAACCTATAAACGCCACGTTTCATTTTTTGATACAAACCATACTAAAAAAGTTTTTATTCCTGGAGAACCTTATTCTGAAGCTTTGTTGCGATTAGGAGCGCATAAAGAATTTACAGCGGATTTGGCAGCACATAAAACATATCTATCATTGCCGGATGAAGAGAAAGAAATTGTTGAATTTGGTAGACAATGCGCCAGTGCGGCAAAGAAAAATGAACTTTTATATACCGCAGAGGATAAGACTAACAATAAAATTCAGGAATTACTTTCTGGATTTGCAGAGTTTTCTAGGGATGCAACGGGAGATATTCTACATTTTAGAGGCCCTGCGTAGCATTATGAATTCTATAGTGCCATTACGACAATTCATCAAAGCAGAAGCATTAATCATTTTTATGGTTCTAATGTTATAATAAAAATTTGATGATTAGGACTATTTCAATGGCTAACTATGTATTGGTACATGGAGGTGATCGTGATGGAAGTGTCTGGGATTCAGTTGCAAATTTATTGCGAAAAAGGGGTCACCAAGTATTTTGCCCTTCAATGACCTCGGTTAAAAAATCAACTCTTCAAGATAATATCTCTGAAATCGTTAATTACATTGAGTCAAATCAATTAAGCAATTTTATTTTAGTGGGCCACAGTTATGGTGGATTTGTTATTACTGGCGTAACAGATAAATTACCAAATCATGTCATTGCTTTAGTTTATGTAGATGCACTGATCCCAAAACCAGAAAAATCATTGCATGATTTGGCTTGCGATTACGGGTTTGATTATAAATCTTTTGGTTTGACAGAAGATCCCGCAGTAATGAGTAAAATTCATTTTGATGCTAAAAAAGTTTTTTCAAGAACAAAAGCCTATATTCTTTGCCTACAAGGTGAATTTATAGCGTTAACAAAACCAATGTATAACGATTTAAAAAAATCAAATACCGATTGGTTGTTTTTTTCCTTAGATACAAAGCATGGCTGCATGCTGACACAGCCAAAAGAACTGGCGGTAATTTTATCAGGCATGAAATTATTTTCGTCTTAATGAAAAGGTGGTGTTATGCAAAATTTTAAATCAAAGCACTCAATAATGATATTCCCGATCTTATTAGCCTTATATGAAGTGGTCACTTATCTTAGTAACGATGCGTACTTGCCTGCATTACCGCAAATGACGCGTGATCTACATACTACAAATCATCTAGCACAATTGACACTGACCATGATTTTTATTGGGTCAGCATCAATGCAAATGATATTAGGCCCTATTACAGATCGCATTGGTCGAAGACCTGTTTTGTTGATTGGTGGTCTTATTTTCATTCTTTCAACCCTTGGATGCAGCGTTACTGATAGTATTTACTGGTTATTGCTGCTTAGATTAATTCAAGGCGCTACAGTCACCTCACTTGTTATTGCCGGATATTCTACTATCCATGATCTTTTTGATCAAAAGACAGCGATTCATATACTCGCGATTATGGGAAGTATTACACTATTAGCACCTGCATTTGGTCCCCTGCTCGGCTCTATCATTATGATCTTTAGTAGCTGGCGATGGATCTTTGGTATTTTAGCTATAACAGCTGCTTTTGTTATTTTTGGCCTGTATTTTACAATGCCAGAAACTGTGAAACTAAATAGCGAAAAAACGAAAATCAAAACAACCATTATTCAATACAAAAATATTTTTACGAATAAATTATTTATGTTGTATTCACTTCTTTTTGGATTTTTATTTTCAGCAATGATCGCCTGGATTGTTGCTGGGCCATTCTTATTAATGGACGTATTTCATTTTCAACCTTATGTATTTGGTATTGCACAAGCCTGTGTTTTTGGCAGCTTAATTGTAGGATTACGTTTTATTAAATTACTAATGAAAAAATTCTCATTAGAAAAAATCACAACGCTGGGTGTGTCATTGTCGTTTATCGGTGGGATTTACGCACTTATTGCATCATGGCTATTTCCTAATGTCATTTGGAATATCATTATTTCTATGATGATTATTGCCGGCGGTGCTAGTTTTGTTATCCCCATTGTCAATCGCTTGGCTATTGAATCTTGTAGTGAACCCATGTCCGCGCGCGTTTCTATTTATTCATTTTTAACTGGTGTTTTTGGCATAATTGGAACGGCTACTGTTAGCGTGTTTTATAATGAAAAATTATTTTCATTGGGTTTGCTTATTTTTATATTCAGTTTAATAGCTGTTTTAATTCAATACATATTGGTTCAAGATACAAAAAATAGAGTCGAAGTGCAAAGTTAATTTTGGAGATAAAATATTTATGTTTATAGTCATTTTAAGTTATAAAAAATCCATAAGCGAGGCTGATAAATATCTATCAGAGCATAGGGCATTTTTAGATAATGGTTATAAAAATAATTCTTTTGTGGTATCAGGGCCTAAAAAACCAAGAACTGGTGGTGTTATCATTTCTCAATTAACAGATAGAAATAAACTTGACGGTATTTTAAAAATGGATCCTTTTAATATTCATAGTATCGCTGATTACGAAATAATAGAGTTTTATCCGACAAAACATCATGTAAATTTTACTTCGTTTATTGTAGAAGAAGAATAATTAAATTTAATGTAACTATTCAGCAAATTCCGCAGCTATCAGCAACTTATCAATAAATGCAGGCATTTTCCCCTGAAATAACAATTCTAATGCATCTGTTATTTTAACATCATGTCTTTGACACGTTAAAATATAGCTTCGGATTCTGCAAAATATTTTAGCGCCTTCCATTGATCGGAAACACCCTGATACTTTTTGCTGAACCTTCGTCATCCGTAAATCATTTTCACCGGCGTTGTTTGTAAATGGAACGAGTGGATCATACATAAATCGCAAAGTATCTTCTTTATAATCACGAAGTCGTTCAAGCAAATTTCTCGATTTTGATTTTTTTATTCGTCCACGTTTTTTCTTGCCATTGATGGTTGGTATCTCTGGTAGTGGGCATTTAATTTCACCATCTGCAATAATCTTATCGTATTTTTTACCATACCGCGTGCAAAGATTCTTTGTTAGTGCGCCAGTTTCTGTGTTTTTAATAGAGTCATTTATTTCAAGCAATAACGTTTGCATACTGGCAGCCCACACCTGATTGTCCTCAGCCGCCGCATATTCTAATTCTCGGATGTGGTGTGAATTGCACAAAGCATGAAGACATGAATAAGTGTAATAAGGCTTCCAATGATCGTGCACAAGCGTGCCAGTAAAATTTGGCAATATACCCATGGCATTCATAGCAATCGTTCCGCGCTTTTCATGAGGAAAAAAATAAGCCCACAATGGATTTGAAACACAATGCAGCCAGATTGTTTTTTTATTAACGTTGATCCCTGTCTCATCAGCATTCAACACGGGTGATTGTATTAACTGTGATTTCACTATTGATTCAAATTTTTCTAGAAATGCATACGCTTCTTTATTGAAATTAAAAATGCTACCAGCACTAATTGGGATATTCATTTTCTCTGCAAAATAGTCTTGAATGCGTGCATAGGGTATCATTTGAAACTGTGATAAATAAACGGCGTTTGATTTTACGCGATAACCATATTGCACATCTCTTGTGACAAAGAGAGGGAAGTGCGCAACAAATTGGAGGCCATTTGCATCTTCTAAAGCTTGAGCGCGGTATTCAGTGATGATTGTTGTTATTTCAAAATCAATTACCTGTCGCGCATCAAAACCGACGTCTCGATATTTCCCTTTTGGCAATGTTCGCCTGTCTATTTCAATGGTTTCGATTTTATCTGGATTGTCTGATTTTTCTAATCGAAAGCCATCATGCCCATCTTGACCTCCTGGTTTTTTATTACTCTTGTTTTTATTGCTGCCGCGCTTTCTTTTTTTGTCAGCTGCGGGCGGTATACTGCTATTGCTACTATTTTTATTTAATTTTCCTGTGAGCGTACGGATAATTAGAATTAATATTTTAATAGTTGATTTCATCGCAAGAGATAATCCCCGCTCATTTTGCAGAGCCTCTTCAGCTTCATCTAAAGTTTTGTTAACACTGAGCTTGTCAAACTTCATCAACACATCATCCGATTAATTTTACAGACAAAGTGTACCATGCGTTTTAAAGTATCATATTAGCCTCATATAATGAGCCTGATTGAATTATTTTTTTGAAGCGCTGATCAGGCATGTCGAGTTCATTGATGAGTTGATGCAAGCTGATATTTGCGTTTACGAAGAGGTTTCATATGAGTATAATATGCGAAGTTTATTTTGAAAAATATTGAAAAAATAGTGTCAAGTGTTTTTTTAATTTAAATTTGCTGAATAGTTACAATTTAATAACTATTTTTCACCATCAAAATAATCCACATCACTTTTTTTGCGATAATACCCTTTAAATGTATTTTTTGTTTTTATACCACCCGGCGCTGTACCGGTCGATACACCTATTTTATCTGAGTCAGGATACTCCGTGACATCAGGCGTAATCATCGTAGAGATGCAAAGATAAATCAACTCAGCATCAGAAGTATTAATGACTTGATGCGCATGTTCACGACCACAAGGTAATGCAATATAATCATTTTTTGTAATTGCAATTTTTTCGTTTCCATATCGCAATGTTCCACTACCCTCTAAAATAAAAATCGCTTCTTCATTGGCATGATGACAATGAAATGGAAATGCTTTTTTACCTGGCGCTAATTTAAATAGACTGGTTCCCAACATTTCCCCACCTGCGTTATTTCCAAGTGATTTTCGAAATGCGGAAAAATCTTCATGGCTTGATTCTTGCCATTCAAGGTCATTTATATTGATTTTATTTTTCATAATCATACGCTCTTAATTTTCCTACCAAAATAGCTTCCCAGATGTTTTTTTAGCTGACAGATCAACAGAACGCTGTGTTTTTAACCGGTAGAGGTAACAAGCCAATCTTCCCGTAAATAAACCCGTGCAAATACCATAAGCAAATAACAAGCTAAATTCAAAGCTCATTTGTTTAACCAATGCAGGATCGGCATCCATTTCATAGCTGAAATAATATTTAGATGAAAATATAAACAAAATTAAAATCAAAGTAATCCAAGTGCCTGGCAATTGCACTAACCAATGCTCGTGATCAACAACAATTTTGTGTCGATAAACTAAAATAAACCCAATAAGTGCGCCGACAACAAAACTACCCAACCAAATTGAAATGGATAATGTGTTGAGTTGAAATTCAGTGATAATGCTGTGAACAGATAAAACGATAAAAACCAATGGCAATACAACCAATCGTTTTACCGAAACGACTTGTGTTTTAAGGGCTTTAACGCCCATGACAATTAAAACATATAATAAAAGGTAAGCCCACCAGGGTGTTTGCGTTAGTGTTGTTGAAATGGCATTCATTAATATCTCCTGTTAATTAGTTATCTTCAGCAAAAAGCCGACAAGTCCAATCTTTAACTAACGCTGTTTTTTCATTTTCAACGTATGTTTTAAAAAAATCAGCGACGTAGCTTTTAGCACAATGCATATCGAATGCTTTGATATCGACGTATTCTTGCATTAACACAATCGTATATTTTGATTTTCCCGGTGAGCCTGGATGTGAAATTTGCTTTGTTACTCGCGCGCTGATACAGCCATTTTCTTTTTCTAAAGTTAAAGCCAAGAGTTTTTTAAATTCCTGCAATAATGCTTGCTCACAGTTTTCTTTCGGCAACCATTCTGAAACAACAAAAACATGATTTGACATAATGACACTCCAAATTAACTCACTATTCACTTATGATACACAAACCAACCGAACAAAAAATCATATTTTAAACACCTGTGCACGAAAACTTTTGACATCGTTATCAATCTATTTTTTATAAAATCTTTCTTTCGCGAGCAAGTTTGCTTGACAAATCACTTTTTCATTCAAAATATAATTTAAATATCTTGATAAATTTTTCCATTTGGCGGAATCAATTGTATGCGCAGCAAATTCTAAATTTAAAAATGGAGCTGCTACTGCAATATCAGCCAACGACAATCGATCACCAACAAAATATTTTTTATTTGCGATTTCTCGATCAAGATAGGTAAAAATTTCAGGCAGTTGCTTTTCGAAAATGGTTTTCACAGCATCATGATCAATATTTTTTCCAAAACGCTCTGCCAAACAAATGTTAAAAAATATTGTCAGTATGGCGGGCATTAAGATTGTATCCGCGTATTCTTCATACCATAAACACTGCGCATATTCTTTTGCATCTGATGGATAAATCGCTTGATTTGGATACTGCTTCTCAAGATAAGCGCAGATCACTGAAGTATCCGATATAATAAAATCATCCTCTTGGTAAATCGGTATTTTTCCCAATGGATTCATTGTCAGAATTTTTTCTTTATGCTCAGGAATAAAAGGAACTAAGTTTTCAAGCTCAAATTGAATGTTTTTGAGAGATAAAAAAATCCACACTTTTCGAACAAAGGGAGAAACAATAGAACCATATAATTTACGCATAAAATTTTTCTCCACATATGAGAATTTTTATGACAACCTTGTTGTAATAGAAATTGTCATGATAATTGCTCTGATTTATTCACCACAACCACCTTTTGCTTCGAGCTGCAAAGTTAAAGCTAACAATTCTTTAAATACTTTTAATAATTCTTGCTCGCAGTTTTCTTTTGCAACCATTCCGAAACAACAAACACATGATCTGACATAATGATGCTCCAGTTTTGTTCGTCATGTCTGTATGATACATGAACCAATCTCTAAAAATATAAGGATTTTCCTGATTTTTATGATTTGAAAGACCTGTAAAATGCATATTAATTCGGCTTATTTGATACGTGTTTTTCGATGTATATGAGCTTATTTTCCGTATGGTGTTAATTAGCTTGCCATTGGCTTATATCTTCGCATTATCCACTTCATTTTAGCGTTGTGGGTTTTGTGACAGGTGGTTTATTGGGCATGATCTGTGGTGTTATTATTATGACGTATCGCTGGCATGTCTTGGTTAAGGAATGCTAAAATATCAATAAGTTACAGTTTTTATAGCCAATCTTAAGCCGAAAATACTTTAAAACTCACCTAAAAATGGGTATAATTTGACCAAAATGTATCTTAGACCAGGGTGTTACCATGATCGAAAGTCTGTTAACAGCAAATCTACCCATCATCATTTTTGCTAAGGATACCAATTCAAAATTCTTATTCTGCAATGAAGCGGCGGCCGAAGCGGCGGGCTTAGATTCGCCCAGTCAAATTATCGGAAAAACGGATTATGATCTTGCCTGGAGAAACCAAGCAGACCTTTATAGAAAGGGCGACAAAGATGTTTTGACTGGGAAGATTTTAATTAATGTTCAAGAACCACAAACACAACCTGAAAAAGTCGCGACCATATTAATTTCAAAAACGCGCATGTGTGACAAAAAAGGTTTTGTCAAAGGCATCATTGGCCATGCAACAGATATTACCGGATACAGTATTACAAAAAACAATGGCCATATCGATTCACAAAAAAATATTTTCTTTCTTGGCCAAGACTTTAGTAATGAATATTTAACTAAGCGTGAATTTGAAGTATTTAAATATTTATTGTCAGGTAAAAGCGTTGAGGAAATTGCATTGATCCTGTCACGTTCAGAAAAAACTATTCAAGTACAAATTAAAAGTATTGCTAATAAATTACAATGTTCACACAAATCCGAAATTATTCCAACAGCAATGAAGTATGGGTTGATACATGTGTTAAGTAATTTAATTGTTACTGAAAAATGAGGCTGCAAAAATGATTGAAACTATATTAGCAGAAAATCTACCTATCATTATTTTTGCTAAAGACAAGAATTCAAAATATTTATTTTGCAATGAAGCAACGGCGGAAGCTGCTGGTTTAGACTCTCCGCGCCAAATTATTGGAAAAACGGATTATGATCTTTATTGGCGACAATATGCAGAGATCTATAGGGATTGCGACAGAGATGTCATGCACGGAAAAGTTGTAATCAACGAACAGTTTCCATTTATAGATACAAAAAAAATATCAACGATATTATCATGTGAAACTTTATTGAAAGATAAAAATGGTGTCGTAAAAGGTGTCATTGGTCATGCGACCGACATTACCGGCTTTAACGTTACAAAAAATAATGGCTATATCGATTCAGAAAAAAATATTTTTCATCTTGGCTCAAATTTCAGTAATGAATATTTAACGAAACGTGAATTTGAAGTATTTAAATATTTATTAGCTGGGAAAAGCGTTGAAGAAATCGCATTAATTCTTTCACGTTCAGCAAAAACCGTCCAAGTGCAAATTAAAAGTATTGCAAACAAATTGCAGTGTTCGCATAAATCTGAAATTGTTCCAACTGCTATAAAATATGGATTAACACATGTGTTAAGTGATGTATCCATTGTCAAAAAATAATATCCTGAATAACACAATACAAACCGATTTTGGCATTTAACCAAAACCGGATAATGTATTTAACAAGTTAGAGCGGCAGCAGGAGCTATGTTCGTATCAGATAAAATGGACCTTTTACCAAAAAATGTCGCAGGCATGCGAGAAAACTTTATTATTTCCTCATCTATTTTATTTAATATTGGGTCTACTCTTGGTGTATTATCATCCTGCTTTTCATGACTGGTTTGAAAATCAACACAAGCAGCACTTACCTGACTTGCTAAAGCAACACTTGATGCTGCTGCCATTACAGGCTTGTTGATTGTATGCGTTATTGTCATAGTGCCTGGTATAACCGCAAGAACAGGATGACCATTTTGAGAAACCAGGGCTAAGGTATCAGGATTAGGTATTGGGTGATGATCAACTGATATGATCGCTAACCATGTTTGTTGGTATTGACTGACCCCACCCGTTATCGCTGTTGTTACCGGTGTCGCAGGCAGAGTCACCATCTGCTCATGACCAGCTAGAAAACCAGTTGCTGCACCAGTGGCGACACTGGTTCCAAGACCACCGAAAAATCTTCCTGCATAGTAGAGAGGGCGGCTTTCTAGTGCTGCTTTCGCTGAATCCCACGCTTCTTGTTTATGTGTTGCCAAATAAGCCAAACTTCTCGCTGTTCTTTGTGGATGCAATAACACATTACCAAGTGATTTAAGACCACCAACAGCACCATCTAAAACACCTGTTCCTACTTCAGCAAGCTGATGCTTCACGTAGTCGACTTTATCCATCAATTCTTTTTCAATCGAACGTAATTTTCGTTCATCTTCATTCAGCACTACTTTAAATTGGGTAGCTTTATTTTTGAGTTGACTCAGTTGTTCTTTTAAAACAGGTTTCATACGGTTATACCAACTTTGATCCAGCTTATTTGCATTATCAATAAGCGAAAAAAAGTAATGTTGATAATATTCTTCAAAATAATGTTTTTTATGTTTCAATAGTCCCGCGCCATTTAACACGACATCATTACCATCTGAGTCACGGACTGTCATTGATTCTAAATTTAAAATAGCTGTTCCCTTGTTATACGCTTCAATTAATTTTGCAAGTTCAGCATTAAATCCCTTTGCGCTATCTTTTTTATAGGTGATCGACATGTTGAATTACCTCATTGTGATATATTGATTTTATAACGGAGCGAATATTAAATTTTTTTTAAATAAAAAGAATCGGGAAAAACCCT
>JAPLRF010000050.1:14673-37047 GCA_026399315.1 Gammaproteobacteria bacterium
TAAATAATAAGAATCAGGAAAAACCCTAGATTTATAAATTTATAAAAGATTAACAGCCATAATTTAACGCATGTATTAAGTGATATACCCACAAACAAAAAATAAGACTTTTCCTGACGAATCTTTTTTCAAAATAATACAAAATTCATAAAATGAAATAACATAAAGCTCATTTAAAGGATTGTAATGATTAAAAAAATACTAAACTGCACCTCAAATATTCTCATTTTTGCAAAAGATATTAATTCAAGATATTTATTTTGTAATGAAGCAGCCGCAAAAGCTGCTGGTTTGGATTCTCCGAAACAGATTATTGGAAAGTCAGATGATGATCTTTATTGGCGAGAGCATGCGTCACTTTATCAATATCAAGATAAAGAAGCTTTACAAGGGAAAATATTAATTAATAAACAACTACCAATTACAAGCGTAAATAAAATAGAAACGATATTGTTATCAGAAGCCAGTTTTTTGAATAACAAAGGATTTAATGCGGGTGTGGTTTGTCATGCAGTTGACATTACAGGATATACAATAACAAAAAACAACGGCTATATTGATATTAAAAAAAATACATTTTTTCTAGGGGAAAACTTTAACGATGATTATTTTACACGGCGCGAATTTGAGGTGTTTAAATATCTACTACAAGGATGTCCTGTTGACGAAATAGCACTCAAAACAGGCCGTTCTTCTAAAACTATACAAACCCAAATTAAACATGTTACTAAAAAATTACAATGTAACCACAAGTCAGAAATTGTGCCAACCGCAATGAGACAAGGATTAACACATGTGCTAGGTGATTTACACTTTATAAGATCGCATTCTAAAGAACAAGAATTTTATGTAGAAAATACCTTGGTTGAATAAAAATAAGGTTTTTCCTTATGTGCATTAGTTCCGATCTAATCTGACACTTCCGTGTTTAAAAAGGACTTGAAAAAGGAAAGGTTACCCGTTTTGATAGTTATGTAGGTAATTATCAAAAACAATAAGAGGTAACCTTTATGTACGAGTCTAATCATAAAATAATAAAAAACAAGGTTGGATTGCTAAATTTGGCAGAAGAGCTTGGAAATGTGTCCAGGGCCTGCAAAGTCATGGGCTTTTCAAGAGACACCTTCTATCGCTATCAAGAAGCGGTTGAACAAGGCGGTGTAGATGCCCTGTTTGATAAAAGCAGACGTCAGCCGAATTTAAAGAACAGAGTGGATGAAACGACAGAAAAATCAGTTATGGATTTTGCTGTTGAGTATCCAGCACATGGGCAAGTACGCGTTAGCAATGAGTTACGCAAGCGAGGCATATTTATTTCACCTAGTGGTGTGCGTAGTATCTGGTTGCGCAACAACCTGGAATCATTCAAAAAGCGCTTGATTTTATTAGAGAAAAAATCTGCAGAAGAAAACTTTATCCTAACTGAAGCACAAGTTATAGCGCTTGAGCGCAAAAAGGATGATGATCTTGCTTGCGGTGAAATTGAAACGGCGCATCCAGGGTATCTTGGATCACAAGATACGTTTTATGTCGGTAATATGAAGGGCGTTGGTCGTATCTACCAACAAACATTCGTTGATACCTACTCAAAAGTTGCATGCTGTAAGCTTTATACGACGAAAACACCGATCACTGCTGCTGATACATTAAATGATCGTGTGTTGCCGTTATTTGAAGAGCATGGCATGACGATATTGCGCATGTTGACTGATCGTGGCACCGAGTATTGCGGCAGAGCAGAACAGCACGATTATGAGCTTTATTTAGCGATAAACAGCATTGAACACACAAAAACAAAAGCGCAGTCGCCGCAAACAAATGGCATCTGTGAACGGTTCCACAGAACAATTCTAAACGAGTTCTATCAAGTTGCATTTCGTAAGAAAGTTTACACAACACTTGACGAGCTGCAAAAAGATTTGGATGATTGGGTAAATTATTACAATCATGACAGAACGCATCAAGGAAAAATGTGCTGCGGTAGAACACCAATGCAAACTTTTCTTGATGGTAAAAAAATCTGTGAGGAAAAAGTTATTAACTCTAACTTAAACTGACAGTAAGACGCATGACTAAAAAAATGGGTAACTGTCAGATCAGGTTTGAACTTTTACACCTTATGTTTTATAATTCTAAAATTAGCTATGATAGAAGACATTTCAACTAAACACTATATGATTAAAATGAATAAATTTCTTTTTATTTTCTTATTGATTATTTTCAATTCACTTGCCTACTCTGCTTCTTATTCAAAAAATTTGAGTGGCAACTATAATTGCAATGGGACAGAAGTTAATTTAAAAAAACCATTTTCATGCATAATGCAGGTTAAAAGGACAAATCAAACCTATGCATTGAAAGCAACTTGTAACGATCATTCAACATACAATGGAACTGGGATTTTTAATAAACTAAAACATGTTTTATCTATTGTTTTTGTTAACCCCAAGAATGCTGAAGAAACAGGACTAATTGTTTCAAACGTTTCTAAAAATGGCACATTACACTCGACCTGGACTTACTTGCACAAAACGACAGTTGCAAGTGGTTTTTGTTTCAAAAATAAAAAATAAGGGTTTAGAATGTCACACGTATCATTTTCGAAATATGGTTTAACGCCTTTTGAAAAATTAATGGGCCATAAACCAGAAATTTTAAATAAATGGAACGAACTTGAATCTGTTTTTTTTCATAGCAATCAATTTGACGCTGAATTTCTTGAACAAATCAGACGTGCTTTAGCCTTTAATAATTTATGTCAATACTGTATGGCAAAAGCAGGACCCCCAGATAAAAACCAAAATTCAGTACGTTTATCTGAAGCGTTGCGATTTGCAAATTTATTTGCAATTAATCATACATCAATTAATAAAGATGAAATTACACGAATGAAAAAATGCTTTACTGATGTTGAGTTAGTTGAATTAATTGCCTTTTGTAGCTTTATTTCTGCATCACAAAAATTTGGTGCGACGTTTGGATTAGAACCAGCAACCAATTATGAAAAATAAATATTAACTTAAAAACTTGAGAGTAAGTTATGATACAAAAAAATTTAAAAGCTGTTGTCGCTACCATTCTTTTCTTTACAGCTTTTTCAACACTTGCCGCAACATTAACATTAGATATTCCTGGTCAAGTTTTGTGCAATGGAAGAATATTTCCAGGCGCCACTTTTCATAAATTACCCTACAGTATTGTAGCTGCTCAATGTGGCAACCCTAATCACATTAATTTTACATTTTATGCAGGCACTTTTATTTTGAAAATTGGGAAGGAATTCCAGCATGCGCAAATTCTTTCATATACCCCACAATCAGAAATTACCATTGCTCCTGAAAATGCAGTGAGCGAGCCAGTGTCAGATATTATTATTTACTATAACGGAGTTTTAAAGTAACGCATAAAAGATCTCTCCTTTCAGATCTTCGGCAGTGGCGCATTCAAATTTGCATTACCAATAGGTATCTCACCATACGAATAAGGATTTACACCTTCAATACAGGCAATATTTATGCCATATTGATTGGGATTACTTCTGCGCTTGTGATGCGTATAAATTCCGCAAGTTTTACAGAAATAATGTTCTGCCACTTTTGTGTTCCATTGATACAACGTTAAATTATCCTGTCCTTTGGTTACTTTTAAATTCGTAATTGGAACCATTGCCATCACTGCACCCTTGCGTTTGCAAAGTGAGCAATCGCAGCGACGAATATTTTCTAAGCCGTTATCGAATTGCACTGTGACTTCAACCGCATCGCAATGGCATTTTAAAATTCTTTCTTCAGACATGTTTTACTCCTGCAATAAATCCATCAACAGAAACAATTTCATTGCAAACATTACTCATAATGCCATTGATATAATCGATTATGAGTAATGCTGCTTTCATTTAACCTACAATTATTTATTTTGTTTTCTTGTATCTAATTCACAAACCCACGTGCTGTTATCTCCATTTTTATAGACAGGTTGATAACCAAAAAAGTGTAATATGATCTGATTATTACCAGAGGAATCTTTATTATGTATTGCTTTCCCTATTAGTACACCATAATCTGTTGGTGCTTTAGGATTCGTATTTTTGAACATCAACGCCAATGTATTTCCATTCGCAGCAATCGCACCTGTAGCAGCAACATGAGACGGCAACCCTTTTACCTTAAAAGCAGAAGGTGCAGCCCACTGAACATGATAAGCACTATAATTATTTTTCAAGATGCTGTTTTCTTTATCTAAAGATACTATCAACGTCGTATTTTTGATCGATTTATCTTGTCTATCAAAACCATTGCAAGAATATTTGCCGGACAAATCATTCGCAAAAACAGTTAAACAAAACATTATTGTTAATGAAAATGCTGCTATTTTTTGTTTTACTGTAATCATAATTTATTGTCCTCCGCTCCAAACGGAACACCCAAATTATCACTTGTTTTTAGCTCATATAATTTTGAACTTAATTTTTTAGCAATAGTATCAATGTTGTCTTGTCTTTTCTTATTCAAATTATCCTTGCCAGCATTTTGTGCATAAGCCATCATCTTTTTACTTTGTTCTTCGCTATCAATCCATGTAAAGCCAACAGACACTACCTCCTTAGGATTATCCATACTAACTGCGTTATATACTCGCGTTGGTGCTGGAAAAACCTGTTGAAATACTTCGCCATCCTTTTTTATTTCATGACAGTATTCTTTTGGTGGGAACCAAGCCTGATGAAAATCTTCAAATGTTTTTCCATCAAATAATTCTCTGTATAAAACTGAGATTATCATTGGATTACGTGAAAATGCTGTTTTTTGAAAAAGCTCTGCAAAAATAGCGGTCTTCTCTCCTTCGTTCAAGGAAGCAAAACAATTAACCGCTTTTTCAAATTGTTGCGTTGAAAATAATTTCAAAAATTTTTCTTTCATGTTACTTCTACCTTGATTATATTAATCGGTATATAAAAATTTTAAACCCTAAATCGACAGATAACTGCTGGCGAAATATTGGATAATTGTGCCCATAAAAAATCTTTCGGCAATTCGTCTGGTTTTTCAGCAACAGGTTCAACAAAACCATCCATCACGAAACTTGAAGAAAATAGTGTATTAAATAACTCACTCAATGGCCTGTGAAAACAGATTTGTTTAACAGGTTGATCTGGCTTTGAAGCAATTTCAAATTCTTCTGATTTAATATAACGATTCGACAATAACAATTTTTTCTGATTAGCATTATTTTTTAAATCTTCTATTTCAACCAATCCAGAATTAAAACAAGGATGCGGTACGGTAAAAATAAAATGCCCATTGGGTTTTAATAAAGCGGGCAATGTAGTGATTAATGGCGTAATAGTTGGCATGTCGTGTAATACCATTGAACTGACAACATAATCAAATTTCTCAGAATCAATTAATGATTGTAATTGTTTGTTATCGGTAGCATCAATAACACGATAATCAATATTGAGATTTTTGCTACGTTCTTTTGCTAATTTAATAAATACGTCACTGAAATCAACTCCTACAACATCTGCACCTGCTTTTGCAAACAAACGGGCTAATGCGCCATTGCCACAACCCATATCTAAAATGCGTATTCCCTTCTTAGGGGAAACCCACTTCACAAGGGTTGGAAAAAGAAAAGTTCGATGATACAGGTCGCCATCCTGCGCAGCTTCATCCCACCAAGCAGCGAGATCGTTCCAAATAGATTTTGTTTTATTAATGACGTTCATTTAAGTTCTCAGATTAACAATAGGAAATATCATTATGATACAGTGTTTTTCATCACAAAAAATAGGGATTTTCCTGATGTTTTCTTATGATCAACCCTATTAGAATCAGTAATACTTTTAAGGTATGTGTTGCCGTTATACAATAAGAAATGATAAAAATATTAAATATCATATCACCCATCCCATTATTCAGGCTCCAATAGCGGGGGGTTTCACGACACCTGAGCTTGTGGCGGCGGCTTCTAATGCAGGCGGACTGGGATCGCTTGGTGCTGGCTATACGTAGGAAATTTTACATGACAACTTTTCTAATTTTTTTATTATCGTTCATCGTTATTTGCTTAATTTGGCGTCTTTTCTCTCGACATTATTCCGTCCCATGTCCCAGCTGGTTAGCCTGGATGATTGAAAAGGATAATCCTTTTGCTGAAGCTCATCGCGCCATTACTATCGTTCAGCATCTTGATATTAAACCGGGCATGAAAATATTGGATGCGGGTTGTGGCCCTGGCAGAGTTACTATTCCATTAGCAAAAGCGGTTGGCAAGGATGGCGAGATAGTAGCAATGGATATCCAAGCAGGGATGCTTGTACGCGCAGAAAAAAAAGCAAAATTAGAAAATTTAACTAACATAAAGTTTCTTCAAGCGGGTCTTGGTGAAAACAAACTTGAAAAAAATATGTTTGATCGCGTAGTTTTAGTAACTGTATTAGGTGAGATTCCAAATAAGGAATCTGCTCTGCAGGAAATTTTTTCTGCACTTAAATCACGAGGTATTCTTTCCATAACAGAAACTATTTTTGATCCTCCCCACTATCAAAAAATGACTACTGTTTTACAACTTGTTAAAAAAATTGGCTTTAAAGAAAAGGAGCGCTATGGCAATATTGTTGCCTATACCATAAATAAAAAAAAACCTGAGTGAATGTAAAAATATGCAGAATGATTATGAAGTTATTATTATCGGTGGCGGGCCAACGGGTGTTGCGCTGGGTATCGAGCTTGGATTAAATGGCATCCGAACACTAATTTTAGAAAAACATACGGCGCCATTGCTGTCGCCTCGTGCTATGTCTCTTAATGTTCGCACAATGGAATTGATGCAACGCTGGGGTGTTGCTGAAAAATTAAAATCAGAACGGTTGCTACCCGATGAATTTGCGCAAGGTGGTGTTTGGTGTTCTGCATTAAATGGCACTACTTACGCGGAGGTCAACTCGGATGACCAGATTGGTATTGAAAAATCGGCTGAAAAAGCATTGCGAATTCCACTGTATATTACCGAAAATATTTTGCGTGAGCGTCTTGCTCAGTTTGATTGCGTAACGATGCTAAAAGACCACGCTGTCATAGATGTGCGTATTGAAAATAATAAAGTCATTGTAAAAGCGGAAAATCTTGATTCAAAAACATACTGTGACTTTTCTGCTGACTATGCAGTAGGTTGTGATGGCGCCAATAGCATTACGCGCGAATCCATGAAAATTGTATTCAATGAATTAGCACCCAAACGCAGCGTAGTTAACGTGATGTTTGAAGCACCAGAATTAGCAAGCAAGATTACCGTCGAAAAAGGTTTTATATTTTTTATGTTACATCCTATTCCTGGTGCAATGGGTCCTGTCGATCTAAAGCGTGGTCTGTGGTATGCACAAATTATTAATGCGACCAGTGAAAAAGATTGCGGCAAAATAAATATTGATGAAATATTGGAGATAATGGTCGGCTTTCCATTTCAGAAAAAAATTGTCAGTGCCTACTTGTGGGACATGCAAATTAAAATTGCTGAATATTTTTCAAAAAATAATCGCGTTTTTTTGATCGGCGATAGCGCCCATGCCTTTGCACCAACGGGTGGCTTTGGTTTAAATACAGGATTAGGCGATGTGGCTAATCTTGGCTGGAAACTATCCGCTATAATTCATAAAAAAGCATCGGATGAATTATTAAAAACATTTGAAGTAGAGCGAAAGCCCGTCTGTTTACGGAATTTAGAAGCAGCAGAAAAAAATGCGCTTGCGATTATTGAAACACGCAAAGCATTTCCACCTGATAAAGACCCTATTGGATTTGCCAAGGCCAATGCAGAAAATGCAAAAAGGCATGCGCTCGTTCAGGGATTGGCAATGGGATATGCCTATTTTGATTCACCCTTAACACACTTATCAAACAATCAATCTACAGAGCCAATGCCACCACTCGAATATATTCCAACAACACAACCAGTTTATTTTTTACCGTATAAAAAAATCCAGGAGAAAACAATTTACGAGTTGCTCTCCCCTACTCACTGTACTTTAATTGTTTGCGGAAAAGAAAAAGTAAAAATGCAGTTGCCACAATTAAAGATTTTACATGTACCAGAGAATACATATTCATCACGATATATTTTGATAAGGCCGGATTGGCATATTGCAATGGTTGATGATACCTCAAATGCAATTCAAGCTTGGGTAATAAAAAATAATCAAGTTAATTAAAAGTTTTCAGAGGGATAAATGAATATTGCAATCATCGGCTGCGGTGAAGTCGGATATTTATATGCTTTGGCATTAATTGATGCTGGGTATGCTGTGCAATTATGCGCACCAAGACCGTCAGAAAAGGCACTAAAGCTAGTTGCAACGAACAATATTATTTTGCATAAAGATATCGGTGAATGGCTAAAGGAAATTGATATCGTGATTTCCTGCGTTCCTGGTTCAACATCATTCTCTGTAGCAAAAGAAGCAATTCCATTCTTAAAGCAATATTCCGTGTTTGCAGATTTTTCTTCATCATCATCCAGCGATAAGCGTAAATCTGACGTTATTGCGGCATCTAGAAATATCAATTTTGTTGATGTGGTTATTATGGGTGGTGTTGATTTAACTGGTGTTAAAACACCTTTATTGTGTGCGGGCACTGGTTCAGAGAAAATTGTAACGCTCATGCTAACGCTGAACGCACCGATCCGTGTCTTGAAAGATTCCAAGCCTGGTGATGCTGCCACATTAAAATTGCTACGAACGGTGTTTATGAAAGGATTATCTGCATTAACCGTTGAATGTATGGTTGCTGCTGAATCTCAGGGTGTGAAAGCATTGTTGTACGATATATTGTCCGATTTTGATAAAGCACCATTGAACGAATATTTAGATATGCTGCTGAGAAATCACGTTATGCATGCTTGCCGGCAACGCCATGAGATCGCAGACGCGACAGAACAATTAAAGTCTGCTGGGTTGCCAGTGCAATTATTACCTTCGATTGAAGCATTATTTGCAGCAACCTGTGAGAATAGTCAATCTAATCCCATTGAAAATAAAAATCCGACTACTGAAGAAGCGCTTGGTTGGCTTATTAAAACGCGTTGTCATAAAAAATAGCCTGCTGTACTAGACATTATCAATAACCCCAGTTCTGGGTTTAATCTGAATGAAATTCAGAACCTGGATTGAGTAGGGATTAAAATGTAAATATTAGCGGTTATTTATCGTCTATTACATTTTAAAATATAACCTTGACTCCGTCTTGGTCATTCACCTCCAAAATAATCTCTTTTCCAATAGGCAGCATACAACGTCGATCAATATGCCCATACGGAAATTCTTTAACCGTTGGGACTTTTATTTTTTGTGACCATTCAGAAATGACATCTTGTATTGTACCATCGCGCTCTGGATTGTGATTGGCAATACAATTTGAAAAAGTGCCAAAAATAACACCCGCCACATGATCAAAAATACCCGCCAAATGTAATTGCGATAATCTTGAATCGGTTTGAAAAGGTTCCGCAAATACATCTTCAATTAATAAAATACAATTGCGATAGTCGGGTTGATAAGGCGTACCCATCAAAGAAATTAAACATTCAAGATTACCGCCGATAAGTGGTGCCTTAACTTTTCCTGGATTAACGGCAATGCCTTCGGTAATAGTAATTGATTTATCTGTTAAGCAGCTCATCAGTGTTTCATCAACTAATGAATCTATATCGGGTTTATCAACATCACGAAAAGTAAATCCGGTGTAAGACACCAGCCCCGTCATTTTTAATAAACCTAATTGCAAAGCTGTTGTATCGCTAAAACCGGTGATAATTTTTGGATTTTTCTTAATGAGCTCAAAATCAAGCAAAGGCAACAAACGTTGTGAGCCATATCCGCCGGCGACAGCCATGATCGCTTTAATTTCTGGGTCGCAAATAAATTCCATGATGTCGGCTGCACGATTTTCATCTGTCCCCGCGAGAAATCGATCACCATCATGCAAATGACGTCCTGGTTTTACCTTAAAACCCTTTTGCGATAAATAAGATGTGCCCGCTTCAAGACGACCCGGTTGCAATGGACTTGATGGTGCAATTAATCCAATAGTGTCACCACGATTTAAAGCTGGGGATATAATATAATTCATTTTTTTATAATCTCATCTTCAAATCCAAAATGGCGCATATCTTTAATGCGTTGAGGAAACAAAATACCATCTAAATGATCACATTCATGTTGAATAATACGCGCATGAAATCCTTCAACAATACGTTCAATCGGATTTTTTTCTAAATCAAATCCAGTGTATTTTATTTTTTGATATCGTGGTACAAGTCCACGCAATCCAGGAACACTCAAACACCCTTCCCAACCATCAATCATTTCATCAGATAATATTTCAATCACCGGATTGATTAAAATGGTGAATGGCACTGGCGCTTCATTTGGGTATCGTATGCTTTTTTCAAACCCGAACATGATCACGCGAAGATTGCATTCGATTTGCGGTGCTGCAATACCTACTCCACCCTTTTCTACCATGGTGTCTTTCATATCTTGAATTAGCTGAAATAATGCAGGAACTGAAAAATCAGTCACAGGAAGTGATGGTGTTGCCAATTGTTGATTACCTAATTTGACAACAGATTGAATGGCCATAATAAAAACTCATTTTGCTAAATTCTAAACCAATTCTATCTGATAGCCATTTGGATCTTTAATAAAGGCAATCACTGTTGTACCCCCTTTTACTGGTCCGGGTTTTCTGGTCACAACACCACCCATTGCTTCAATACGCTCACATGCTTTGTAAACATCATCTACCTGAAAACATAAGTGACCAAATGCATCACCATGTTGATATTCCGATTTTCCCCAATTGTATGTGAGTTCAATCAGCGTTTCAGATTGAGGGTCATCTGAATATCCTAAAAATACCAGCGTATATTTATAGGCTTCATTTTCAGTTTTTTTCTGTAATTTCATGCCAAATATTTTTGTGTAGAAGTCGATGGATTCTTCTAAATTATTTACCCGAATCATAACATGTGCAAATCGCATATTTTCACAATCCTGTTTTTTAATAATTTAAAACTGAAAGCCCTTTATGACTTATTAAGTTTAGCATTTTAAGTGCAATAGAATTTGGATTTCTAATACCCTGCTCCCACTGTTTAATCGTATTTGGGCTAGTATTCAAATACGCTGCAAAAACAGGTTGACTTACACTAAAACTTTTACGTAATTTTTTAATTTGTGCAGCTGTAAATTTTTTAACAGGCGGTAAACATAACACATCAAATTCAGCCATTGTTTCAGCATCCATTAAACCTGCTCGATTCAATCCTTTTGCAGTATCGTGCATCACTTCAAGTATTTTATTTTTTTTGTTTTTCATCGCTAATTACCTCGTATAATTCGCCTGTTTTGATTGCAATTTTTATGCCATGTTCAGAATAGGATAAGAGTTGTTTTGCAACTCCTTTTAATGCTGCCAGTTCTTTAGTGCTAATATTCTCGCTTTCATTTTTTGAAAATCCATATATAAAAAATGATCGATCGCTTGCTACGAATGCCAAAATAACTCGTGCGCCACCACGCTTACCGCCACCTTTTAAAGCAAGACGCTTTTTATAAAGATGACCACCTAAGCTGGCTTCAACTTGTCCTTGTAACATTTCATCAATCACATTCAATAAGTCGTGATTACTTACTCCTTCGCTATCAGCCCACTTAGCAAATGGCCGCGTTTTATATACTTTCATCATATGTACCTCTTTGTAGTATATCTCATTGAGTTATATTAATCAAGGTCAAAATTGTAAAACCTCTCTCGCTCCGTTATATCTCGTACGTTTACTCACAATGCCCCGATCTTCCATCATCTCCATAATCGCCGAAGCCCGTTGATACCCGATTTCAAATTTGTTTTGAATACTGGTGGTTGATGCTTTTCCCGTTTCTCTAACAAAAGCAATGGCCCGCTCATAAACAGAATCTTCCGGCTTACGATCAACAGCATTATTTTTTTTAAAATCAATAAAGCGAATATTGCTAGCAGGAAGATTAATGTTAATCTCATCAGTTATACTTGTTTTTCCAGCACATAAATTTGCAACATGTCTCTCAATTTCATCTTCGCTTACCAAAGGTGCATGCACCCTTTCAGAATGACGATCAAAAGACTTCACCAGCATATCTCCACGTCCAAGGAGCATTTCCGCTCCTACATTTTATAAATTTTTTATGGACACAGTGAAATAACGTATTTTCAAGTAGTTACTGAACTCAAGTTTGTCCATGTTTTTTAAAAAACTATGGACAAAATAAATCAATATGTCCATATTTCAATTATGACGACAAGTCGTATCACCCGGAATTTTTAACCATTTTAATTGCTACTAATTGGCCAGCGTTTTAGCAGATTTGAAATTAGAGTTGAGGTAATATAAACAGTCGTTTTTGTTACTGGAGCTCCCAACTGCATAAGCGGTCAAAATCCGTTATAGAAACACGCTCTCACCCATTTCATATAGCGGAGAATAAACTTCCTTGTTAAAAACAGGGTATTTTTACCGTATTGCTTATCTAGTTTAGAATTTGTACAATTTATAGCTAAAATAAATTGAAATGGAGGTCAATTAATCAATAGGTTATAAAAATGGGCCAGCGCCAACGCAATACCGGTCTATAATTCTTCTGCCAGTGTTCCCTGCGGATTGATAACCTAAATCTCTGAGGTATTTATATGAGCCGTAATCCACAAACTGAAGCAGCAAAAGCAGCTGCCCAAAAACAAGATAGCACTCATAGTGATGCTGCACAGGCGTCAGCTGCACGTTTGATTCGTGCGCTGCGAAATACTTATCCAGAGATCATTAACACTGAAATTGAAACAACGCCCGACACTAAAAACGCACAGCAGTATCTCATCGATTATTTAACTTACTTAACGACTAAGAATAATTCATTCGAAAAAAATGTAAGATTAAGCCGTCATCCTGCTATCGTTGCCACCCTGCGTAGCATTGATCACATAGCCGACAATTATTCAGATCCAGATAAAATGAATGTGTTATTTAAAATGCTTGCTATTGCAAATACACATCCCAATTTTAAACAATGGAGCGATTCCGATAAGCAATGGAGTCAGAATAAAATTTATAAAGTGGTGACGGAGGAAGGAAGTGACGTTGTTAAAGTCAGCACTGACATTGTGACTGCCAGTCCTGCAGAAACCTTGAATCTCGTTTGCACATCATTTTTTGATCACAAACATATGGTACCACCCTTGCCTAAATCAAATATTGATAAAGACAGAGCAGACCATATCCATTCATTATTTGTTTATTTGAGAAATTTATATCATGAAGAAAAAACAGGAAATTATACAATTTGTGCGGCTGGGAGACAGCACGGCATGTTGTTTTTACTCAATCATGTTTTTTGTGAAAGACCGCATCAAGCACCGATTGTATTAATTGAAGATCAACATACTTTCACTTTAAATATGCTATTTGAATTTATCAAAATACAATTAGAGGCAGTACCCGAAAAATTATCAGAGGTAGAAGCAGCACGCAAAAAATCATCAGAAGCTGTATCAGATTGGGTTTTATATCAATTTGGCATGGTTGAACGAGAAGTGGCGCCTGTCATTACTTTTTTACGTCACCGTTTTCCTTCAGAACAAAAAGACAATCCCGATATAAAATGGAGAGAGGCACTTGATGCTTATTTAAAAAATCAATTTTCAGTGTTCGGATTGAATCCAGAAACCTGCCAAAGCGGCGCGATGGCTGACAATATTGGCTTTATCCAACCACCGACGGTCAATCCGCTTTTGATGGAGCTACTGAAATGCCAACCATTATCAGCGGCTGGGTCTTTACAATCATTAGCGGAAAAGCGTAATCATACTTTAGAAGCATTAAGGGAACGATACAAGTCAAATGCAGCATTATCTTCTGATGAAATTTTATCCTTGCATCTTGCAGAAATACTTTTTCAGAAGTTATATCAGCATCGATATCATGCCTTATTAATCGATTCTGATGATCCAACCTATCAAATAGCGATTAAAAATACTGAAGCAGAATTAATGCATATTTTTCAAACGCATTCACGCTCACCTCAATTTAAAGCCATTCAAGCAGCGTATCAAAAGCAATTGAATCAATTAAAACACTATGACCTCATTGAAAATATTTTTGTAAATGGAGAAACAGTAGAGCAAAATCTTGCAATAATACAGGAAGAGATAAAGAAATTACCAGAAGGCTCCAGAAATCCATTTTTAATAACGGATGACACCTTAGAACGATGGCTTGTTGAAAATACCTCCTCCGAATTTCCAGGTGCTATTGATGCATCACCTTTCGAAATTAATCGTATTTTGTTACATGCACTATTAACAAAAGATCAGCCTAATGAACACAATTCACCCTTATTTTCACAAGTGCTGGAGTTGATTCTCAATTGGATAGCAGAACCAGAACAACCAACAGACGCTGAAAATAAAAAAGCATTAAAGAAAGCTTACGAATCTCAGTTACGACAAAACATGATAGATTTCATGACAGATTTATCGCCTGATGGCATTCGAAGAATCTGTGCAATGCCAAATATGCCAAGAAAAATAATAAACTCACTAGGAACAAATGATGACGAAGTACAAAAAAAATTGGCTAATTTTATTAATAACAATAATCCTCAAAAAATCTGTGCGTTGTTAGAAAACATCTTTACAAAAAAAGAGAACCTTAACCTTGTTGCATACAATTATCATTCATCAGATAGCTTTCTGTCACTGTTATCGAAAATCACATTCGATAAAGTCGAACTCGTATTTGAGCTGTTAAAAAATCGTTTGGCTAAAGAAATAAAACTACCATTTCATGAGTTTTTAGGTTTATCAAAGTTACACTATGAAGCACTCAATGAATTACAGCATGAAGGATTAACCCCATACCATTTCTTAAAATGGGCTCCGATACAAGTTTTTTCTCAACCATTTCAAGAATCACATAAAAAAGCGTTAATTTATCTTGTAAAAATAAAAAAGTGGACGCCTGCAAAAGCGATTAATGAACTAAAAAAATTAAACTACGAGCAGGTATTGAGAATTTCAGCTGGATTTTCAAGAGATGATGTCCATAATTTAACAGAATATAAGCTTCAAGCCCTAGAGAAATTGCATCAAGATGGATTAACAGGTGATCTTTTGCGAAGCTTTAAAGAAAATTATAGTGGTTTGAAATTTGAAGAAGCACATATAAACGCTTTGATTCATTACATTCGTGTAGAACATCTTTCGCCTGCCGATGCTATTGCAAAAATTAATGGATTAGAGAGTGATGAAGTAAAAGCAATTTTGGCTGGTTTTACTCGAGATGAAATACGGCCTTTAAACCGTATTCAGTTAGAAACATTGCTTGAATTGCACAAAGAGGGGTTAACGGCAGTTGACTTGCAAGGCTGGCAAAAAGATCGTCAGACAGAGCGTTTTTCAGAACAGCATAAAAATGCGCTTATATTTCTTATTAGAGTCGATCAAATGATATCCCGTTATGCTGTGGAAGCAATTTCCAAACCAATGACTGACGCATTATTAAAAATACTTGCTTCGTTTATTGATAAAAGAATTAAAAAAGTAATTATTGAAAACAAGGAGAAATTTGAGGTATTAAACAAATTATGTAATATCGAAAAAATAGTTTTATTTGATGCAGATAAGATTGAGCTCATCATTAAAAATATCTTTAATATTCGGGGCTGGATAAATACATATAAAATATTTACCATTGATACTTTTCTTGAAATGCCCTTACAAACACTCCATCTTTTCATAAAGCATAGCCCTCATAGCGTTGGGCGCTTGTTCGACTTAAAAATTGATCTTACTCAATTTTTAACATTAGACCCTGCGGATATGGAGCTGATGTTTAAACATTATGATAAGGTTGAAAAGATTGTGCCACGAGATGGCGGCAAAAATTTTCAGATTAATGAAATAATGGCTTTATTAAAAAAGAAAATAAATGAGGAGTTTGTGCAGCATACCGCCCCAACAAGTTTGGGAAGAGATACGCTGTTTGCACCGCCTGCAATGTCCAATCTTACCCGAATACCCACAAAACGAGAACGGGATGGCACGCAAGGATTTTTTAGTTTAGGCGCGGATTTTCATGAACTTCTTTATCGTGAATATAGTCAAAATGCTTCATCCACTCCTGCTTCTTCATTCTTCAGGCCGCAAACACAAGTAGCGCAAAACATGTCTTTGTCTTTGTCTTTGTTGATTGCAAATCACAAACTGACTGTAGAGGAAGAGATACGCTTAACTGAACAGGAGCGACGCAATCTTGCGACACCTCGGATTAGTCAATTTGTCGCCAATAATACGCTTACTGTCTCTTCCGCAAAGCTATTAACAGAAGAACAAAGAGTTCGTTTAGAAAACGGAGAGGATCTGCAGCGGGTTATTGCTCGAAGAGGGCCATCAATTGCAGAGCTGGATTAATGTGAAATGGACTGCCGTAGTTTATTTGCGCGGCCAATATAAAAACTGCAGCTTCAGTAGTCCTGGTAAATTAAGCATTTTGGCGCTTTTCTAAATCTGCAATTTGCTCTAATAACATCAGCTCACGATTTAGTGCTTGATGATATAAAAGGCGATAGTTTTCCTTTTCTTTTTTCCATTTTTCAAGTCGATTCTGAATTGGGTTAGTATCTATTTGTGTCTGCGATTTGGCGGCTTTTTCAATTTCATCAATAAGCACTGAAAATATTTTTCTTGATTTTTTTATGGAACCCCTCGTTCGCCCAGCCTCAAGGGCAACCGTATCATTGTTAATGCGACTTCCTTTTTGAACGCGGATAGGATTATTGTTTTTGATGCGTGTCAGTGCATCATTGTACTCGTCAATCATTGCCATCTCTTTTTACCCTTATAATTTTCATCTCTTTAACTACGATTTATTTTTTTCTGCAAATACAGTAATTCTTCTAATTCTTTTTTTTCAGTTTGGTATTCAATACTAGAAGTATCAAGTCGATTTAGAAATTGTTTTTGACGACTCACTAATAGCTCAACCTTTGATAATTTGATCGCAGCTTTAGGACAGCTAAAACAAGCAGTGAATGACCTCAATAATCTTTTGTCACAAGGACCACTGGATGTACAAGCGCCCAATGCTGTTTCCGTGTAGGCTAATTCACCTTTTTTAAACATCGCAACAGTTTTTTTACGGTTTTCTAGCAGTATTGTTTTGTTGCTTTCAAGAAATTCATTTGAATTAAGATGATGCCCATGGGCACCTTTAATTGGTTCATCAGACAAGAGTACATTATAAATATAGGCCAACGCGTCAGCTTCGGGTTTCGTTTTTTTAAGTTCATGCATAAAATGTTCTGGATTATTAAATAAATCACTAAATCCAGCGCCGTTACAGTAATAAATAGTCATTTCACGGGTAATATGCTGAAGCTGTCGCTTTAATGTTGGCAACGACACCAAGCCTGACTGTGCAACATAAAATGCAAGACTCCGCCTCCATTGATGCGTTGTGGTACGCCATACACTACCCACTTGAAATTCAACCTCTTCTTGCCAAGAGCGAAAAGGATCTATTTTTTCTAAATCCTTAATATCTTCATCCAATATTTTTATAAAATTGCAATCAATTAAGTGATGCGCATGATTTCGTTTTTTATCAAAAGTATGATTCACACTTATTTCATCTAAAATGGGAGGCTCGCCGCAAGTAAATGAAAAATAGGATACCGATACAAATAATGGTGTTTTTTCAGGATCAAATCCTTTGTAATCAAGAATCAATTTTGCAATTGATTTTGCAACATCCACAGCCTTTTTAATTTCAATTGATGTAACCCAAGCAGTTGTTTTACGTTGGCCGACCAACTTAGAAGTTTCACCGAGTAGGTGAACTATATCTCCACGTTTATTTTTTTCAACATGCAAGCAATCAATCTTTAAGCTTAACGCTTCATTGTCTCGCATTCCTGAATAGGCATGAATTAATTCTTTACAGGTATATTGAATTTGAGCCAAAAATCGGCTTAATTGATTTACACCGCGAACTTTATACTTGAAAAACAATTCAGTTAATTTATGTGCTTTAGCTGCTTCTTCAAAAGATGGCAAATAGTTTTGTATACGATATCCAAAGCGACGCTGCACCATGTAGCAGCGACCATATGCTGGATTAGCAATACAGGATTTAATAAGACGTGTAATTTTTTCTTGATTATCATTGAAAATATCGATGGTATTCCAATACTGAGATATTAGATGACTATATATTCTTGTTGGTATCACTGCATGTTGACGGCGTGCTTTAAAATGATATCCATATAATATTCTAATATCCCCTATTGTATTTTCATTAATCACTTGAATACCAGTTAACTTCACTCCAATAGAAAATAACTGCGTTAACAAAGCTACAAACGACGTGAATGTTTTACCATGACTAATTAGATAGTCTACATATTTTCGCAGTAAAAATTCTGATCCCAACACTTCACAAGGTGTTGTCTTTTTTTCATGGGAAAAAAGACCTAAATTTTTCAGTAATATCATATAGTGAGCTAGTGAACCCAGGCTTAATGTGCTAACTCTTCCGATATCTGCTATATAAATTAGAATAAACAAAACCCACTTAATATCATCTTTTATTTTACTAGGGAAATCTAAGAAATTTAATGCTGAAATACGCCTCGGTGTATTTCGATAAGGCCACAGTAACCAAGTATCATCACCATACCTTGATAATATGGAACCATCCGCTTTTCTTGAAATCACAAAATCGCTGTTTGGCCGACAGACTTTTTTCAGATCAGGAACATAATGATCTGGCTGCGCACATTTTTTCTCTGAATTAAATGAAGATTCATAAAATAAAGCATTTTCCATAATTTAAACCACTGTGAGTTCGGTCAATATTTGCAATTTTGACGCCCAATAAATTGTTAGCTTTCCTTCTTCTATCACTTCGCATTTAATGCGTTCTACAGTCTGATTTAAGAAATTATTTTTTGAAGCAATAAATTCCAATAAGGAATCAATTCTATTTAAAACCACGCCAAATACTTTTTCAAAATGCATTTCAGATGCCGCTAATGCTCGTGTTTCGTTAATAACATACCGGCAACTACAAAGTTTTCTAATATCATCTTCATCCGCATGAACTCGATATTTAACGCAGAATAAACATCCCTCAGCTTGATGGCAATCTGGCTGTATGGTACTTCCAGAAACCTCAGTTTCTGGCGCCTGATATTCTAAGCAATGACCCACACTAATTTCAGTTGTAGGAGCTTGCTTTGCTTTAATAACTTTGAGATGCATGCTGTTAAGAAATGCCGTCATTTCATTGTCCGCAGATATTTTTGAACCCGCCATATAACTTTGTACGACTGTTTCCTTGCTGTTCTGTAATAAAAGAGCAGTTGTTGCAATATCGGTTGTTCTGATAAGCCAGTCTGATTTATAAGCACGCCACTGGCGAGCTGATGGGAGTACCAAATCAAACTTTTTTAGTTTTCTTCGAAGCTTATCTGCAAGACTGGCATTTACGTTTATAATATTTTTTTGCTTGTCTCGTAAAAAAAATAATGGGGCGTTTGTTCCTTGCAACACCCACTTTCGTAATTCCAAATATTTTTTGAAATAAGGTAAAAAATGATTAGTGATATGAAATTCAACATTCATTCCACCCGCACGATGCTTTACAGTTTTAAAACCTTGTTGAATATTTTTGTTGCATTGAAAATCTTGATTAGTATCCCATGCTAATTGACTTAGAGGTCCAATGTTCATCCCTGTGTTGGCAATAAATAACATGGTAAAGCTTTGGATAGCTAAAAAAGCTAAATTCAATCTAGCGAAATGGTACTGGTCTGAATTAGCGTTCTTCAAAAATTGTATGGCATTTTTTATCATTTCTTTTGCGCGGGCTGGTCTTGAATAGTGATGCTTGATCTCTTCGTATGTCAAAATCTTACCATTCACATAATCCCAAACCCACAATCTTTCTTTCAATTCACTCTGATTAAGCAACATTGACTGTGTTAAAAAAGTTGGATGGCCTGGGAACACCCACACTGTTTCATTAGGTAGCTTCATTTGAAAAGGATAGTTTTCCTTATGTAACAAAAATTTGCTTATCCCGTTAAATAAATGCGTATATAACGTAATTGCTTTCTGAGCAATTATTTCTGAAGGTGGTATTGTGTTATTTTCAGCAACCCTACTATTTCTTATTTTTTTAATACCCGCAACCAAAAATCCACAGTTATCGTCAAAAATCGCACTTAATATGTTTAGAATTAGACGTTGTTTTATTGCTGCTGAATTAACATGTGTGGAATTTTTTCGTATCTCATCACTTAACATTTTAGAATAAAGAAAATATGCTTTTCGAGCTTCTATTATTGTTAAAAATACTTGTGGATATTCGTTGTCGCACCACTGAATAAAATGCTTTAGGACATTAATATGATTAAATATTGTTGTGGAGCGTTTTCCAAAACAATGTAATGAATAAATGTATTTTGCAAACTGTTTGATTGCTTGCTTTCGCTCAGTGCAAAGTGTTTCAGGATTAACTTTCCATATCGTATAGCCATTTTTAGATGGACTCCTCTCTTTTCTTACGCGTTCTTTGAAGCATAATACTCCTAAATCGTGAATAGTCTTTTTGCCAGGCAATACGACTCTCAGCCTTGAAAAATCTATCAGCAAAATTTTTTCTTCTTCACCAAATGGCAGTGCATCAATTGGTAAATCTATCGTTTCTCGTTCAATCCATTTCATTATCTCAACGCTCAATTTGTTGCATGATATATTTTTCAAATTCGCTTTGTACGCTAACTGCAAGTTTAGTTTTTCTTTGATAGTTTAAGTAGTTTTCGGTTGTTGACAATTTACAATGCCCCATGCGATCACGCACGTGCATGAGCACAGTAAAAAGATCTGTCGTATCTGACAAAGTCGATAGCTTTTCTTCTACTAAATTCATTCCATAAGTAGCTCGCAGATCGTGATAACGAATTGAGTACGAGTGTCCTAAGCGGGCTAACTCAGGTTTTAATTGTTGTAAAATAAATTGCGCAACACCATTACCTTTCGGTGGGATTTTGAATCGATCAATAAATGGGTCTTTATTGGAAATATAATATGGTAAACCTGTATGAGTAAGAAATAAGTATTGATGATTTTCATTTTCATAAACGAAGTGAGAACGCTGTAATCGTTTTTGTGCACGTTCAGATTTCATATATATGTAAATACGTTCATATAGCCATCCTGGAATAAATAACACCATAGATTTGCTGTATTTAGTATCCACTAATGTTCCCACACCCACTTTTATTTTAATAGTTTGAAGATTATCTGTGGGAGGTTTTTCAAAATACTGACGTCGAAAGGTAAAAACTGTTTGTAATCTCGCACCTGTGGTGAGCGCAATTAGAAAAGCCAATGTCATTTCGGGATTAGAGATATTTTTTAATGCTTGAATAAGCGCTTTTTGTTCATCCTTCGGCAAAGGACGCAACTTTCCGCCATCTTCTATGCAATCACTATAATCATTGCGATGCTTTGGTGTTTTAATTGAGCCAGCTAGGTTGGTTTTTTTTACCTTTTTAAAACCACTAAATCCCTTGTCGTCTTTGAAGGTTATATAAGCATCACGTTCTTGCCATAAAGGGTAAGGAAATTTTATACCTGTAAATTCTAACCAGCGATAAAAATTTTGTACATTACCCATGCGACGCTTCGCTGTATTAGGGCTTATATTTCCTTGATTAATTTCATCATGAAGGTATGTACAATATTGATAAGTTGGGCGAGCAAATATATTTTTTGAAAATTCCATGTAATCAACTTTTTCATTATCAAGCCAGCGATGAAAATTTTGTAAATCGATAGCTATTGATTCTAATGTTTTATATGCAGGTCGTATGATCAATTTTAATTTGTTCAATAAAAATCGATTTGCGTGCGGCCACGGACTACCATCTGAATTTAAAATGACAGGAAAATGATTATAGTGGGTACACGGAAAATCAGAACGTGGTTTTTTTGTGTAATTAATTTTCGAATTATTATCGTGGTTTGTTTTATCGCTTCGTTGAGTTTTGGTATTTACCTCAAATATTTCTAAGCGTGATATGGTTTCAATTCTTGCATGCACTTTCTGGACTCATTCAATGATTACAAATTTATTGATGATATATTTCCAGAAATATTCAGGACGTCAATTCATCCCTGGAAATAATAACGAGGGGTATCGTAGTTGAGAAAAGATAAATTGTCCATATATAATAAATATGTGCATGCGTACTATTATCATCAAATATAATGTGTA